>JALORE010000070.1 GCA_025459125.1 Planctomycetota bacterium | reverse complement strand
AAATGAATGCGAATCTGCTGCTCCCCGTAGAAATCCCCTCAACTCCCGGACCCGCCGGTAGTTACCTTCACCGTCTCATGCTTATTTGCGGAATCGCTGGGCACGAAGAGGACCGAGGACGGAGGATAGAGGGCGGACTACGGAAAAGGGAAGACGCAGGAAACCGCAGATCAGACAAGTGCGAGCGTAGCGCGGCAGTCTGAACTGACAACGGAGAACCGCCGGCTGACGGCCAACAACAGCTTGACTTGGGCCGAGCATACGCGATAGAATGAGGTACGAGGTGCCTGGACCAGCATTCTTATCGGGCCCTGTCGGTCGGTTCCCCCAACGCGGTCTGTCGCGACGGGGAGCCCGGTGACGATACGTAACGGTGCGGGAGGAGCAAACGGATCACCCACCACAGGCGCAGGCCTGTGGCACGAAGAGCATTCATATACCAATTTGGAGGAAGACCGCCATGTTGCAGAAACCCATTCTCACAGCGTTCTGTCTCTTCCTGTTGGGACCGGCCGCCGGGACGTTCGCCGGAGATCCCACGCTGATCGGCTGGTGGAAGCTCAACGAGGGACAAGGGGCCGTGGCCCTGGATTCCTCCGGCAACGGCAACCCTGGGACCATCGTCAGGCCCAACGCCGGGCTGGGGCCGGGCGGATCGGTTTGGGTGAACGATCCCGAGCGCGGCATGGTCATCAGTTTCAACGGCACCGCCACCGGCGCCTATGTGCGGGCCGGCAGCATTCCGCGGATGACCCTGACGAATGACTTCACGTGGGTCTTCTGGGCGAAACAAGAGGCCGGCAACGGCGCCAATGAGATTGTTTTCGGCAACCGCATGAACGAGAGTGCGGCCGATTTTGTGCCGCGGCAATTCATCAAGTTCACCCCGACCCAATTCGAGTGGCACCAGAACAGCAACGGCAATGACAATCTGAACTATGACGACATCCCCAATGATCTATGGCTGCATCATGTCCTCGTGAAAACCGGCAGCACGATCACCTACTATCGCAACGGGGTGAGGGCCCTGTCGCGGACGATCACCCAGGCGCTGGACTTCCCGATGCCTCTGTTCTTTGGCGGGGACAACGAGAACAGCGCCGGCGAAAACTGGGCGGGGAGAATGAGCGATGCGCGCGTGTACGCCCGTGCGCTGACGGAGAACGAGATTCGGGACGCCATGGCCGGCAAGGGGCCGGGCGAGGAGTCGGCCAGCGAACCCGTTCCCGAAAACAGGGCGACGGACGTGCCGCGCGACACGATATTGACGTGGAAGCCGGGCGAATTCGCCGCCACCCATGATGTGTACCTGGGACTCACGTTCGCGGACGTGAACGCGGCGAGCCGGACCGACCCGAAAGGCGTGCTGGCCAGTCAGGGTCAGGCCGAGGCCACGTTCGATCCGCCCGCCGTGCTCGCGTATGGACAGACCTACTACTGGCGGGTCGATGAGGTCAATCGGGCCCCTGACAACACGATCTTCAAGGGCGACATCTGGTCGTTCACGGTCGAGCCGTACGGGTATCCGGTCAAGCCCGCGGCGGCCACGGCCTCCAGCGCGCAAATGAACATGGGTCCGGAGAAGACCCTCGACGGCTCCGGTCTGACCGGGGATCTGCACGGTACCGAGGGGACCACCATGTGGCTCAGCAGCGGGGCGCTGCCGAATTGGATCCAGTACGAATTTGACCAGGCCTACCAGTTGCACGACCTGAAGGTGTGGAACTCCAACGGGCCGATCGAGAGCTTCATCGGCTTCGGCGCCAAGAAGGTCACGATCGAGTACTCCACCGACGGCGCGACCTGGAAAGCCATAGAGAACGTGCCCGAGTTCGCCCGGGGGCCGGGCGCCCCCGGCTATGCGGCCAACACCACCGTCCCGCTGGGCGGGGTGGAGGCGAAATTCGTCAAGCTGACGATCACGGCCACTTGGGGCGGGCTGAACGTCACCGGCCTGGCCGAGGTGCGGTTCTCCTATGTCCCGATGCAGGCCCGTGCGCCGCAGCCGGCGAACGGGGCGGTGGATGTCAGCCCGGATGCCAGCCTGAGTTGGCGGCCCGGCCGCGCGGCGGCTTCGCACCAGGTCTTCTTCGGCACCGACCAGGCGGCGGTGGCGAACGGAACCGTGGCGGCCCGGACGCTCACCGAGCACGTCTATGTGCCCGACGTTCTGACCCTCGGCACGACCTACTACTGGCGGGTCGATGAGGTCAACACCGTCACCTATCCGGGCGACGTCTGGAGCTTCACCACCCAGAGCTACCAGGTCGTGGACGACTTCGAGAGCTACACCGACCAGGAGGGTAGCCGGATCTACGAGACCTGGATCGACGGCTGGACCAACGGCACCGGCTCGACCGTGGGGTACCTGGAAGCCCCCTTTGCCGAGACAACGCTCATCCACGGCGGCAAGCGATCCATGCCGCTGGCTTACGACAACACCAAAGCGCCGGTCTCCGAGGCCGTACGGACCTTCAAGAACCCGCAGGACTGGACCGGCAATGGAATCAAGAGCCTGTCGCTGTGGTTCCTGGGCGCAGCGGGCAATAGCGGACAGTTATACGCGAGAATCAACGGCACCAAGGTACTCTACGCGGGGGCCGCGACGGACCTGGCGCGAGTGGCCTGGCACGTGTGGAACATCGACCTGTCCCAGGCGGGCCAGGTCAACCGCGTGCAGACGCTGACGATCGGGATCGAGGGCAGCGGGGCCAAAGGCATCCTGTACTTCGACGACATCTGCCTGTATGCCAGCCTCCCGGGCCCCATCACCCCGGCGGACCCGGGCACGCTGGGGCTGGTCGCCCACTACAAGCTGGACGGCGACGCCAGAGATTCGGCCGGCAGCCATCACGGCACGCTCTCGGGCGCGCCCCAGCCGTTCACCGCGGGCAAGGTGGGCCAGGCCTTCAACGTGACCGGCGATTTCACGTACGCCACCGTGCCGTATGCGGCCGACCTGGCGCTGAACACCTACACGGTCGCCGTGTGGGTCAACTATACGGACACGACCGGCAACCGCGGCATTCTGGGTACCCGGTTCAACGGCGAGAACACCTTCGATCTGAAGGTCGATGCGACCCGCATTCACGGCGACGTCGGCAACGGCACGATCTGGTTGAGCACCACCGCCGACGTGGTCACGGCCCAGGGCGGCGCGATCACTACGGGCGTCTGGCATCACATCCTCTACGCGGTCGAGCCCGGCGTCACGAGAATCTACCTGGACGGGGCCCTGGCCTCGACGGTGACCTACACCGGCACGCCCCTGTTCATGAAGAGCGGGCAGGAGCTGCGGATTGGCTGCTCCTACGGCAGCGAGTTCATGCGGGGCATGATCGATGAGGTCCGGCTCTACAACCGGGCCCTGTCGGCGGCGGAGGCCGCCGCCCTCGCCGGCCGGCCGGGACCGGTGTTCCAGGCCCCGTAAGCGGGCAGAAGGCGGCTCCCGGGCCCAGCCCGCAGATCCGCCCCGTGCCCCCTGCCCGGCCGAACGGTCGGAAGGACGACAGCCGGATGACGCGAAAGCGCAGCGTCCTGATGGCCCTGCTGCGGCGCGAGGGCCGCCTTCGCGGGGGTCAACTCGCACCGCCTTTCGGCGCAAGCGCGGCGGCGGTCTTCCCGCCCCGCCGCCGCGTGGCAGGCCGGTTGCAGGCAGACCGCACGCTCCACGGCGAACTCAAAGTCGTCGCAGAATGACCGTGATTCGAGACCTGCCCCATATCCCCATCGCTGTTCCATCGCAGTTTCTTCGTATGGAGACTCCGGCTGCCCTTTGGCGGTTGGTGGGGGCTGACGTCCAGAAAGGGTCAAAACGATTTGCAAGGCCACGGTACATCTGGTAGAGTATGGCCGGCAGTGTCGGAACGCAAGATCTTCTATCACGCGACTTTCAGAAACGGACGATCCCATGGCAAAGCGACTGTCGAACAAGCAACGAATTGAACGGATGGCCGAGGAGGCTTCGATCAAAGCCGAGGACACGGCACCCAAAACCGAGGTGCGAAAGGCGTCCCGCTCCCGAAAGGCCGCGCCCACGCGGCAGCGGATGAAGTTCGTCTGGAGTGTCGTGGACGAGAATGCCAAAGAGATGGCGTCCTTCCCGTACCGGGAGAAACCCGAGGCCGAGGCGCGGGCCGCGGAGCTTTCCGCGAAGACGGGCAAGGCCCATACGGTGAACGCCGTCCGAGTGCCCATGGCGGACAATGAGTAGCCGGTTTTGCCGGCGCGAGCAAGGCCTGACCCCGTGTCCTCGGAATCGCTCCGAACCATCGACGGCAATCTTGACCGTCGGGCGACAATCGGCCATACTTAGGCCATGCGAATCGGCGAATGAAGTCGAAGGGAAGTTCCTCTCCTAAACGCGACGCGTCGCGTTTGGGGGCCCTTCCTGCGGAGAGAGGCCGCTGGACAGCTTCGCCTTCCGGTTGCCGCCGCTGGTGCCCGGTCTCTTCTGGTTCCGGGCACGGTGTTCTGAGTTCTTTCGGATCTCGTGGCCGTACCAGGCGTCCGCCGCCCACGGACCCCTGGGAGCGGAAACAACCGCCTGCCCCACGCCCCTCAATCACCTCTTCTCTTTTCTGCTTGCCTGTTCTGTCACGTTGTTGCTGCGGGCCCAGTACGCAAAGACCGGATGAGCCGGAAGCGGAACGGGAATGGATGCGGGCGGAGGCGGACCGGGAAGTCAATCGTACCAAACAAACCCCATGGGCAGGAGTATGGTAACAAGGGTAAGTGCTTTATGGAAAAAGAGTTGGGACAAACCGGAGGCGGTAGAGGCCCCAGAGAAACAAAGCCAATCCGGAGAGAGTTTGAAGTGTGAAGTGTCAAGTTTGAAATGGGATCGACGTGTGAAACAAAGCCAAAGGCGGCAGGCGGTGGGAAGATGGTCGTACAAACGAAGCCAATGGCCCAGCGGGTGACCGTCGGAGGATGTGCCCCATCACTCCAATATTCCATCATTCCACCATTCCAATCAAGCGTTCCGCCATGTCCATCGATCGCAGACTTCGTCCGGCGCTTGCTTTGTGCTGGGGCGGCCAGTAGACTGGCGTGGTAAGCCCTTTCATCTTCCAGGAAGACAGCAATGGCAGAACCCCTGAAGAAACTGAGTCAGGATATCGTACGAATCGACCAATGGCTGCCGCAGGATCACCTGCCGTGGGTGATTGCGGGGCCGTGCAGCGCGGAATCGGCCGAGCAGATGCTCGCGACCGGCCGCGGGTTGGTGAAGTGTCCGCACGTGAAGGTCTTTCGCGCCGGGATCTGGAAGCCGCGGACCCGGCCGAACTCGTTCGAAGGCGTCGGGGAGGCGGGCCTGGAGTGGCTGGCGCAGGTGAAGGCCGAGACCGGGTTGCCGACCGCGACGGAGGTCGCCAATACCGAGCACGTCGAGCTTTGCCTCAGGCACGGGGTGGATATCCTGTGGGTCGGGGCCCGGACCACGGTCAGCCCGTTCGCGGTGCAGGAGATCGCCGAAGCGGTCAAGGGCGTCGATATCCCGGTGCTGGTGAAGAATCCGATCAACCCGGAGCTGGGTCTGTGGGTCGGGGCCATCGAGCGGCTCTATGCCGTCGGCGTGCGGAAACTGGCGGCGATCCACCGGGGGTTCTCCACCTATGTCGAGATGCAATTCCGCAACGACCCGAAGTGGCAGGTGCCGATCGAGCTCAAGCGGCTGCTGCCCGAGCTGCCCTTGATCTGCGATCCGAGCCACATCTCGGGCAACCGCCAGTTCGTCGAGCCGGTCTCCCAGATGGCTTTGGATATCGGCATCCGCGGCCTGATGATCGAATCGCACATCGAGCCGGACCGGGCGCTCAGCGACGCGAAACAGCAGGTCACCCCGGAGACACTGTGCCTGATGCTGGACCGGCTGCGGGTCCGGGATGCCCCAATCACCGACCGGGATGTGAAGCAGAAGATCGGCCGGCTGCGGGCGCAGATCAGCCTGATCGACGCCAAGCTCATCCAGGACCTGGCGGAGCGCATGAAGTGGGTCGAGGATATCGGCCGGCTCAAGCAGCAGCACAACATCCCGGTCCTCCAGCTCGACCGCTGGGAGAACCTGCTCGAAGACCATCTCGCCAAGGCCGGGCAATTGGGCCTGGATACCGAGTTCGTCAAAGCCCTTTTCGAGCTCATCCACGCGCAATCCATCAAGCGGCAGTTGTGAGAGAGTTTCAAGCTTGAAGTGTGAAGTTTGCGGCAAGAGAGGGGAGGCATCGTATCCGGCTGCTTCGGACCCGAGTCTTCAAACTTCACGCTGCCGGCCCGTTGTTACCTGCCCCCGAGTTTCTGCCTCTAACAGGTAGAGAACGCTCCGGGTCGGCGGGCGTCCGCGGTGGACACCGCCGAGAATCCGGGCTGCCGAGGGGGAAAGGAGTGAAGCATGGACCTGCTGAGAAGACTGCGAGCGTCGTGGCGCGGGTTCTGGGGGCGGGATTTGGGCTGGCCGATGGAGCACGATTCCCACCCGTGGGCCAATCAGGTCGAGGTTCGCCGGCGGCTGGGCTCCAGTCCGCGTTCGCACTCGACAAAACCTGCCCCGGAGGGCGCCCGAGCAACAACCCTGCAGATGGCGGCGTAAGGGTGGTGAACACACGGTGCCAAGCCGACCGCCACCTGCGGCGCGGCTCCCGCAAGCCGATCCGGGGCATCGTTCCATCATCCCGACCCCTGACCCGGCCCGCCGGTCAGTTGGCCGTCTCGTACATCATGCTGGCATTCCAGTCCTCGGCAAACCGCCCCACCGCCGTATGCAGCCGGCTCTTGACCGTGCCGACGGGAATCTCCAAGATCCCGGCAATCTCCGCGTAGGAGAACTTGTGAAAATAGGCCAAGAGCAGGATCTCACGCAGCTTGCTCGGCAACCGCGCGATGACGCGCTTGACCGCCACCGCCGTCTCATCCTTGATCAGGTCGTCGTAGGGCAGGTGCGTGTCGCAGTCCAGTGTATTGAGCACGTCGTCGATCGAGTGGTCGTCGCTGTCGAACATGCCGCCCAGGTTGGCGGAGTCGATGCGCTGCATGCGTCGCAGAGCATCCTTGGCCTTGTTGGCGGCGATCGTGAACAGCCAGGGGCGCAACGGCCGCGACAGGTCGAATGTGTCGCGGCTGACGTACAGTTGCATGAAGGTTTCCTGAAACACGTCGTCCACAAGATCGGGCTGGTTCAGGAACCGGCGGAGAAACGCGTAGACGCCATCCCGGTACTGACTGACGAGTTCCTGAAAGGCTCCCTCCTCGCCCGCGGCATAACGCTTCAGCAATTCCATATCGTTCATGGTGATCCCCTTCCAAGGAGTCGAATCACTGTTTTGCGTTATGGTACGGGCGGTACCCGTCGCGAGAAATCGGGCGTTTTCTGCTTCTTCTATCCGGCCTGACGCTGGTTTTCTCATCGGGGAATCCCTTACGGCCGGCCGGTCCTGGGAACGCGGTACGCGGCCTTGCTGTCCATAAAGTTGCGCCGGCAGGCTATCGCGTTGCCGTGCGGGATGGTATACTGAACCGGCCGTGTGGTCGGGCGGGCAGCCGGGACCACGTGGGTTTTGCCTGACAAAGTCGAGAGACACGGAAGGACAAAGCGGGATGTTGCGAAAGTCTCACAGCGACACAGGGCCGCAGGGCAAGCGAACGGTTCTCATCGTGGACGATCACCCGATCGTGCGCCAGGGCCTCGCCCAGTTGATCAATCAGGAAAAGGACCTCCAGGTCTGCGGGCAGGCCGAAGATGCCCACGAGGCGATGCAGGCGATCCGACAGCTCCAGCCGGACATGGTGATCGTGGACATCGGCCTCAAAGACGTCAGCGGTATGGAGCTGATCAAGGACCTGAAGGTGCAATACCCGAATCTGCCGGTGCTGACGCTGTCGATGCACGACGAAGGTGTCTACGGCGAACGGGCGCTGCGGGCGGGCGCCAAAGGCTACATCATGAAGCAGGAGGCCACCGAGAAGGTCGTGACGGCGATCCGCCGCGTGCTGGCCGGCGAGGTCTACGTCAGCAACGGCATGGCCGCCCGCATGGTCAGCAAGCTGGTCGGCGGGGGCACCCGCACGGTCGGCTCGCCCGCCGACTCCCTGAGCGACCGCGAGTTGGAGGTCTTTCGCATGATCGGCGAGGGCTTCAGCACGCGCGAGATGGCCGAGAAGCTGCACCTGAGCATCAAGACCATCGAGACGTACCGGGCCCACATCAAGGACAAGCTCGATCTGCCGGACGCCAACGAGTTGCTGCGGACCGCGATCCGGTGGGTCAACACCGGCTTGCAGCGGTAGATCGAGAAGGCGGAGCAAATCGCACGGACACGAGTGGGAGGTATCGAGCGATGAAGGCGGGTCTCGTATTGCGAGCGACCGCGATCGCGGTGCTGGCCGGGGGCGGTTGTGGCAGTCCAGCGCAGCTACCCGCCCCGGCAACAGACGCGGCCCCCAGAGGAGCAACGGGAATCATGGAACCAGCGCCGGACGTTCTCACCCTCAGCGGCACTTTCGAGAGAATCGTCGTCGTCCGTCTCCGACGGGGCATGGACCTGCTGGACGGTTTGAAGCAGGCGGTGGCCCAAGAGAAGATCCGCAATGCCGCCATCCTGAGCGGCGTGGGCTCGCTGACCGCCTTCCACGCGCACGCGGTGAGCAATACGACGCTGCCGGCGACGAATGTGTTCTTCAAAGGCGAGGGGCCCCAGGACCTGCTCAACGTCAACGGCTACGTCCTGGACGGGCGGGTGCACGCGCACCTGGTGTTCTCCAATGACACGCAGGGGTTGGGCGGCCACCTGGAGCCGGGAACGACGGTCTTCACGTTCGCGATCGTCACGCTGGGCGTGCTCCAGGACGGCGCCGATCTCACCCGCTTCGACGACCCCAACTGGTAGGCCCGCCGCGTTCAGTCCACCACCTGCTTCCAACTGCCGGGGGAGACTTTCATGCCGTCGACGCAGGTGTATCCGGCCGGAGGGCTGGTGTACAAGCCGGCGTCGTGGACGATGGTATTCGCCTCCTCGCAGGAGACGTTCCCCTCGCAGATCACGGCGCCCACGAAACGCGCCGTCTGCTGGAGCTTGAGCGATCCTTTGACGTGGACCAGCCCACGGATTTCATTCGGATACGAGTCCGCCTGATCCGTGTCGGTCGCGCCCTCGTAGGGGGCCCCAACCGGATTGAAGTTGGTGGCGCAGGCCGGTTCCGAGAGCGGCGTGGTCGCACTGTCGCACTTGATGACCAGGTTGCCTTCCACCAGCAGCGCCGGGAAATCCGCGCGGTAGTTCTGCAGGAAGACCGCATTCTCGATCGTGATCGTACGACCGGGGCCGCGAATGATCAAGGTTCCATGAATCCGGCTCTTGCGGAGCGTGAGATTGCCAGTGGCGGCGTCGATCAGGTAGAGCCCGTTGGGGTCGGTGGGGCCCAACGGATTGCATCCCGGCGTGAGCACTACCTTCTCGATGGTCGCAGCATAGGGGATGCTGGTCGCCTTGCCGGCATAGTCCGTGAGCACGGTGGCCGCCGGCATCGGCCGAATCGTACCGGGTATGGTGCACACGCCCGTGACGGTACCGGTGTGATCGATGCTCTGCCCTTCCGCATTCCCGTCGATCACGCCATCGTTGTCGAGCTGGCCGTTCGTGCACACGGGCGCACCCAGCGCCGTGAGGCGCTTGCCGCCGTTGGTCTTGATCTGGCCGGAGGCGCACAGACACGCGTTCAGGGCTTCCAGAGACTCGATGACCGGCACCATAATCACCTGCACTTGGTGGCGGGCCAGTCCACAGGTGCCGATTCCGGTCAGGACCAGCGGGTCACGAACCGAGTCGGCCAGCACGCCATCCGTGGGATCCACCCCTTGCAGCGTGAGCCGCCCGGCTCCCAGCTCCTTGTCGCTCAACCACGTCCCATTCGGCCAGGCCGTCCGCCAGTTGGGATTCTGGCAGGTTTGCCGCAGGCCCAGCTCCAGCGCGGAGACGGCACAGGTCCTGGCCGCCGCACCATCGTGCAGCAACCGGGCCGAACGCAGCTCGAGACGCACCGCCCCCAGGGAACCGAGGCCCAGAATCGTCAGCAGCAGCGACGAGGCCAGGACGTGCACGTACACACTGGCGCCGCAATGGCGCGGGCGAATCCGACGGGCGCGCGTGGGCCTGACTCTGTCCCCTGACATGGGTGTTGCTCCTTTCCTCAGTAGGCGGCCTTGAGCGCCACCACGGTGGCCTGGGGCACCTCGCGGAAGGCCGCCACGACCGTGATCCGTTTGACGCCGGTTTCGGCGCCGCTGACTTGTCGCGGGTTCAGCGGATCGACCCATGCCACCGTCACACTTCGTGTCCAGTGGGCCGCGTCCGGCAGAACCGTGCCTTCGCAGGTAACCGGCGGCGATTCGGACCACCCCTGGTAATCATCCACATCGTCATACGCCGCCCGGCTCGTTTCCAGCTCGCCCGCTTCCCGGCCGAAGACGCAGGCCCCGTCCGGCTCCTCGTAGTGCTGTGGGAGAATCTCAGCCATCAGCGCCTCGGCCAACATGCGGCCCTGGCCGATGAGGGCGGCCTTGAGTTGCGTGACGCGGGAAGCCCCGAGCGTATTCAACGCGGCCACGAACATGACCGCGACGATGACCGTCGAGAGCAGCGTCTCGATGAGCGTGAAGCCGCGACCGCCCTGTCGATTCCCGAGGGCGGAGGGCGGGTAGTATCCGGCCTGCCGGTTCCCCATCCGCCGGCCGCCCGCCGCCGACTGTCCGCGGGGAAGTGCCACACGCGTCCGGTTGCCTGGGGGGCTCACTGGATCACCTCCGGCCGGTTGAGGACCTGGACGCCCGTCTGCACGGTAGCCTGGCTGTCCAAGCCGGCTCTGAGCCTGATACCCACGGCATCGAGATAGTAGGTGTTCTGAATCTGGGGTGTTCCGGTGGTCGTCACCGTGCCGTAGACCGAGAACAGGAGGGACTGTCCCGCCAGAGCGGTCCAGGACGCGCCGCCGTTCGTGGATTTGGCCCAGACAAGGTTGGGCCCCGCAACGTCCTTGTCCTGCCCCAGGAGCGCACAGGCCTCGGCGCCCTGGAGATGGCGAAAGACGAGGCAGAGTCCCTGCTGGGGGGACAGATTGCTCACCTGGGTAAACGTCAATTCCTGCACGAAGTAGAGCAGCGGCAGCAGCGGTTCGTCGATTGTCTTCGCTTCCAGCACCGTCCCGGTGGGCAAGCCTCCGACCGTGGAAGTCTGGAGCTGAACGTGGGCTCCCCCTCCAGCCACGCCGGCCTGCCTGACCGAGAACCGCACCCGCGTCACTCTCCAACTGAGGGTATCGGCCGGCAAGGCGGGCCGGAAGTACTCGCTGTACCATTCCGTCGCCCGGATCGTGTAGTCGTGATGATAGAAGAGACTGTCATGCCCCGTCAAGAACGTCTCGGCGCTTTCATTGCCCTGGGGCACCTCCGTGCTGATGGCGTGGAGATCGTATGAGAGGGTGAACTCGCGCACCTGCGCGAGCACGGCGACCGCGGCAGCCCCATTGTACTGCCGGGTCAAGGGTGCGTCGGCGGCGCCCGACCATTCGTAGCGGATCACTTCGGGGGTCCCGTCGCCGGTGCGGTCGGCGACCGTGAACTCGATCAGGTGTTCGGATCGTTGATGGATGGCCAGGGCATATTGCAGCTCGGCCACCATCGGCTCCAAGGCCTGGGCCGCGGCGACACTCCGGGCCGTCGGGCTGTGGGCATCCGGCAGGGCCCGGCTCGCCAGGAGCAGGGCCGAGCCTACACCCAGCAGGAGGACCGAGGTCGCCGCCGTGGCAATGACCACCTCCATCAGGGTGAAACCCCAGCGCGGATGGCGGATTCCCTTCATGGTATGCTTACCGTCCCGGTCGTCCCATCGACCTGAATCGTCCGCTGCTGCGATCCCGTGGAGACGACCACCGTCCCGCCCTGATCGGGCAGGCCCCAGCCGCTGAACACGACCTGAAAGCTATCGTTGAAGTCGACGGCGGCCAACGCGGCCCGGTAGGGTTCGGCCCGCAGCACGACCGTGTAGTCGCCCGGGGTGCCGTCGGGCGCGGGGACATCCAACAACTGGTACCGCCCGGTCGCCGGGGTGAAAGACACCGTCCGGGAATCGGAGGCGGCCCTGGCGCAGGTCTGCGCCAAACGGAGATCCGCGGCCACGCGTCGGGCGGCGAGATCGGCCCGATATCGCGCGGAGGCACGGCCGTAACGGGGCACCGCCAGGGCGGCCCCGATTGTCACGATCGCCAGCACCAGAACCACTTCGAGCAGGCTGACACCGCGGCCCCGAGCCGCCGGGCCGCACAGGGGGAACTCCCGCAGGCGGACGCGAACCTGCCGGCAGCATGGACTCATCCGCCCTGGATAGGGAAGGGGCCACCGGCGAGAACTTCGCCCGTGGCCCGGATCCCTGCCCGCCGACTTAATACTCGCTGTACAGCTTGTTGGTATCGTCCTTCTCCGAAGCCGAGGTGTTGGCGTAGATGGTTCCTTCTGCGTCATCGTAGATCCAGCCCACATCGTTGGCGTCCCCCGGGCCAATTTTCGCGCTGCCCTTCTTGGTCCCCACCGGCAGCGGCGGAATACTCCGCAGATACGGACCATAGATGCAACTGGTCGTCCGGGTGGGGCTCACCGCGCCCTGGCCATCCGTGTACTGCGTCAACTGGGTGTTGATGTTGTCGGTCCCGGTCTCCGCGGGATACGCGCCGTTGTGCTCGGTGGCATACAGATCGATCGCGTTGCGGATCGTGGCCAGATCGCCGGTCAGGGCGGCATCGCTCGCGCCCTTGGCGCCGCGGCTCATCCGGGGGATGCCGATAGCCGCCAGGATGGCAATAATCGCAACCACAATCACGACTTCCAGGAGACTGAATCCCCTTCTTCCGGTAGACCCGTGTCTTTTCATACGTGCTCTCCTACCTGCGCATTTTGTGTGATGCTCTGGATTGACCTCTTCCGAGACGATACGTTGCTCTGAATATCGTCGCGATTCGCGCGGTACTTAAGTAATTGTACGTATCCCACGCGGCCGCGGCCTGTCGCCCCCGGGTGGGTCCGGTTCCATCCGTCACGGGAGCGTCAATTCGAGGACGGCCTGCCGGCCCTCCCGCTCGAACACCGCCTCCCGGTGGCCCACCGCGACCAGCGTGAAACCGTCGACACTCTGGCCGAGCGCCAGGAAACTGTCATCAACCAGGGCACCAGTCTCCGTGCCCTGGACGGCCACGGCCTTGAGCCGATGCTGACGGATAAAGACGGTAGCCGGATCCGGGACTTTGGCCTCGTGCGCAGCCCCACTATCGGACCAGGACACCGGTAGGGCAAACGGGTTCCGCCGCTCGTTGCTGTCCGGCACGGCCGCCGGCACCAGACGGTTCAGGCGTTCCGCGATCGGCACGCGGGCCGGGGGTTCTTCGGCCGGCGGTGCGGTCGTCCCGGGCTGGGAACGGCCGGCCCCGGGCGTGTCCGCCGACGCGGCACGCGGGCCGCCCTGCGGTCGCAGGATGGTGCGATCGATCACGAGCCCCACCAGACCAATCAGACAAACCGCCGCTAACGTCTTCTGTCGCTGGGTCAGATTCATCATATGTCACGCTCCCCGGGCGGCCGGCCCGCTCGGCGCCGCATACCAGAACAGGTCGAGCCGGAACTTGCCCGCGTCCGCCTGCTCCCGTGGATTGCCGGACAGTTCCAGGCGCATCACACTCATGTCCGGATATTGCGCGCACAGGCCATGCAGAAGCTCGCCGCACTGATGGTACGCGCCCCGTCCGATGATGGTCAGGGGCACCAGATCGTACTGGGTCCCCCCCGACACTCGGCCCGTCTGCACATCGTCGACGTGCAGGCGACACCGGGAGAAGAACTCGGTCACCGCGGCGACGCGTTTGTTGATCCGGGCGGCCGACTCCAGTTGCACCGCGCTGGTCGCCAAGTGCTGACGGGCCGCGGCCAGACGATCTTCCACGGTCGTGCGCGCCGTTTCCAGGTCCTGCAGCTTCTGCTGCCGGGCCGCGGTCTCGCGCCGCCGCTCCGTGCCGGCGGACCGCTGCTGCAGGAGCGGACTGACCAGAGTCATGTATCCGACCAGCGATACCAGCAGGAACACGCCGACGCCGGCCGCATCGATGCCGCGCACGTTGGTCGGTCCTGATCCAGATGCCGATGCCATGACAATCCTCTTTCCGTTCACAGTTGTCAGTTCACAGTTGTCAGTTCGCAGTTGTCAGTTCGCAGTTGCCGGTTCACAGGGAGAGGCCGATGACGGTCCACCAACATCGGCCCACTGCCAACTGACAGCTACATGTTGCACTCCACACTGAACGCCACGGCCTCGCCGTTGAGAAACGATTGCCGCGAGCTGTTCACCAGTCGCACCCGGTCGAATACCCCACACCCCTCCAACCGCAGAACAAACCGCGCGACCGCCTCCTGCGATTTGCCGTAACCGTTGAGCGTCAAGCCGTGGCGGCACTCCGTCAGGAAGGTCCCCAGCGGCAGGTTGGATAAGGAGCCGCCGGTTTCGACCGTGACGGCTTTCTGATCGGCGGTGAAGGTCGCAAAGTGACACCGGCTGAGCACGATTTCGTCGTCGACCTGGGCGGACAAGCCCACGAGCAGCTTGCTCCAGTCCGGCTGGTCACGAATGGCCTGCGTCGTCTCCAGGGCCGTCGTCGTTTCCTGGAGTTGCCGGCGGAGCCCCTGCAGGGCCCGAGTCTCCTGCTCGATCTGCCGGTCGATCGTCTCCACCTGCTGGGCCTCCCGGCGTCCTTGCCCCGCCCGCGCCACGTGGAACGTCGACGCACCGACCGCAACGAGCAAGGCGTACGTACCGCACAGTGCTGCCCAGAAGTACAACCGTCCCCGCCGACGTCTTCCCGCCAGGCGGGCCATGGGAATCAGATTCACATCGCTCATCGTCACACTCCCCCGAACCGGGCCAGACCCACCGCGCAGGTCAGGGCGGGATGATCCGCTTTGGCCGCCAATTCCGGCGGACTTTCGATCAGGTCGCTCGGCGCCGCCCGCTGGACTTCGGTGCCCAGCCGGTCCTGGAAATAGGCGGCCAGGTGCGGGACGCCGGCGCCACCGCCGATCAGCAGCAGCCGTTTGACGCCCTCGCCCCCGAACTGATGATTCGCATAGGACAACGGGATCCGCAGTTCCTCCAGCAGCTTGTCGAAGTGAGCCCGCACGTGCTTGCGCAGGGCCGCGAGGCTCTCCGCGTCCGCCGGCCCCGTCGACTCGCCCGCGCCCGGTCCAATCGTGCCGACGACCTGGTAGGCCGACATCGGCGGCAGGCCGAACGCCTCCGTGAGCCGGGCGGTCAGCTCGCCCATCGGGGCGCCGGGGATCGACCTCTCGTAGATCGGCGTCCGGCCACAGACGAACAGCACCGAGGTCGAGCGCCAACCGAGATCGACAATCGCGGTGATTTGCGGCGCCGGCGCCAAGCGCGGGCCACAAGCCCGCGCCACCGCAGCGCTGCCCACGTCGAGCGCCTCCGTGCGGAAGCCGGCGTCTTCGAACGTATCCAGCAGTGCGTGGGCGGCCGCGTGCGGACAGCCCACGGCCAGCGTCGGCGTCAACGGCCGCGGCAGGGCCGTCGCCTTCATCTCCCAGTAGGCCATCTCGAATGAATCCGGAGGAACGTTGTGCAGGCGCCCTAATTCCAGCCGCACGATAGGATCGACCGCAGCGCCGGTCACCTTGGCGGGCACCTCCAGGGCGGCCCGCAGCAGCTTCTGTTCCGGGGCCGCCAGGGCGATCCGGTTACCGCGGAAACCGCAGCGTTTCAGGCTCTTCTGCAGCGCCAGGGCGTCGGCGGCGCCGATCTCCTGGCCCGGCTGAGGGCGCGGCAATAGCAGCAGGGCAAAGACGCGATACCGCCCGCCGCAGACCTGCAACTGCGCGGCCTTGATCGTTTGGCGGCCCACGTCCACGCCGATCATGGTTCGTGACGAATGTGTCATTCTCATGCTCAGCCCCCCTGCTGCGTTATCGAGGCCAGATCAAACAGCGGCATGAACATGCAAATCGCAATCAGCCCGACCAGCAGCCCCATGACGATCAGGATCAACGGCTCGATGATGCTCGTCAGAGAGCGGACGATCACCTCGTTCTCCTCGTCGAGAAACGTCGAGATGGTGATGAGCAGCCGGTCGAGCTCGCCGCTTTCTTCGCCGCTGCGGATCGCCTCGTACACGGACGGGCTGACCAGGCCGGTATCGTCGAAGGCGGCGCTCATCGCCTCGCCCTTGGTCACGGCCTCTTCCGCCCGGGCGATCAACTCCTGGTAGCGGCCGTTGCCGGTGGAGTGCCGCACGTGTCGCAGCGCCTCCAGCACCGGGATGCGCGCCTGCATCAGCACGCCCAACAGCGAGACGATGCGGGCCGTCGAAAGGCTCTTGACGATCGGCCCGACATAGGGCAGGCGCAGGACCAGCCGGTCCCGCATCTGCCGGCCCCGGGGTGTACGCAGGCCGACCACGGCCCCGCCGACCGCCCCGGCCGCCAGCAGCATCGTGAGCCACCAGTACGCGCGGAACGCGTCGCTGGCATGGAGCAGGACCGCCGTGCTCGCCGGCAGCGGCACCGCCATGGTCTGGAACAGCCCCGCGAACCGCGGAATCACGAACAGCAGCAACATGACGAACATGGTCAGGCCCACCGTCACCAGCAGGCACGGATAGACCAGGGCCCCGACGACGGAATTCCGGACGCGCAACTGCTTCTGTTTGAGCCCGGCCAGTTGGTCGAACATCTCCACCAGACGGCCGCTCGATTCTCCGGCGGCGATGAGGTTCCGATAGATCGGGTCGAAATAGGCGTTGTGCGTTTCCATGGCCACCGCCAGTGCGGCTCCGCCCTCCACGCGGGTCCGCAGACTGGTGATGACCTGCCGCCAGGGACCCGGCCGCGCCTGGCGTTCCAGGGCATGCAAGGCATCCGCCAACTGGGTGCCCGACGAGACGAGCACGAACAGTTGCCGGGAGAACCAGGCGACGTCCTTCAGACGCTGGCCGCCGGAGGAATGTCGCCGGATGAAGCGTGTCTTCTCCTGCGCTGGGATCGACGCTTCGATCGCGGCGACGTAGAGCCCCTTGCGGTGCAGCAGTTCGGAAGCCCCGACGGTGTCGCCGGCCTCGATGATGCCGGTGACCGCCTTGCCGAGACCGTCGTAGGCTTTGTAGGCCAGTTTCATACGACCTCCACGGGGGCGGAGTTGGCCGTTGCCCGTTCCCCCTCGGCGGTGGCCGGCGCACTGGCGCGGGACGACGGAGAATCGGAGGTTCCCCGGGTGTCCTCGCTGTGTGTCGCGGCCAGGACTTCCTCCAGAGTCGTCCTGCCGTCCAGGGCCAGCCGCACGCCTTCCTCCCGCAGGCTCAGCACGCCCCGCCGGCGCAGGACGTCGTGCAATTCGTGGGTGGGAGCGGCGTGGTGGATCAAACGCCGCAAGTCCGGTGTCACTTCCATAACGGCGTAGACGCCCGCCCGACCCCGGTAGCCGGAGTTGTGGCAATCCTTGCAGCCGGCGCCCTTGCGGAAGGGACGTCCCGGCCGATCCGCCAAGCCGGCATCCTCCAGCACGTTCGTGGCCGGGATGTACTTGGCGGCGCAGTTGGGACAGATCGTCCGGGCGAGACGCTGGGCAATGACGCCGTTGAGCGCACTGGAAAGCAGGTACGGCTCGATCTCCATGTCCAGCAGCCGGGCCACGGCGCCGGGCGCGTCGTTCGTGTGCAGCGTGGCCAGGACCAGGTGCCCGGTGAGGGCCGCCTGCACCGCCACCCGCGCCGTCTCCTGATCCCGGATCTCGCCCACCATGATGATGTCGGGGTCCTGGCGCAGAATGCTCCGCAGCGCCCGCGCGAACGTCATGCCGATGGCTTCGTGGACCTGGATCTGGTTGACCATGTCCAACTGGTACTCGACCGGATCTTCGACCGTGACGAGGTTCCTCTCCGGGCTGCGGATGAGATCCAGGGCCGAGTAGAGCGTCGTGGTTTTGCCGCTGCCGGTCGGTCCGGTTACCAGGACCAGTCCGTAGGGCTGGCGGAGCATTCGCTCGAAGGCCTCCTGGGTCTCCTCCCGGAAGCCCAGGTCCTGCAGGCGAATCCGGAGATTGGCCTTGTCAAGGATGCGCAGCACGATCTTCTCCCCCAGCAACGTCGGCATGCTGGACACGCGCAGGTCGATGTCCCGGTTCTCCGCCACGATGCGCACCCGCCCTTCCTGGGGCAGCCGCTTTTCGGCGATATCCATCCGGCCGATCACCTTGACGCGGGAGACGATCGCCGCATGCAGACCCGGCGGCGGTTTCATCAGGTCCCGCAGCACGCCGTCGATCCGGTAGCGGATGCGCGAGCCCTGCCGGTCAGGCTCGATGTGGATGTCGCTGGCCTTGTCCTTGATGGCCGTCAGCAGCGCGACGTTGACCAGGTTGATGATGGGGCTGCCCTCCACCATCCGGTCGAGGTTCGTGGCCGGGCCGTCATCGACGGATTCCTTCTCCACCACCTCCACGTCGCTCTCCGACAGCGAGGCGAGAAACGAATCCACGTCGGCGCTGCCCGAGGTGTACTTGTTGATGTACTCGAGGATGTTCGCGCGCGGCGCCAGCACCGGCCGGATGCGGCAGCCCGTCACCTGGTGGAGGCGGTCGATCTTCGGCAGCGACTGGGGCTCGGCCATGGCGACGGTCAGCGTGTCGTGCACGCGGAACAGCGGAATCGCCGTGAGCCGCTGGGCTTCCTGGTCGCCGAGCAGCGGCAGGAGCGAGAAATCGACCAGGCCGTGGCGCAATTGGCAGGACGGCACCCCGAGCTGCTGACCGAGAAACCGCAGCATCCGCGCACCGTCGATCGCACCCTGCTCGACAATCATTTCCCCCAGCGGCCGGCCCGTCGTCCGCTGCTCGGCCAGAACCCGGTCCAACTGCTCGGGCGTGATGATCCCTTCCGCGACGAGCGCTGTACCCAACCGGGAATCCGTCTGGGGTTCCGTCACAGAAAGCTCCTTACCGCCGAGTTGGCATCTTCGAAGTGCTCGAACTGCGGCGCCAGGCCGGTCAGGTCTAGAACCTGCCGCAGCGTTTCGTTCGCCGCACAGAGGCGCAGACCCCGGCCGGTCAGGGCCATCTCCTCCGCGATGTCCGCCAGGCACTCCAGACCCTTGCTGTCCACATAGGGCAAGGCCGAGGCATCGACCACCACGCGGCCCAGGTTGTCCCGCACAAACCCCTGCACGGCGGTCTTGAAGGTATCCGCGTCGGCGCCGGTCAGCGGCCCGGAGGGCCGCACCACCAGCACCGCGCCTCGGTGACTCGTCTGGATCTCCACGTCAGGCCTTCTCCTCCATCAGGGGCAGAATCAGCGTGAACGTGCTGCCCTGGCCCAGCTGTGATTCCAGGATGATGTCGCCGCCGTGCAGCCGCGCGATCTCGCGGGCGATCGGCAGGCCCAGCCCGGACCCTTTGACCCCGGCCGCCAGCGGGTTCTTGGAGCGATAGAACTTCTCGAATACCTTCTCCGTCTCGTCGGGACCGATGCCGAGCCCGGTATCGGTGACGGCCACGCTGACCCGGCTCCTCTCCACCTGGGCCGAGACGACGACACGGCCGCCGGCGAGCGTGTATTTCAGCGCGTTGCCCACCAGGTTGTGCAGGGCCAAGGCGATCTTGTCCCGGTCCCCCTGGAACGTGGGCAGCTTCGGCGGCAGCTCGAACTCGTAGGCAATGCGTTTTTCCCGCGCCTGGGCCTCGTGATCGAGCTGGAGCTTCTGCAGCATCTCCCCGAGGTGAACGTCATCGCGCCGGATCTCGAAGGAGCCGGCCTCGATCTGCGAGACCGACAGGATCTCCGCCACACTGCGATCCAGCCGCTGCGACTCGTCGTTGATAACGTTCAGGCACGGGCTGACCGCTGCGGGGTTCTTCTCGCAGTAGTCCAGGGCCTCCTCCACGAACAGCCGGATGTTGGTCAGCGGGGTGCGCAGTTCGTGGGCCGCCTTGGCCAGGAAGCTGTTCATGGCGGCCTGGGCCACCCGCTGCTGGGTGACGTCGTCGATGGTGATCAGGACCGAGTCGGACCGGCCGCGCCGCAGCGGCATGACGGCAAAACGCAAGACGCCGGTCGTGATCGTCCCGCCCTGCTCGACTTCCAGGACCACGCGTCGGGCAGTCGGGTTCGCGGCGGCCTGACGCACCGCGGCCAGAACGTGCTCGTCTTTGACCGCCCGCTCGATCGGCTCGTGGAGCAGTTGACTCCGGGCGCCCTGGAGCAACACCGCGCCCGCGCCGTTGACGTGCTCGATTTCGAGCCGGCAGTTCACCAGAACCAACCCGGCGGAGATGGCATCGACCGCGGCTTCGAGGGCCTCGGCCGTCTCGGATCTCTCGTGGGCCGTGTCCCTAACCTGCTGTATCGCCGTGCGGATCTGCGTATCTTGCCGGTCGCCGAGCAGCTTGTTCCAGGCGACCGCTTCCGTGCCCAACCGGGGGTCCAGCTCCAGCGTGGACAGGTCGGCACCGTCCTCGCGCACCGCCAGCAGCACCTCCTGGATGGCCCCAATGGCCTTCAACCGAAAGCGGGAATGCCGATGGACCAGCAGCATGCTGGCCAGCGCCAGGCAGGCGATTGCCATCTGGGCCGTTTGCGGGGCCAGGGCGGCGTCCAGACGGTCATCGACGCCCGCCGTGACTTTCAGCGTGGCGTTGCCCCGGCCCGGGATCATCAGGGGATAGGTGAAGCGCGCCGTGCGCCGGGAGAACTCCTGGCTGTAGGGAGCGACCGCCCCTTCCCAGGACGCCGGCAACGTGACCAGCGTGATGGACGCCGGGTCGGCATCCGCCAGGATTCCCCCGTCGGGCAGGAGGATGCGGCAGGACCGCAGGTGGTGCTCCAACGCCGTTTCCGCGATGGTCCGCCGCAGGGCGGACAGCTCGTTGGTCGCCATGAGGGATTCGGCGGCCCTCGCCAGCACACGGCCCACCGACTCCGCGTGGCGCACGCTCGCCTTCTGCTCGATGTCCTTCTGGAACACCATGTTGTGCCAGATGGAGGCCACCAGGTTGAAGAGAAACAGGGCGACGACAGCGAAGATGATCAGCGCAAAGAGGGAGTCGCCGCGCAGCATATCCTTGCGGACGGCAAACAGTCTGTTCAGCATGGGCCTGGCACTCTGCATTCCGCACTCCTCGTGAAGGACCCTGAGATTCCCGCAGGCAAGTCCCAACGCGACACGGAGTTCGGGGCCCCGGCCCCATCAAAGGTCCCTTCGACTCCGGATCGATCCTGTAGTCCCCTTTTCGGCCATTTGACGTACCGGCTTAAGGAGGGGCCCGGTCACTCCTCGGGAGGGGCTCCGGGAGGGGACGGCAGGTCCGCGTGCGCCTGGCGTTGGTCACCGGCCTCCTGGGCCGCGCCGCCCCGGGACAGTGCCCGATAAAAGGAGCGAAGGAGATGGTGACAGGAAGGTCAACCGGCTTTCAGGGTGGTCTTCTGCGGCCGGGCTCGTTTCGACTTGGGCAAGATGCCGATTCCTCCGGCGGCAGATCCCGCTGGGCAGCCCCTGGCGCCGGCGTAGCCGAGGCGCAGCGCCTCCAATCTGCAGTTTGAAATCTCACATCCGAGATCTTCGCTACCGGGCCACCAGCCGGTAACTGACGAAGGCTGCCGCCCGGCTGTCGGGCGACCAAGAGGGCACGTTGATCGTGCCCTGCCCGCCGAACAGGCGGGCCAGCACCCTGGGTTGGCCGCCCGATACCGGCATGATCCGCAGGGCCACATCCTGATTCGCCGGATGCCCCTTGACATCCTTATCGTAGGACAGAAGCAGCAACCATCTGCCGTCGGGCGAGGGATGGGCGAACCAGTCGGCGTAGTCCGGGTCGGACGTCACCGGCTCCTGGTCGGAGCCATCCGGCTGCATGCGCCAGATCTTCATCAGGCCGGAGCGCTCCGAGTTGAAGTAGATGTACCGGCCATCGGGCGAATACTCCGGACCATCATCCAGGCCGTCGGCGGTCGTCAGCCGTCGCTCCGTCCCGCCTGCGACAGGAATCGTGTAGACGTCGTAGTTGCCGTTCCGCTCGGCGCAATAGGTGAGCGTGCGCCCGTCCGGCGACCAGCCATGCCAGTAGGATGGGCCCAGTGGCGTCACCAACCGGGGCGTCCCCCCACCGCTCGGGACCACGTAGATGCGCGAAGGACCATCATGCTGATCGCTGAGCGCAATCCACTTCCCATCCGGGGAGAAGCCGTGATCGTTGTTGCACCGGTTCGCGACGCCGGTATCCAGCAGCTTCGGCTCGCCGCCGGCGACGGGGACTGTGTACAGACGTCCGTCGCCATTGAACAGAAGAGAGCCGCCCTCGGGCGACCAGTTGGGCGCCTCGAAATGACGCCGGGCCTGATAGACGCTGCGACGCTCGGCGGTCTGCTCGGAGATGGTCTCCAGCGTGCTTTCCAACGCCAGGTTCTTCGACTGGGTCTGCCCGTAAGGCTTGAAGTCCACAGCGGAGAACCGAGCGGTCTCCGTGACAGCATCGTCGTGCGCACAAACCGCCAACCCGACATAGACCGGGTCCTGCAGCGTCAACGAGAACCGCTGCGCGGGCAGAAAGGACTTGCCATCGGTGGACACGGACATGGAGAAGACATCGCCGCGACGTTCGAGCTGGATCGCCGTCGGTGACTTGACAGGCGCCTGCAACTCTTCCGTCGAACCACCGGGCAGCTTACGGTATTGCAGCGAGGTCAGGCCGTCGCCGTGCACCATCACATCGACATAGGGCGCCTCGGCGTCCAGACTCTGGCGGATCATCCAGCCGGCCTTGCGATGCGCGTTGCCGCCCTGGCCCTGCCAGCGCACCTGTGCGGTCAGGCCGACGTCGCCGGTATGCCGGCGCCAGGCGAACTGGAAGGCATCCGTGTTGCCCCAGAGGTTGGCGCCCCCGCCGGTGACGACGTACTCGTCGCTCTGGGGGCGAAACTCGGTCGAGCCGGCGTGACGGACCTTGCCGACATCGGTCGTCCCTTCGAAGATCCCCAGCCGGGATGTGTTCTGAGCGTCTGCACTGCCGATCATCATCAGCCACGCCACCGCGATAAATTGGACCGCTCGCACAACAGCACTCCCCTTCACTTCGCTGCCTCGATCGTTCGGATCGTGATGTCCTTGTACCAGGCTTCCGAAGGCGGGCCGGCGTGGATCTGCACGGCGATCAGGCCGGTCTGCTCGATCGCTGAATCGGGCTCGGTGTAGTCCACGGTTGGGTGGCCGTTGAGCCACAGTTGGATCCGCCGTCCCTCGCAGCGGATGACGTACTCGTTCCAGTCGCCGGCCTTCAGGGCCCGGCGCAGATTCTCGGCCTCGGCCTGGGCCAGGACCTTCTTCCGCCGCGATTCATCGTACAGGCAGCCCCAATACTGCTGGCCCATGTCCGCCTGGTAACCGATCATCTCGTTGTGGTTCGGGATGCGCCGGCTGCGGATCTGAATCCCCGCGTTGGCCCGGACCGGGTCGCCCAGCAGCTTCACCTTCAGCCGCAGCTCGAAATCGCCGTACTCCTTCTTCGTGGCGAGGAACTCGTTCCGCGGGATCGGCTTACCCAGGCTGCCGCCGACGATGGCGCCATCCTCGATGCGGAAGTAGTCGAGGTTGCCCTCCCAGCCGTCGAAGGTCTTGCCGTCAAAGAGCGCGTGCGCCGTGTCGAGGGCATCTTGCCCTCGATTCGCGGGCAGGATGCCCGCGACACGTTCCGGAGCCTGCAGAAACAGGTGCACGCCCTTCTTGTTGGCGGTGACCACGTCCAGCTTGCCGTCGGCGTTGAGGTCCACCAGCTCGAACTGCGTGCCGATCCCGGAATCCTGGTCGATCGTGTGCTGGACGAATTCGACCTTGCCCTTCTCGGGCCGCCGGATCTCGAACCACACCAGCAGCGCCGGCTCGAACGCGCCCGGGTCCTTGCCGTTGTGGGCGAAGTAGCGCTTGCCCGT
>JALORE010000323.1 GCA_025459125.1 Planctomycetota bacterium | reverse complement strand
CCGCCGAGACGTTGGGCGTGCATACGGACCGCGGCGCAGCCGTCCTCCATCTCCGCCACGAGGGGAGCGAGGGACTTGTCGGTGGCCACGAACAGGCCGAGGCCTTTGATGACGAAGGCCGAGGGTGACTTGCCGGTCTTCTCGAACCGCGCCCGCAGTTTGCGGGTGATGACCTCCGGCCGGAAGTCCTCCAGCCACAGGGCGGGACCGTTGCAGTAGACCAACTCCTCCGGATGCAGTGCCGGCGTGGAGAGCAGCGCCTTGGCCTGGCTGTGGGCCATGAGGGCGCCGATCCCGTTCGTCGTAGGGAAATAGCTGACCGGCAGGTACTGGCCGGTGGCCTCGAACACCGCCTTGCGGACCGCCAGCCTGGCGACCATGATGTCCTCGGGGGCCGGGGTCTTCACCGGTCGCGCTGTGAGCGGCCGGACCTTGCTCTCACACAGCTCGATCACGCGGCGGACCAGCCGCAGGGCGCCATTGGCGCTGTCGGCGGTTACGAACACGCCGTGCTTTTCCAGGAAGAGAACCTGGGGCTTGCAGCCGTGCTGCTGCTGGTAGCCGCCGACCAGCGCTGCGATCTTTCTGGCGAGCATATAGCCCGGGTTGGCATAGGGCACCCACAAGGGCGGCAGCTTCTCCCCGGCGAACAGCCGCGCCAACTGCTTCGCGCCGTGCCGCGCGTTGACGTACGCCGAGACGACCAGCGGGTGCAGATGGATCACGTGCGATTTGAGCAGGGCGTGCAGGTGCGACTCAACCGACGGCCGGGCCCCGCACGTGAGGCAATCGTCACAGGCCTCCAGCAGCCGGGTCACGACGGTGTTCTCCCGGGCCAGCGCATCGAACTTGGCCAGGGACCGATCTTTGATAATCGCCAGGACCGGCTCGATCCGCAGCCGCCGCCAGCCGCGCTGCTCGGACATGTCCTTCAGGGCCGTGCCGCTGGCCTTGATGTACATGTATTTGCCGTCCTCGGTCTTGACCGAGGTGTTGCCGCCGCCGCCCAGCACGAGGGCGGGGTCCCGGCCCGTGATGTTCGAGATCCGAATGAGATCCGCCAACGCCTTATCCATCGTCAAAGCACCTCACAGAACCCTGAAAACCATCCAACGAAGCCGCCATTATTAGCACACTCCCCCCCGCCTGTCCATGGCGGCAAAGCCATGGAAGGCTGGAATAATGGAATGCTGGATCAATGGAATGATGGGGTATCCTGTCCGACGGCATTTGGCTTTGTTCGATACACCGGCGCCTCCGCGAGATTGGGTTTGTTTGTACAGCCGACTACCGGCTACTGACTACCGGCTACCGCCTTCTGGCTTTGCTTGATGCGCTCTGTCCTGTGTTTGCAGTGACGCCGCAAGGCGTTCGTGGCATGGGCGCGAGCGCCCATGAGTAGCACGGGCATCTTGCCCGTGGCCGCACATCCGGGTCTGCCCGGCACGTGCTCACCGCGCCCGCATTGGCTTTGTTCGTTCACTTGGCCCATGTCCCGTGTCCCCTAGGCCCCGTCCCCTCGGGGGAAATTGGCTTTGTTTTTCCGAGGCCCCGTGTGTGGCGAGTTCATCATAACTCTTCTTCTGCAAAGCACTTGCCGCGTGCTTTCGTACCCGGCCAATTGGCTTTGTTTCGCACGATAGCCAGGGAAGGACGCAGGCCCCAGGAATGAGAGTCGCGGGTGGCTTCCGAGCCGTTCCCCCGTCCCACGGCCCACGCGCCCGTCCCCCCGATTGGCTTTGCTTTCCCCGGGTCTCCGACGCATCCGGTTCGTCCCAACCCCTTGTCCATGAAGCACTTACCCTCACTTCTTCGCTCCCGCCCATTGGCTTTGTTTGGCGCAATTGACCTCTCACGCCATCTCCGTTCTCCCCCATTCCCGTTCCGCCGCAGGGCCCATTGGCTTTGTTTGGTACGATCAGTCCTGCAACCGGCTACTGACCACTGACTGCTGCCCGCTGCCCTTTGGCTTTGTTTGCACCGCGTTCTTCCCACCGACCACCGACTACTGACTACCGACTACCGCCTCCCCCCGGCTTCCAGACGTCGTGGTGTCCATCATCGCCTGTGACCTTGCTCGTATTATAGACGTTACTCGAAGATGTTATGTTTCATAAAAATCAAATAATCCATAGCGGTTCTTCGCGCCGGACCGGCCGGGCCGGTGTCTCCTGTCCGGGGAGGGGACCTCCCATTCACCCAGGAGAGCCGGCCGCGATTTTCAGCGGTGGTCGAGAATGTCACAGCCGAAAGAAACGAAAGAAGGCGAAAGAAGGTGTAGCCCAGTCGCCCTCGGCTGGGAAATCGACCAGACACCGCCGAAGGCGGCTGTGCCACGAGGTTCAATTCCCCGTTGCTTGTCTTCCCGCCTTCTCTGAGGCTCCGTCCCCCTGATCCCGATCAGGATCCCGGTTCCATCCGCCCTGGCGGGGCGGGAGTTTATCGCCTTGAAACCCCCGACACGTCCATGAGAGCTGTGCGCATCGCCGGGGGGCCCACTCACTACTGCCAGGCACCGGCCCGCCTCCGTCGCGTGAGTGACATCGCTGGAACACACGACGCGATCATCTACGCCTGATCTCCAGATTTGGCCGAGCCCTTTCCAGTTCTGCCACACGCACGTTATTGACCTCCGTCTGCTTGAGCCAAAGCTCTCGCAGGCTGGTGAGCCCCTGGAGGGGCGTCAGATCGCTGACCTGTGTCTGATTGAGGTAAAGCCATTGCAGGCTGGTGAGCCCCTGGAGGGGGCCTTGGGGTCAGAGCTTGATTAGTGATTAGGGGTCGCCAGGGTCGGCCCGTTGGGTAGGCAATCAGGCGGTTGGTGCCCGCGTAGCTCATCGCGGCCGACCCGCCGTCTTCCGTTCCCTGTGCCTTTCTCCGTGGCCTCTGCACTGCAAACACGCAGTATTCCGCCTTCATGGCCGGCATTTTCCCCCACAAAGCAATCTGGAAGGAAAGAAGATGTCCGCGCGCAGAACCGGCCAGGATCTTCAGGGGCGGCGGAGAATGTCACAGCCGAAAGAAACACAAGATGGTGTAGCCCAGCCGCCCCCGGCTGGGGAGACCGGAGGACAAAGAAACGGGCGATTGCCGCAGGTCTTCAACCGACAACCGCCTACGGACTACCGACTACTTTATTCCATGTAATCCCGTGGTTCCCTTACGCGCGCACTACCAACCCCGGGCTGCGGACGAGCGTCCGCAGCCCGGGGGAATGGGCGTGGTGCTTCCACCCCGCCCGGCGCGATTCCACCGGCTACGGTTTGAACAGCTTGAGGATCTCCGCTTTCGACAGCGCGCCGCGGTAGATCCGCACGTCGTCGATCAGCCCCTTGTACCGACGGATCGTGTTCTCGGCGTCGCGTCCGAGGTTGACGTCGAAGGTGGTCGAGGCGATCACGCCGGCGCGCAGGCGGCTGGCGACCAGGACGCCGTCGACGTAAAGCTTCAACTGGACGCCATCATACGTCCCGGCCACGTGGTGCCAGGCGCCGTTGAAGTCCGCCGTCAGGATGACGCTGTTGACCGTGAACCAATCCCCGTCGTAGATGAAGAACTCCAGCGTATTGCCGCTGTTGTGCTTGAGCGCGTAGCTGTGATCGCCCTTGGCGATGTAGATGTTATGCCGGCCATTGGCGACATCGGTCGGATTGATCCACGCCGCGAGCGTGATCGTGTCCGTGATGTTCAGAGTGGCGCCTTTGCCACAGTTGACGTAATCGTCCACGCCATCCAGGCTCAAAGCGCCGCCGATCCGCCCCGCGGCCACCCACGTCGGACCGCCGATGAGCGTGGCGTGATTGCCGTTGCCGGAGCTGTCCTGGGCGTTGTTGTCCAGCTTCCAATGTCCGGCGAGCACCGGTGCGACCGCGACGGCCGTCTTACCGGGGGGACACAACCGGATATCGTCGAAGAACAGCGTCCCGGCGCCGGTCCCGGGACCCAGGCCGATCGTGAGCGACTGGATCCGCGCCAGGTTCATCCCGCCGAAGCGGCTCAACGGAATGTTCCATTCCGTCCAGGCGGGCTCCGTCAAAGCCGCTACGTCTTCCCCGGCGGCGCCGAAGGTGACCGTGGCGCTCTTTTGGCTCTGATCGGTCAGTTTCACCCACAGCGGGACGTTGGCGGGGTTGCCCGCGGCGCCGTAGAAGAACAGGGACAGCGTCGTCACGCCCGCCTTCGTCCAATCCTGCACCTGGGGGAACGTCCGCGTGGTCTCGGAATTCGTCACGCTGGCGGTGTTATGGTACCGCAACGGCAGGGACTGTTTATCGCCGTGCACAATCGTCCTCTCGGCGAAGGGAGCCGGGTCGTTGCCGACCACCGCACCGTTGACCTTCGGATTGTCAAAACCGTCCATCCAGGTCTGATAGATGCGGCTGCCGTCCTCGTCCGTGTACGATTCGAAGTCGTCGATCACGAGAGAGCCCATCGTGGCGAAACTCCACACCGGGCCGGGCCAGGCGGGCGGATCCTGCGCCTGATTGACCTCCACGACCTTCCAGTAATAGGTCTGGCCCAGATCGACCGCCAGGGGCAGACTCGGTTGCGTGGTCACTATTTTGGACGCGGTGCCGTCGATGACGGCCTGCTGGCTCGGGCTCAGGTACACTTCGTGCGCGGCGGCTTCGCGCCCGGGACGCCAGGTCAGGGTCGCCGACGGGCTGATGCCGGTCGCGCCGGACGCCGGCGTCGGACCGCGGGCGGCCAGCGGGATCGTGTAGAAGCGGACCTCGCTGAGTCCGACCGGCGGCAGGCCGCCCCAACTGGTCGTAATCGTCAGCTTGACGTACTTCACCGCGGCCCCGCCGAACTCGAACGTGGTGTTGGCCGCGTACCCCGGCAGCCCCGGCGCCCGGTTGAACTCCGGCACGTGGGCCACGGGCTTCCAGACCGTGCCGTCGAGCGAGGTCTCGACCGTCACCTTTCGGGCCCCGAACCCGAGGATCGCTTCGACCAGTTGATTCGCGTTCCAGACGGCGACCTGGTGCAGCTTGTAGACTTGGTCGAACTCGTATTGAATCCAATTCGGCTGCACGCCGGCGCTCATCCACATGGTGCTGGGCTCCACGCCGTGCAGGTCACCCGTCATCCCGGAACCGTCGATGGTCTTCTCGGGCCCCATGCCGATCTGGAAGCTGGAGGCCGTGGCCTTCACAGGCCGGACCGGATAGCTGTAGGGCTCGGTGGTGAACGACCACACGTCGCCTTTGAACACCTTCGTGTCTGGGGCCTGGTTGACCTCGTCAACCCGCCAGTAGTAGGTCCGGTCGAACCCCAGCAGAGTCGGCGCAAACGTGCTGGCCGTCTGTCCCGGTGAAACCAGCACACCCAGAGGCTGGGTCGGCTGGGCGTCATTGACATCCGTCGCCGACGTGCCGAAGTAGACGTTGTGCGTGTTTGCCCATGCCCCGGGCGTCCAGGTCAGGACGGTATTCAAGGGGACGTCGGTCGCCTTGTCGGCGGGGCTGGGACTCTGCGCTTTGCCCCGGCTCCCCAGGCTCGACGGCTTGATCCCGGCGACATACTCCCCCTCGTAGAAGTACACGAAGTCCAGCCAGAACGGCACATCCGCGGCGGCGCAGAAGAACTCCAGCTTGATTTCGCGGTATCCCGGCGCCGTGGTGAAATGATATTCCGCCCACTCCGTCGTCAGGTCGAAGCTGGTCAGGCCCCAGGTGCCGGAGGTGTTGTCCGTTGCCTTCATCTGTACGGTCAAGGGGCGTGGCTTCTCCGCCTTGGCCCAGAAGCTGGCCGTATACTGGGTGCCGGCCTTGACCGGCATGGGCAGATCCAGCACGATGAAATACCAGTCGGTGCCGCCCTTGGGCTCGATCCGCAGACTCTTCTGACCATCGACGGCCTGGGCCGTATCGATTCGGACCTTGCTCTGCAGGCCGCCTTCGAAACCCCAGGTACACCACATCTGCCAAGCCGGATCATCGAGGATGACCTCGTCCGTCTCGAAGCTCGAGTTCGGCGCCAAATTGACGACCTGGGCCCCGGCCGCCGGGCAGACCGCCAGCAGGCTCAGGGCCACCCACGCCATCCGGCCTATCGGTTGCCTGTTCATACGAGTCCTCCTTTGAAGATGTGGTTTAGAATTCCCGTCTCTCGATCCCGGGTCGCGCTCGATCCCGCGTCACCACCGAGCCACCGGAGCGGACGATGCGCCTCTCTGGACCCTCCAGGTCCCAACCCAGTCCATCGCAACTCCAGGAACAATTCTACCGGCGCCGGTCGCGACCGACAAGCGGAAAAGCGACCGCCGCTCGGGATGAACACCACGCCGCGTGTCGGGTGACGGCACAGGTGCAGCCTGTTTCTGACCAGGGTTGAAGTAGATGCGATAGAGCGGTAATACCCTCGCAGGGAGTCTCGTTTGTGCCCATGTGGGAGCGGCGTGTGGGGGAACCCCAGCCCCGGCCACGAGGGACTCCGTGCGTGTTGCCAAGCGTGCTGGTCGAAACTCATCAGGCGATTGGCGGGCGCACGAAATATGGACTTGACAGGTCTTGCGCGGCAACAAAGATGGCCTCCGTCCTTCTACATCCGGTCCCTGGGCCGGCCGGGGGGCTGGGCGACCATCACCACCTGCGCCGATCTGCTGGACAGCATGTTCGCAGGGATGCTGCCGGGCGATCTCGTCAGAGTCCTCAATCGGCAGGGCCTGTTCCGCGGCTATGCCTCCGCGGAGCAGGTGGGCCGGTCGATCACCGCGCGTCCCAAGGGCAAGCGCATCTTCACGAACGTGACCGCGGAGCTTCTGACGATTGTGTTCCAGGTGGAGGTGGAAGTGGTGATCGGCAAGGATACCACCACCGGTGAGCCCATCACCGAAATCCAAAGCTTCTACATCCGCGTTCCCATCTTCGATGACATCCTCGAAAACGAATACTGGGAATACGACAACCACGGCCTGAAGCTGCTCCAGGTCTGGATCTACGACAACGAGACAGGTGTCTGCGAAGGCGACGACGATCTGCCGCCGCGGTAAGGATCGATAAAGCAAGGAGCCATCGGCAAGGCGAGAAGCCTTGCCGATGGCTCCAGGATATTACCGCGAAGCGCACGGCCCAAGGCGAAGCAGACACCCCGCCGTGGACGCGGGCCTCACGTTGGACTCGGCCGATGAACCGGCAGACCAAAGCCTGCACCGGAGCGTGAGCCGTTCCTCTTACCGTGTTCCCTGTCGGCGGAGTCTCCAGCCGGCAGCGCTCAGACCCAGCAGGCCCAACAGAACGGCGCCCGGGAGCGGAACGTCAGGAATATCCACGGCCCCGAGGATGTTGATGTACCACGGCGTCGCGAGCGACGAACCCCAACTGCTGTAGCCGGCCCAACTGCCGTTGCCGGCTTGCGTGGACACGA
>JALORE010000322.1 GCA_025459125.1 Planctomycetota bacterium | reverse complement strand
AGCCGGGCGTTCACCGGCAAGATGGATGAGGCCCGCTTCTATAACCGGGCTCTGTCCCAGGAGGAAATCGCTTCGCTGGCCGGCCGAACGGAACCGTTCGCCAAGCCCTTCTGACAATGTCGGCCACGCATCAGCTTTGAGGGCCTGGGCCGGGTCGCGCACTCGGTCTGGGCCCTTATCTTTGCAGTGCGTCTTCGTGGCTCGTGCGTCCCCGCACGACGTCTCCCGGCGCACGGGGACGCTCACCCTACGAAGAGGAGTCTTGTAGGCTGCGTGTCACGCACCGTCCAACGGCAGATGCCGGCGGAACCAGTGGCGCGTGCGCCGCCACATTTCTTCGGACAGGACGTGGCCGGCGCCGGGCTCAATGTAGTGGCTGAAGCGGTCGGGAGCGCCCGCCTGCGCGTAGGCCCGGACGATGGTCTGCATACCCGCGCGGACTTCCTGGATGGGACTCCCGTCGTCCGCCTCGCCGAAATTCAGGTGCAGGGCCCGCGGGGCGATCAGACCGGCAATGTCCGGCGTGTCGCCGTACTGAAACCAGCCGGGGATGAAATTGGGGAAGCAGTGCAACAGGTGCGTGCGGTGGATCGCCGCATACGTGGGGAGACAGCAGTTGCCGACCAGGCACACCAGCCGGGGCTCCCAGGGTCCGACCAGCCAGGTGTGGGTCGAGCCCATGGAGTGGCCGTAACAGCCGAGGCGGTCGGCCTTCACCTCGGGGCGCGAGCAGAGATAGTCGACCGCCCGGCGCATGTCGAGGATATTCTTCCAGGCCATGCACTTGCCGGCCACCACGTAGCGCAGGAACTCGAAGCGCTCCAACTCGCCCCCGCGCAGGTGTTGGCTTTGCCGCTCCTCGAAGCACAGGGCATCCGGACAGAGCACGACATAGCCCTCTTTGACCAGGGCGAGGCCGGTATGGTGCATGGGATTGCCCGCCAGGCCGGCCGGCTCGCTCTTGCCGAGGTGCCACTCGGCATTGTGCTGGTGCCAGACCGCCACGGCGGGCGCCGGATGATCGGCATCGACGCCCTGGGGCACCAGCAGCAGGGCCGGCACCCGATCGCCCGGCTCGACCTCGTAGGTCACGGACTCGAGGCGGTAGCCATCCTTGTGCATGATCTTGCGGACCACCGGCCGCAGCGCGCCGGCCGCCGGCCACGGTCCCCCCAGGCACTCCAACAGTCTGTCTCTCAGATCTTCAGGTGCCGTCACGTTCTTGTCTCCAGGAGCGGCGCCAATCCCGGGTCTGCAATTTGTCATTGGGGCCTGGTTCGCGTGCCGGCCTTCCGCAGCAACACGGGATGGGTGGCAGCGGCAAGCGGAGTCCTCGGAGCTTGCCGATGGTTCCACCCATTCGCCATCGGCAAGGCCTGCGCCAAGCCTTCGGCCCTGCCGCTGCCGCTCGCCGCAGGCTTCGCTTGATGAGGCCGCCCGGACTACGAAATTCTCAAATGTACGCGGTATGATCTACAACTTGTCATTCGTGAAAGCGGCTCGCGCCCGGGCGGGAGCCCGAATCATAAATCATAAATCGTAAATCGTAAATCACAAATCCTCTCATCGTTCGGAGGCGAGCTTTCTCAGGACGGCTTTCGCCTCGTCGTACTGCTGGAACTGCTGCTCCTTTTCCGCGAAGTCCGCGGTGTGGGCGGCGATGCGGTTGCTCCTCCACGTGATCCCCAGATGCCGGTGCAGCAACTCGTGGTAGATGATGAAATCCACGGCGGACGCGGGGACGGTCGGGCGGTCCAGCGCCGCGTTGACCATCACGGTATCGTGGGCGTGGTCATAGTGGCCGTACTTGCGGACCGCGAACGTCCGGCTCCAGACGAGACGCGGACGGCTCATGGCCCCGCCGAAATACTGGGCATTGACCCGCTCGAAGGACTCGGCCAAGTCGTGGTGCAGGCCGCGCATCTGCGTCACGACCCCTCCCAGCAGCTCGATGGCGGCGTCGATCCGCCGGTGCGCCTCGCCGGCGGTGGCGTCATGCACTGCCTGGCGGTCGCCTCCTCGCTTGAACGTGATCTGCGCGACGGACCGCAGGAGGTCCTGGTCGAAGCAGATCATGGGGGTGGGCAGGTCCACCACGATCGCATCGGTATAGCCGCGGGCGCGGTACATCCCATGCATCGGCCGGAAGCGGACCAGGACCGCCGCGGTTTTGGCCGTCGGCCAGGGGCACGTCGCGCGAAAGACCGGCTCCGCCCGGCGCACGGCAGCGCAGTACCGCTCGAAGTTCTGCCGCTGCGCGAAGTACGCGAACCAGCCGCGCAGCTCCCGGGCCTGCTTCTTCAACTGCTCCGGCTGAATATTGTTCCTGCGGATATCCTCCTCGATTTTCCGGCTGTCGGCCGCGAGGGTCTCATAGATACTCTCCAACTCCGGGCGGTCCACATTTCGGGCCAGGCGTTTCAGCAGGTTATCGAAATAGCGCGGCAGGCCGCGAAACGACAGGCTGTCCGGCGGGAAACGGCTGCCCGCGGGCGCTTCCTCCATGACCACGGCATCCCAGTCCAGGGTCTGGAGGAACTGCAGCGCCTTACGCGACGGCGCCGGCAGGCTCTGGAGCCGGACCCCTTGTTCTTTGCAGATCTGCGTGACGCCGGTGACGGCGTCGTGCACATCCTGCCGGAGCCGTGCCAAACGCTCGGCCGGTACCGGTCCGGCCAACTCCTGCCGTACCCGCTTCGCCAGCCCTACCAACCCGGAGATGCGGAGCTTCTTCATGGACCCAGTGCTACCGGATATGGACCACTCTGTCAATGGGAACCGCCGAGCAATGCGGATTGACCTGCGGGGAGCCGAAGGGACACCCAAGGCCATCCTGGGGCGACGGCCGGTCTCGGATTCGCGCGGCAGGTTACGGAGCGATCGGCTCCACGGGCTGGCTCGGGGGTGTCATGAGCGTATCGGTGATCACCAACTCTCCGACGCGCAGCCGTTTCACGTCCAGCTCGTTCAGGGTCAGCGACCGAACCCTGGCCCTGTCGATCGCCAGACGCCGGAGCGCCAGGCGTCCGACCGCCACCGCCCCAATCGCCAGTGCCCCCAGGGCGAAGGCGCCCACGGCCTGTGCGCCGATAGCCAACGCGCCGACGGCGACGCGTTTCGTGTGAAACGGCTCCAACGGCCCCACATTCTCCGCAGACCCGACCGGCCTGCTTAACCTGCTCGGTACTCTCATCGCTGTCCTGGCTCCTGTCTCGGGAATCCGCTTCGGTTTCTGTTGTCCGCCACGATGATGGTAGCACACATCCGGGCCCGTCCGGGGCCGAATCGGAGGGGCATTTCGCCTGAAACGCCAGGGGGAAGGGCCACAGGCTTCGGCGCACCCGCAGGGTGAGGCTCACAGGCATTGACCCCGGCGGAATTGTCCAAATGGTTGAATCGCGGAGGCTCGGATGATAGCATGGGAGATCGAATGTCACGCAATTTCAACAACTCGGCTTTCGGAAAGGGGTATGAGATGACTCACGTTCACCAGAATTCGGACCCGGGGCGGATGACGCGTCGCGGCGTGCTGGCGGGGGCGGCGGCGGTGGTCGGGGCGGCGGCACTGCCCGGTCTGGGGCAGGGGCAGGGCGGGCCGCAGCCCGGCTCGGTCGGCAAGGTCGTCAAGAACGGGCGGATCAAGCAATCGATCTGCAGCGGGTGCCTGAGCAAGGCCAAGCTGGACCGGGAGCAGGTGGCCAAGCTGCTGGTCGAGATGGGACTGGTGGGCCGGGACCTCGTGAGCAATCGGGACGATTGGGCCATCCTCAAAAAGTACGGGCTGGTCGCGACAATGGTGCCGGGGGCGGGGTCGATCAAGAAGGGCCTCAACGACAAGTCGATGCACGCGAAGTTCCTGGAGGACTTCAAGACGAATATCAAGGCCGCGGCGGAAGCCCAGTGGCCCAACGTGATCTGCATGGCCGGCGACCGGGCCGACGCCAGCGACGCCGTGGGCATGGACAATTGCCAGACGATCCTGAAAGAGGCCGTCAAGATCGCCGAAGATGCCGGCGTGACCATCTGCATGGAGATGCTCAACAGCAAGGTCAACCACCCCGGCTACATGTGCGACAATTACGCTTGGGCGTTCCAACTGGCCCAGCGGGTGAACTCGCCGCGGTTCAAGATGCTCTTCGACATTTACCACATGCAGATCATGGACGGCGACCTGATCGCCACGATCAAGAAGAACATCCAGTGGATCGGTCATTTCCACACCGCCGGCGTGCCGGGGCGGCACGAGCTGGATGAGAACCAGGAGATCTACTACCCGGCGGTCATGCGAGCCATCGTCGAGACGGGCTACCAGGGCTACGTGGCCCACGAGTATACGCCGCTGCGCGATCCGATTGCGTCGCTCGTGCAGGCGGTGAAAGCGTGCGATGTGTGAAGGCAAGTTTGAAGTGTGAAGTTTGACGTAAGACGTAGGTTGCGTAGGATGGGCTTGGGCCCATCCTACGCCGCTTCAGGAGGATACAGGAATGAGTCAATCTGGGGAGTATTCCCGCCGCGAGTTCGTGAAGACTTCGGCTACCGCTGCGGCGGCACTGTCGGCCATCTCCTTGGGTTTGCCGAGTCGCGCGCATGCGGCCGGGTTGGACCGGGTCCGGGTCGGCCTGATCGGCTGCGGCGGTCGGGGCACCGGGGCGGCCACCGACTGCCTGCAGGCCGACGACGGTGTCGAGATTGTCGCGCTGGCGGATGCCTTCCAGGACCGCATCGATAAGTGCCTGGACGGGGTCCGGCAGTGGTGCGAGAAGAACAACGCGTCGTTCAGCCAGAGAATGAAGGCGACGCCGGACACCACGTTCGTGGGGTACGACGGCTACCGGAAGCTGCTGGCGCTGAAGGACGTGGATGTCGTGGCGATCGCGACGCCGGTGTGCTTTCACCCGGTGCACCTGGAGGCCGCGATTCAGGCGGGCAAGCACGCGTTCGTGGAGAAGCCCGCCGGGGTCGATCCGCCGGGCATGCGCAAAGTCATCGCGGCCGGGGAACTGGCACGCCAGAAGGGCCTGGCGATCGTGGCCGGGACGCAGCGGCGGCACCAGGCCCGGTACCTGCAGAACGCCCACGCGGTGGCCCAGGGTGCGATCGGCAAGATCCGGGCGGGACGCGTCTGGTGGTGCGGCGGACTGCGCCGGACGCTCAAACGCGCGCCGGGGCAGGGCGACGCCGAGTACATGACCCGCAACGGCAACTGGTACTGCTTCAGCCAGATGTCGGGCGATCATATCGTGGAGCAGCATGTCCACAACCTGGACGTTGCCAACTGGTTCATCGGGCGGCCGCCGGTGCAGGCCCTGGGCTTCGGCGGGCGGGCCCGCCGGCAGGGGGGCAACCAGTACGACTTCTTCAGCGTCGATCTGGACTACGGCGATGACGTGATCGTGCACAGCATGTGCCGGCAGGTCAAAGGCTGCTACACGCAGATCAGCGAGCAGTTCATCGGCACGGAAGGCTCGACCTGGGGCGACGGTAAGCTGGTGGGCAAACAGGTCGCCGTGCCGGAATTCGAAGAGAAGGGCGGTCCCTACGTCCAGGAGCATCGCGACCTGATCCGGAGCATTCGTGAGGGCAAACCGCTGAACGAGGCCCGCAGTCTGGCCGAGGCGACGCTGGTGGCGATCATGGGCCGGATCTCGGCGTACACCGGTCAGATCGTTCGCTGGGCGGATCTGACCAAGAACCAGAAAAGCCCCTGGTACAACCTGACCATGCAGCCGGCCGCCCTGGATTTCGAGCAGGGCAAGGTCGTGGCGCCGGCGGAGAACGTGATCCCGCTGGCGGGCGAAGCGTAAGACCGGAGGACGGGAAGCAGCACCCCATTAGGTCGGAAATGAGGGTGGCAGCGGCAAGCGGAGTCGGGACCCCAAACGCGATTCATCGCGTTTGGGAACCTCCTCGGAGCTTGCCGATGGCGCTTCGGTCTATCGCACGAGCCATCGGCAAGCTGCGCTTGCCGCTGCCATCCAGAGTGTTTTGCGAGCTTGTGTTCGCCCTGCGCACGCGCTGCGGGTTGCGCGACGCCAAAGCCGGGCGACTCATTTTGAACCGGGAGCGTTGCGGACGCAGCGGAAGCCGTAGATGTCGTAGCCGAAGCAGACGTCCACGTAGCCGGGATTCTCGTTGTAGCGGTAGCCGCTGCGGCAGTTGTCGCTGCTGAACTTCCAGGCGCCGCCGCGGACGACCCGGGTGTCGCCTTCCTGCGGTCCCCGGGGATTCTCCTTCGGGGAGGCGGCGTAGTATTCCACCTGGTAGAAGTCGTGGCACCAATGCCAGACGTTGCCGCAGATGTCATACAAGCCCCAGGGATTGGGCTTCTTCTGGCCCACCGGCTGGGGGCGCCCGCCGGCGTTCCTGTCGAACCAGGCGTAGTCGCCTAACTGCGTGGGGCTGTTCCCGCAGAAGTACGCGGTGCTCGTCCCCGCGCGGCAGGCGTATTCCCACTCGGCCTCCGTGGGCAGCCGGTAGCCGTTGGCCTCGAAGTTACACTGCCAAGTCGTCAGGTCGTAGCAGGGTTGGAGCCCCTCGGCTTTGGACCGGGCGTTGCAGAACTTCACCGCATCGGACCAGCGCACGCCTTCGACCGGGTTCTTCGGCCCTTTCCAGCGGGAGGGATTGTCGCCCATCAGCTTCTCGTATTGCTCCTGTGTCACGAGGTACTTGTCCATGTGGAACGAGCTGACGGTGACCTCGTGCGGTGCGGCATCGGGCTCGTCCTGGTCGCCCATCGTGAACCGGCCGCCTTGGATGAGGACCATGGCGTCGGCGGATTGTGGATTGTGGATTGCGGACTGTGGATTCGAGCTCGCGCTGGATGCCTGCGGAGCCTCCGCGGCCGGCTTGCGCTGGCAGCCGTCAACCAGTAGAAGAGTCCCGGACAAGAGAAATACGGTGGTGAGGATGTGCTGCATGGTTCGCCATTTCCAATTATGTAGGATGGGCTTCAGCCCATGCTGCCCTGACACGCGGACGGGGTTCTGTCCGCATGGGCTGAAGCCCATCCTACGGTCATAGGTTTCGATCTCTCAGTAATCCGGCCAGATTTCGTAGCCGTCGGGATTGCGGAGGCACTGGCGGCAGCGGCTGCGGACCTCGCGCGCCGCGTCGAGCGTTTTTGGCTCCGTCACGCAACTGTAGCCGGCCTCCTGGAACAGTCTCCGGACGACGATGTGATACTCGGCAAGTACGCCGTCCTGGGCGCCGCCCATGCTGCGCCAGTCCTTGCCGAGGGCCAGACACGTCGGCAGGTTCTTCGGGTCCTTCCGGGCGGTCAGGGCGTTCGTCTTGCGGGCCAGTTCCTCCGTGTACGCCAGAGACCTGATGTTCTCTCTCTGCACGCCATAGGTGTCCGGGATCTGCTGGACGATGGCGGCCAGGTTGT
>JALORE010000522.1 GCA_025459125.1 Planctomycetota bacterium | reverse complement strand
CGGTCTCGCTGACGTAGACGATCCCGTCCTGGAACACCATCACGCACGCCGGTTTAGTCCCGTCATACTGTTTGGGCACGTAGACCCAGTAGTCGCGGATCGTCTCCGGGAATACCTTGCTCTGCCACACGTCCTTGGTCACGGTGCCCTGGGGCACGCCGTCCTGACGCATCGAGTCGGGGCACAGCTTGTAGTCCTCGTCGTCCGCCAGGGCGGGAGCGGTGAGGCACAACATCAAGATCATGGTCCGTATTTTCATGGTCGTTGACCTTTCATCGCCTGGCCGAGGGGCAACTCCTGATTGGTACCCCATAACCTCCACGCACGCTCAGCATCTTCCCAGAGACTCTGCCTTTTCGAGGAACTTGGCATCAATCGTGATCCCAATGCCCGGACCGTTGGGCACCCGGACCGCGCCGTTGCGGACCTGGATCTGCGGTCCGTACCACGAAGGCTGCTCGAACCTCGCCGCCGGGTATTCCTGGAACCGGCCGAGGTTGGGCGTGACCGAAGCGAAGTGCAGCATGTAAGCGGCATGGTAGCCTGGCTGCGGAGCGTGGGGCGTAATGTCCATGTTCGCCGCGGCTGCCAGTCGGGCCACACGGGACGTGCGAATGAGGCCGCCGTTGTAGATAACATCCGGCTGCACGATGTCCACCGCATGGTTGTGGACCATCCAGCGGAACTTCGCGTAGCTGGAGTCCTGCTCGCCGCCGGCCACGGGGATGTCCAGAGCGTCGGCCACCTGCTTGGTCGCCTCGAAATCTTCCCACGGACACGGCTCCTCGAAGAAGTACACGCCGTGGTCCTGGAGCATCCGGCCCACCTCGATGGCCTTCGCCGCGTCGTAAGAGCCATTGGCGTCCACCTGGAGCGTGAGCGAATCGCCGAAGGTCTTGCGGGCCAGGGGCACCAGTCGCTCCGTGCGGCCCGGGGAGGCGTCGGCGTTTCGGCTCATTCGGCCGCCGATCTTCAGCTTTACGGCCTTCGCCCCGGTCTCCGTGAGCCGCTCGCTCAGCCAGGCCACTTCCTGCTCGGGCGTCGTGTCTCGCCGCATGCTCGACAGGTAGATTGGGATCTCGCGGCGCGCGACCCCTCCCATCAGTTCCCCGATAGACTTGCCGGCCGACTTGCCCAGGAGGTCCAGGATGGCGAATTCCAGACAACCGACGCAGACCCAAAGGGCCAGCCCGGCCAGCTTGTAGTTGCTCTGGTGGACGTAGACACCGTCGACGAGGCTCTCCAGGTCTCGGGCATCCTTGCCGACGAAGTACGGGGCGACCCGCTGGAGGAAGATCGGGTGGAGGTAGGCCATCCGCTCGCTGGCCAGGACCGTGCCGGTAACGCCGTCCGATGAAGTGACCCGCACGAAGTCGTACTGGTCTCGACGAAGCAACTCGACCGAGGCGATCTTCACGGGCGAAGGGAAACGCTCTCGGAGTCCGAACAGGGGTTCCTCGGCGGCCTCGGCAATCAGCCGGCCGGGCGAAACCAGGAGTAGGCCTGCGGAGCCAGCCACGGTCTTCAAGGCATTCCTGCGGGTCAACTTCGACGTGTTCATGCTTGGCTCCTGCCTCGGAATCGACGTTTTCGCTGCGTCCCTTTGTAGCTCCCGCCGCGCGGCGGGGAAAGTGCCGGCCCCAGCCAGACTGGGCACGCAGGGCAACGGAACCTACGATGGGGTACGAAGGTGCCCTATGTTTCCCGCCACCATCAAGAATGTCCTGCTGACCAGCCCGCCTGGTTGCGGCAAGACGACGTTCAGCCGTTCGGCCCGGGACCAAATCGGGGTTCGGCCTTGCACTGCCACGTCAGGCCGGCAAAGGCCAGCTTGGTGCTGCCCGTGGGAGCCGGCGGCTGTTCCGCGGTCGTCGCAGTCTCCGCGACGATCCCACGTACCGAGTTGACATTCCAGGTGGCGATCTTCATGACGTCCCTTGCGGAACTTCACCGGGCGATGGGCGGGTGGTCGTGAAACAGGAACACTTCCAGCCAGGGAGGCTGCGGATCGGCTTTGTTCATCCGGGACAGCTTCGTGAAGGCGGAAACGTAAGGCTGGTACCCAGCCTCCGTGGTCGCACTGTGATCCTTTCCTTCGTCGATTTGTCGCAACTCGCTGCAGATTCGGTCTACATCGCCCTCAGCGAAGACACGAGCATTTCCGGCGAGGCTCAGCGGCTGGATCTCCCGGGACCGGATCACGTATTCGACACGGTGCACGGGCTCTCCAAGACGCCGAGCGATTTCGCCGACCGTTGGGGCGTTCACAATAGATTTATGCACTTTCACCTCCTTTCTTAGAATGCCCACTGCTCGGTGTGCCATACACCGCGTCCAGCATCGGGCCAGTGAGGGTAGGCGAAGGTCATGAAACGGGGCGAAAATCGCGGAAATCCCTGGGAATGGGTAATGACCGGGTGGTCATGACCACTTAGCGGTGGTCACGGGAATCGCCGATAAGCAACACCCTGGTCGCTGGCAGGTCCACTCTGAATGGTGGCGTGCTTGGTACCGGATGGGGCGAGTCATGACGAGAGGAGAGGGGAAACGGTTTTCAGACTGATTGCACGGCCACGTTCCGATGCGTGCAGAATGCCGACCACCCCGGTGCCGAGGCAGGGACTTTGCGTCAGGTGTTCGTGTGCGATGCCCGGCGTGAGCAAACTCGTGGCTCTCCCGATACCGCGAGAACAATGGTGAGCGATCGCCCAGGGGGTTCTAAGTCCTTCCTTCCCTCTGCTGCTGCTCGAACTGGGTGAGCAAATCCTTGATTTCATCCGGCGACATCTTCTCGTAGATGAGGTCCTGTGCGTACCCCCGCAACACTTTCTTTTGCTCCGTATCAGTTATGGACTCATTTATTTTGCGGATGCGGCCAAGTAGCACGCCATGTTTCTCCATGAGTTCTTTCTGCTGGACGGTGGATGGCACCGAGGAG
>JALORE010000321.1 GCA_025459125.1 Planctomycetota bacterium | reverse complement strand
TGTGAAATGCCCCGGCCGAGTGGACGAGCAGGAGGATGTTCTCTTCTGCTTTGGAGCCTCCCACAGAAGGAAGATGGCTCCTGCTCTGACATTCCCGCGCGGGCGGGAATCCAGAGACGTCTTGACCTTTGTGGATTCCCGCCCCCGATCGGGTCGGGGGCAGGCTCTGCGCGGGGGCGACAGAAAGGAATCAAACGCCCATTCTGTTGGACGCTCTTATGTATTCGCTTGGCGCGGAACCACGAGTATAATGGAATGTGGCGGCGTCGGTTGCGTACCAGGGACCGACCAGCGAGTGCTTCTTCCGGACGCCGGATGCGTGGCCGGGAGATAGGGAACGAATGCCGGCGGAGTCGTTCTTGGGGATTGCGGAGGTGTATCATGTGGCGAGGACTGAGCCGAGGGATGTGTCTTGCTTTTGTCCTGCTAGGGGCCGGTGGCGGCGCCGGCGAGGTCGCCGGTGCAGGGACCGTCAGCGAGGATGGTCCGGCCGAAGCGTACGCGGTCCCGACCTTTCATTGCACCGGCGTCTACTGGAGTCCGCCCGAGGGACGCGGTGACAATAGCTGCCAGGTGCGCTATCGCCCTCAGGGTACCACGGCCTGGAACGACGCCCTGCCGCTGTGGTATGACGACCGAACCGTGGGCGGATATCCGCCGGGATATCGGGGCAGCATCGTGAATCTCGATCCAGGAACGGCGTACGAGATCCACTTGAGACTGTCCCGGACCGGTACGGAGGAAGATCTCCTGGCGGCAACGTGGAGCGAGGAGTTTCCGATCGCGCGCACGGTCTATCTCCCCGTCGGGACGACGCGTTTGACGTACCGGATCACCGAATCCGGCACGCCCGACGGCTATGTGCTCTATACGGCGGCGCCCGCCGGCTCGGCGATCGATGTGGGCCACCTGCAGGACTACTGCCTCACGGTGGACGCCTCCTACGTCATCATCCGGGGACTGAACCTCAAGGGCGCGAGGGAATACGGGATACGGCTCTACGATTGCCACGACGTGGTCATCGAGCGGTGTGACATCTCGGACTGGAGCCGGATCGAAGATGACGGCTGGGGCAACCGCGGTTCCGCGATCTTCTCGCTTTCCACCACATTGAAGCGCATCATCGTGCAACGGAACAAGCTGCATCATCCGTACGGCGATACGAACAGTTGGAGTGAGTATCGCGCCAAGTACAGTAGTTATCATCCGCGCGGCCCCCGGCCGCTCGGTTTTGCCGACAGCGCCGGCAATCACGTGATCCGCTACAATGAGATCTACTCCGACCCAAACCACTGCTTCGACGACTGTATGGGTTCCGGCAACAACAATTTCCCCAACCGGGATTCGGATATCTACGGAAACTATATCGCGAACTGCTGGGACGACGGGATCGAAGCCGAGGATGACAACTGCAATATACGCATCTGGGGCAATTTCATCGAGTGGACCTTTGTGGGGATTGCGGTCGCCCCCACGAACGTCGGACCGGTGTATGTCTGGCGGAACGTCGCGGGGGTCAGCCGCAAGGACGATACCCATGCGTGGAACGAGATGGAACGCGGCGGCTTCCTGAAGACCAATGCGGGCGGCGGCAAGCTCTACGTCTTTCACAATACGGTGCTGCAGCCGCCGCAGCCCCAGGGGGTGCTGTATCCGCTGGGCAGCGGCCGGTCGCTCGGCTGGGGCGGACCGATGCTCAACGTTATGAGTCGCAATAATATTCTACACGTTGCGAACCCCAAATACCCCAGCATCAAGGACTGCACGGGTGTCACCTACCATGATGCGCTCGGCGACTACGACTGGGACCTGTACAACGGCAGCCTCGAGACCTATCCCGGCGCGGAACCGCACGGGATTCGCACGGCTCCCAGATATGACCCGAAGAACGCCAGCGGGGAATTCGCGCTGGCGTTTCGCAGTCCGGGGTTCAACGTGGGCGTGGTCCTTCCGAATTTCAATGACGGTTACCACGGCGTCGCCCCGGATATGGGCGCCTTCGAAGCCGGCAGCCCGCCCATGGAGTTCGGCGTCGACGCCTGCCAATAGGAGACATACAGCTCGGTTCACAGTTCCCAGTTGCGGGTTCTCAGTTGGAAACTGCGTGGGCCGGCGGGCCTGCCGGCGGGCTCCACGGCGCTGCGGGCCGATTCCCTGGACATGCTCGGGGGTGCACTGGTCTACGGCTTCAGCCTGTATGTCGTGGCCCGCAACGAGGCCTGGAAAGCGGGCTCGGCCCTGCTCAAGGGCGCCATCATGATGGTGTTCGGTCTTCTTGTGCTTGGGCACGTGGGCTACAGGCTCCTCTATCCGCAGGCGCCGGCTTTTGAGACCGTCGGTCTGATCGGCCTATTGGCGCTGGTGGCGAATGCGGCGTGTCGGGCGCTGTTGTGGCGGCATCGCACGGAGGATGTGAATGTGCGCTCCGTGTGGCTGTGCTCGCGCAACAACATCATCGCCAACCGCTCCGTTCTGGCGGCCGCCGGCGGTCTGTGGCTCACCGGCTCCCAGTGGCCGGACCTGCTGGTGGGGTTGGGCATTGCGGCGCTGTTTCTCCACTCGTCGTTCCAGGTGATCCGGGATGCAGCACACACCTACCGGGCTCATCAACACTCCCTGCCCGGCTCCCGCCGCGGAGTCCACCACGACCTGCCGGTCACACCCCTGTCGGGAGTTGGCGGCCTGTCGCACTTGTTCTACCGGACCTGCGGCGGTATTATCGGTGAGGCAGGCAAATGGAGAATCAGGAGAAGAACTCCGGTGCCGTCCACTACGGGCGGACGAGCATCCGCAGAGTCGTGACAACAACCATTGAGGCTCACCGGCTCCCGAAGAGTCCGAGCATCGATGAGCCGCAGGAGCGATGACCTATGGCGATCCCCTCTTGGTTGTCAGTGATCGTTTTGCTGGCCGTGGCCGCGAACCAGTCCCCCAGGCATCATTTCAGCAGTCCCCAGGGCTTTTCGTTCGACTACCCCGCGGGATGGATCGTCGCGACGGAGGAAACCCGCGCGGCGGTTATGGAGGAGGCCAGGCCCATCCTGGAGAAATTGGGCAACGTGGATTTCCGCACCGTGGCGGCCATGGTGTTCGACCCCTGTGATGACGGGTTCATCGAAAACGTGAACGTCATCATCACCCCGGGGCGCCTGCCGATCAACGAGGAATCCCGCCGCAAGCTGTCCCAGGTGACTGCCCAGCAATTGCGCAACAGTGGGATCGGTGCCGCCGATGAGCGGACCGAGATCGTGACTTTCGACGAGCGCAGGGCGATTTCGACTCACCGGACGGTGACGGGTCTGGTGCCGGGTGTGACCGTGCGCCAGTGGCAGATCGTGCTGCCGGGACGAAACCGGACCTATACGGTGACGGCTTCCGCCACCGAAGCGACCTTCCCGCGCTATGAGACGCACTTCCGGACCATTCTCGCCGGCTTCCGGCCGGATGGGGGTGCGATGGGCTTGTGGCATCGCTTGCCGCGGGTTGCGCAATACGCGATCATCGGCGGCATCGCCGGGGCGCTCTGGGGCGTGTTTCGCTGGCTCGTCCCACGAAAGGCCCGGGCTCCGGACCAGGAACAGGTGTCTTGAGAAGTTCACTTGAGAAGGCAGGATGCGGATGGGCAGAAAGCACCGGTTGGTGGAAATCGAGTGGCCGACGTTGGGGGAGGGGGGACCGCCGCCGCGCGCGAGCGTGGGGGAGTTCGAGTCCCGGATCGAGGCGGTTCGGGCCGCGCTGGAGCGATGGGAGTTGACGCATCTGGTGGTCTATGGCGACCGGGAGCATTTCGCCAACCTCGCCTGGCTCACCGGTTTCGATCCTCGCTTCGAGGAAGCCCTGCTGGTCGTCGGCCGGCGGGGCGATCCGCTGCTGATCGTGGGCAACGAGTGCGAGGGGTATCTGCCGGTCAGTCCGCTCTACCCGGCGGGCAAGCTGCGCCATGAGCGGTTCCAATCGTTCTCGCTGTTGAACCAGCCGCGGGGCAGCAGCCGGCTGATCCGGGACATTTTCGTGGACGAGGGCATCGGCCGCGGGGCGGCGGTCGGCTGCGTCGGCTGGAAGTACTTTACCGACGCCGAGCATCCGGACAGCGCCCACGCCCTCGACCTGCCTGCCTACCTGGTGGACACGCTGCGCACGCTGGCCGGTTGGGAGAACGTGACGAACGCCGCGGCCCTGCTGATGCATCCGGGCCACGGCCTGCGGACCTTCTGCTCGCCCGCGGAGATCGCGTATTTCGAATATACCAATGTCTTGGCCTCTGCGGGGATGAAACGGATGCTCTTTGGCCTGCGGGAGGGCATGAGCGATCACGAGCTGATCAAACTGGCCGGCTATAACGGCGTGCCGCTGGGTTGCCACATGACGCTCGCCACGGGCGACCTGCCCGGCCTGTCCGGACCGGTCGGCGCGACTCTGCGCCGCGGGACACCTCTCTCGACGAACCTTTGCTATTGGGGCAGCAATTGCTGCCGGGCCGGCTGGATCGCGGCCTCGGCCCGCGACCTGCCGCCGGCCGCGCGGGACTACGTCGGAAGCTTCGCGGGTCCGTACTTCGAGGTCATGAGCGAGTGGTTCGACCGGCTGCGGATCGGCACGCCGGGCGCCGTGCTCGCCCACCTGATCGATGAGAAGCTGCCTTTTGACAAGTTCGGGATCTTCCTCAACGCGGGGCATCTGATCCACCTTGACGAGTGGGTCAGCTCGCCCATCTACCCGGGCTCGGAGGTCCCGCTCCATTCCGGCATGGTGATGCAGGTGGACGTCATCCCCTCCTCGCCCACGTACGCGTCCACGCGGATGGAGGATGGTGTGGCGCTTGCGGATGAGGCCCTCCGCCGGCAGCTCGAGGCGCAATTCCCCGACTGCTTCGCCCGCTGCCAACAGCGGCGGGAGTTCATGACCGAGGGGTTGGGCATTTCCTTGCCCGACGAGATCCTCCCGCTCTCGAATATGCCCGCTGTCGTGCCGCCGTTCTTTCTGAGTCCCAACACGGTTCTGGCTTTGGAGCAGTAGAGACACGCTGGATGGTTGTGATGTGAGGCGATGATGGATAATCCTGGGAAGGTCGCGAAGAAGACCGCGCCGGCATTCTCCCGCACGACGAAGTCCGCACAGTACGATGCCGGCGGCAAGCAGGTCGTGTGTCTTCACTGCGGAGCTGCCATGTTCACCGAAGGGGCCGTATCGGCATCCGCGGTGGGTATGGTCGGGCTGTTCCACGTTCTTGACATGGCCTCCACCCTCGTTTGTACCCACTGTGGATACGTCCAGTGGTTTCTGAAGCGTCCCCAGCGCCGATAGTGCCGGGCCCAGGAATCCACCCAATCGCCACCGGCCCAGCGACCGAAGAAGACGAGGCTTCGTCTCTGCTTGTGGCCCGCGCGCCCTGTGATACCGATTACACTTGAGAATCTCGTAGTCCGGGTGGCAGCGTCAAGCGGAGTCCGCGGAGCTTGCCGATGGTGCTGGCGCGCAGGCCGGAGTCATCGGCAAGCTGAGCCTGTTTCGACCGTTGCCGCTGGAGCGGGTCTGCTTGTTGAATCCGGGTCCGAGCCTCGACGTGGGCGACATTGGACTGTCCCTGGTTGCACTTCATCGACCCGACCCAATTCACGGATTCCCTGAATGTCGTGCGAAAGATGGCGCCCCAGGTCATTCTCCGCAGCCATCTGCCCGTCGCCCAGGGCATGAACGACGACCTGCTGTGCTATCTGGAGAGTGCCCTGACGGCCCATCCGTTCGTCGGACCTGATCAGCCGGCGCTGGAAGCGACCCTCCGGCAACTGACCGCCCGGTAGTCCTGCGGTATTCCTCCTTCGACGAGCGTGGGTGGCACGGGCTTCCAGCCCGTGCAGCATCGGCAGGATGCCGATGCCACGAAATCCCGCGGGCGTGGATTCCCAAACGCGAGGTATTGTGTTTGGGTCCCATGCCGTGTCGTTTTTCACGTGTGTTCTGAGGATCTTCCGGATGAGCGTTGGATCTCCGTCTGTCACCCCCGCGCGGGCAGGGGTGCGGCCAGGCCGGGGCAAAAACGGACTCTCGCCTGCGCGGGAATGACATGGGGCAGGGGTCGCAACTGGGGGTTCTGAAGATGTCTCGTGTTGGGCGGCGGCTCGGGCTTATCGATACGCCAGGGCGGCGGCGCCGAGGACGGCTATGGCCCCGCCCACCAGGGAACGCACGGTGGGACGCTCGCCGTCGAGGACCATCGTGAAGGGGATCACCACCAGGGGGGTGGTCGCGACGATGGACAACACGATCCCGGTCGGGGCAATCGCCAGGGCCCATTGGTAGAAGGCGACGCCGAGCGTAGGGCCGGCCAGGGCGTTGGCCAGGACCCAGGGCCAGGCACGCCGAAACGTGCGATCGGCAGCGGCGATCTCCGTAGTGGAGGGCGGGAAACATTGTCGCCCGCGGTTGAGAGTCAGGAAGATGATTGTCAGCAGCAGGCCGCCCAGGATGCGCTGGTAGGCGGCCGTGCCGCCGTCGATGCTCTGGCCCGCCTGGCCGGCCACGTCGAACGCCTTGCGCGTCAGAACGGCGCCGCTGCCCTGTCCGAAGGCCGCGATCGTACCCAGCAGGATGCCGGTGCCCCAGGTTCGGGGCGCCATGGCCACACGGGCATCCGGCGCCAGGGCCGCGAACACGCCCGCGAGGATCGTCGCGCCCCACACGGTCTGATAGACGGTCAACCGTGTGCCCAGCCACACCCATTCGATGAGTGCCCCGAGGGGCGCCGCCAGACACAGGCACAGCAGTACCCCCAGGCGCGGGCCGAGGCGGCAGTAGGCCCCATACAGGGCCAGGTCGCCCACCCCGAAGCCGATGATACCGCTGGCGAACAGCCAGGGCAGACCCACGCCGCCCAGACCGCCGCCGAACAGGTGTGCCCACAGGGCCAGGAAACCGGTCGCCAGCAGCAGCCGGCAGAGATTCGCCGTGCCGGCGCCGAGCAGACGCGTGGAGCGTCCCGCACTGACGGCGGACATCGCGAAGAGAATAGATGTCAAGATGGCCTGAATCATGTGACGCTGCCGAGACTCATGCTCTTGTCAATCGAAATCGGTGGGCAGGGCCCGGTTGCGGTAGTGCTCGAACATGCGGGCGATCTGGAAGGGGAGCGTCCGCGAGATGGACAGCGGCTCGGGGATGCTGTCCTGGGCGAAGAAGCCCACCCCGGTGGTCTCGTAGCTCTCGGTCGCCTCGCCGCCGGTGATTTCGCAGAGGAAAAAGAGCTTGTAGAGGTGAAAGGGCATCGGCGGCCGATGCGGGTGCTTGCTGCGGTCGTACACCGCGGCCAGCTTGACCACGCGGACCTCGAAGCCGGCCTCTTCGAAGACCTCGCGGGCCACCGCTTCGGCGGGGGACTGGCACGGATCGGCCCAACCGCCCGGCAGCGTCCAGCCGCCGTCGATCTTCTCCCTGACCAGGAGGATCTGGTTGTCGCGAATGACC
>JALORE010000069.1 GCA_025459125.1 Planctomycetota bacterium | reverse complement strand
TGCACCCCGCCGTGGAAATTGGGTTTGTTTTCTCGGCCGGGCTTTGGACCTCATCGCCTCCAAACCATCGTCCGGCAAGGACTTGCGTCTCTTTCACCTCGGTCCCGATTGGGTTTGTTTCGCACGATTTCTTTGCCGCCCGCCCGTCTGCTCCGCAGTCGAACCCGGGCGGAACCTCCGCCACAGCGCCGGGCTGGTCCGCCGGCCGCTCGCAGGCGAATATCCGGGCTTTCTTACGCTCCCCATCTTCCTCCCACCAGCGGGCCGGGATCGCATGGTCCGCCTGCGCGGCGCTTACCCTCGCTTCGTTCACCCGCCGCAGCTCCTGGAGAGCTCGGTAGAAACCACCCTCGATCCGCCGCTCGAGTTTCGAGAGCCGCTCCAGGACCGCATCCTGGCCGAAGTCCGCCAGCAGCATCCGCCCCAGGATCGGCCCCTCCCGGCCGGCTCCGCGGATTCGCCGCTCCCCGCGACCTGCTTTTCGTACAGGGCCGCAAAGGCCTCATCCCGGTCCCGGGCGGCCCGCTTGAGCTGCCAGGAGAGGCCGACAATCCGATCCGCCAGGATCTCCTCCAGGGGCGAATCCGGCAGCAGTTGCTGCAAGAGGCGGCCCTCGTGGTTGAGGTACTCCTCCGCATCTTCACCCCGGATGACCCCCTCCCGCGCCAGGAGGCCATGCTTGAGGGCGTTCCAGGACACTTTCGTTTTGCCCTCCGGCGTGCGTGGCCCGGTGGACCTTTGCGCGTTGGCACGATTGGCGGCGCTCTGTGCGGCACTGGTCATGCTGAGCCCTCCGAATCTACTATTTACCAGTTCTGTACACACGTTAGTAATACAACGTAAACATCCATCCATTGCGTGTCAAACAAAATCACGATCCGCCGTGACATTTTCGGCTGATCCGGTTTGAGCATACTCCCCGATCGGAAATACTCCGCATGAGCGAAGAAGGAAGAAGAGAAGAGGCGGTTCAGCGAGTAGACCATCGTGGGCTCGGCTTCTCTGGGTTGCCCTCTTCGTCGTACGACCACCTACAGTATCGACCTAAATAACAGGATCAGTGGTGGGCCGAAATCCTTAGAAGAGCGGCCCACCAGCGGATTCCGGCGGAAACTGGTTTTCCCGGCTACCGCCGCCGTACCGGACCTGGTTTATGGGCTGCGCCTTCCGGGTCCCGGTTTCGTCCGCGGGTGCCCGGCTCTTCCAGGGTCGTCCGGGCACGGTGTTCTTGCGCCCGAGAACCCTGCGGATGGGACGGCCGTCCGACAGAGCAAGACGGCCCTCGATTGGCAAAACGCATCTGCTGCGAACAAGCTCGCAACTTGCGCAGACTTCGTCTCGGGAATGTGGGACAAGGGCAAGCTCAAATCATCCATCGCACGTACCATCTCCGGCGTGGATGATTTTCGTCCGTATGCGCAGGAACTCGTTGACTATCTCGACGCAGCATTCAAACGCTCTCCTAATCCAGAAGAGAATCGGACATTATTCACCAATCAGACGGTCGCCGGCACTGCTGCCATAGGAAGGATGATGATGGGCTGGATGAAGTGACGCGCGTTTATAGCTTGTTAGGGTGCGCGGGGGCACATCTGGAACCAGCAATTATTCGTTGCCAAACCGCACGCCCTATGAGAGGCGCCGGGGGCAGACCCAGCGAAGACGAAGAGGCGGTTCCGTGGGCGGGGACGGAGGGGAGGTTCCACGCCGGTGGAGCCAAGGAGGCGAGCGTCGTAGCACGGCCGAGAACCGGGGACGCACCCTATTCAGGCCAGACGACATCAGAAACGAGAAATGCGATGCCGGGGGCGTGTTACTGCCAGCATTGCCAGGCAAGGACGGTGGTTCCTGGTCCCCGGTTTGCCTGCGGCGGGCAAGTCGGTATACTGGGAAGGGAGAATGGAATGTCTTGGGTCGGTCATCCAGAGAAGGGGAACCGCCATGCACAAGCACCGGGGATTCACGCTGATCGAACTGCTGGTCGTCATCAGCATCATCGCCGTGCTGATGGCTATTCTGATGCCGACGCTGGGCCGGGTACGGAACCAGGCCCGCTCGGTGACCTGCCAGGCGAGCCTGCACCAGTGGACCCTGATCTGGTCGATGTTCACGAGCGACCGGGGCGGCTACTTCCACGAAGGCCTCGGCGGGGAAAGCCAGGCGAGCGAAGGACGCTGGCCGGTCGTGCTGCGGACGGAGTACGCCAATCTCGACATGCGGCTGTGTCCCATGGCGGTCAAGCCGCTCTCGCAGGGGGGACGCAACCCCTTCGCCGCGTGGGGCATCTTCGCCGACGGCACGTTCGGCAGCTACGGCTTCAACGAATGGCTCTGCAACCGGACCTCCAGCAGCAGCGGCAATGCACCCAACTACTGGCGGCATATCAACTGCAAGCCCGCGGACCAGATCCCGGTCTTCGTCGACTGCTTCTGGTATGACGTCTGGGCCTTTGCCACGGATCAGCCGCCCGTCTACGACGGCGCCACGGAGAGCCTGGCAGGGAGCAACGAGATGCGGCGGGTTTGCCTCAACCGCCACAACGCCGGGGTCAACAGCGTCTTCCTCGACTGGTCGGTCCGGCGTGTCGATCTGAAGCAGTTGTGGACGTTGAAGTGGAATCGCACTTTCGACGTCAACGGCCGGTGGACCGAGCGGGGCGGCGTCCGGCCCGAGGACTGGCCGGAGTGGATGCGCGGCATGCGGGATTATTGAGGCGTCAGTAGTCCTTGAATCGCCTCATCCACGCGGGCCAGTCGCTCGGCTGGCAACCGCCGGCGGGGGTCCAGGGCCCTTTGGTGTCGAACCGGCGATGCCATTTGAAGGTCCAGAGCTCCTTGAGACCCAGTTTCTGGGCCGAGAAATCCAGGAACAGCCCGTTTACGAAGCCGTTGTGCCGGTTCAGGCAGAAGCGCACCATGCGCCCGTCGCCGGCCTCCGCCCAGCCCTGGCCGTCGTACAGAGGCGGGCTGTCCTTGGCATCCACTACCCCATTGTAGCGCTGGGCTCCCAGGAACAATGGCACGTACGCGGCGCCCGCCACCGTCGGCCCGCGCCAGTACCAGGAGGCGTCGCCCCGCGGCTCCCGGCCCGCCTGGACATCCGCGCAGTAGCCGTTCATCCCGTAGCTGCCCTTCATCGGCCGGGCCCAGTGCGATTCGTTCATGTACCCCCAGGCCATAGTCACGCCGACCGCCGTTCCTTCGGCTCCGCTGCTGACGCCGTTCTCATCGACCCACGGCTTGACTGCATTCGGGCAGCACGTGAGCTCATCGTCCCACTTGTAGTAGTTGCCGAGAGCACTGACCCAGCGGTTCTCCCGGGGCAGGGCGGTATGGTCCTGCATGAACCGGCCATTGTATTCCTCCGCGTACATCGCGAAGAACAGGCCCCATTGTTTGAGCCGGCTCAGGCACGCCACGGACTTGGCCTGCTGCCGGACCCGCTGCAGCGCCGGCATCAGCACCGCCATCAGCAAGGCAATGATGGCGATCACCACCAGCAGCTCGATCAAGGTAAAGCCATGTCGTCTGTGCATGAGGTCACGCCCTTCTCTCCAGGAGAAATCGTGCGTTCTGCGGCTACGGCCATCTCTCCTCATCCTACCAAATCCGGCTCCATTGCTCAAAGGTGGGCAGATCTTGCCCCGGGCCAGCGCCGGCTCCATCATGAAAGGCCGCGACCGGGCATCACACGGATTCAACTCAGAGACGTTCCAGGGCTTGGACGCCTTCCGTTACGGGATTGACCCATCGGATGGGCTTGGGGGGGTGAAGTCGATCCTGGCATTTGCGCCAGATGGCCTGAATCGCATCGTCGCGGGTGATGACAATTCCGTCTCCTTCGCACGCTGCTTCGACCAGTAAGAGGTCCTCCCTGAGGCTGTTCTGCTCCGGGGCCGAGAGCCCGTCGCAGGCTTTGTCCACCTGGCCCAACGGCACGCCGGCACAGCGATATACCTTCTTTTTGGCGACCATCGATCGGAACCATTTCCGGGTGAAACGGCTCATATGATGATTCCATTCGTTCTGGATTGCCTCCGTCATGACGATGCGATGGCAGATGCGGAGGACGGCGAGAAGCGCGTCGCGGCAGCAGGATGATATGGGATGCTCCGTCTGGCCGGCCGAATGGGCCACGGAGGCATCAACAACCAGGAGTCTCGAGCGCTTGTGGGCCGTCATTTGCCGGCCTCTTTGCCTTCGACAGCGTCCAAGTAGGCTTTCTCAGCGTACAACTCAACCTCATCGAAGTCTTCCGGCCAGTCTCCGTAGGCGCCATTCTCATCCAAGTCCGCCGGGGTGACAACCGTACGGCCATCCTCCTGCCGTTGAACCCAGTGCAGTTTGACCTTGTCCGCAGCCAGCTTGCCCGTCGCGACAATCGTCTGAACCTCTTTCAGAACCAATGCGCTGTGTGTCTCTGCGACTACAATGACCCCTCGATTAGCCGCATCCGCCAACACGTGTGCAAGCCGACGCTGCGCCCGCGGGTGCAGGTGCATCTCGGGTTGCTCAAGATAGACTGCTTGGCCTCGCTCTGCGCCAATCAAGGCGACCACGACGGGCAACGATTGGGATACGCCAAAGCCCACATCGGCTATGCTGACAAGGTCGTACGCTCCTCCGCGCTTGCTATGGACCAGCCGTCCGACGCGAAGTTCGACCTGAGTGTCTTCCACCGGCCTAGCCTCCACCTTCCAGGTCAGTCCCATGTCTTCCAGGGCTGATCCTAGTTCTGGCAGATGATGGTCGTTGGTGGCTTGCCATTGCGCAATTATGCTCGCGGCATAGTTCTCGAAGGTCCCCGGGAAGAGAGGGCCAGTGGCAGTCTTGGGATAGTTGCGTTGTGGGTTGCCTCGAAGCCCCGGGAGATGCACAAGGTTCTGCAGTTGGCGAACAAACGTGCCACTGGGGGAGACTGGTTCCAGCGAGATCTGAACCCGCTTCTTTTTGCTGGACAGTCCAAAAGAGAAGAAGCATCGTTCTCGATACACAGACCAGCATAGACTCTCCTCAGTCATCTTCTTGAGTTCGTGATAGATAGCGTGAAAACGCTCTGGAAGATGCTTGACGATGTCGTCATGCGCCATGCCTGGCACGATATGCATCTTCTCCTCCTTGCTGTCGTAGTCCATGGAATCGAGTTCAAATCCCGCCCCTTTCTCCCGTCTGAAGACTACCTGGAGACTCCGGCCGCTCGACAAGCCAAGACGCACGCTAAATTCGGGCCTGATGACTCTCCGGGGCGTTCTACTAAGGAGCTGGTCTGTGGATGTGAAGCGGACGTTGGGCCCATCGAGGAGCAATGGTCCGGGATCACTTGGGGCTTCCAGCGTCTGTTTGAGCAGGAGGACGGGTTGCATGAGGCTCGACTTACCTGAACTGTTGGCACCGGCAAGGAGAGTCAGCGGGCGCAGTTCGATCTGCTGCTCGTCGGCGATGGACTTAAAGCCGCGCACGGCGATCTTGCTGATGCTAACCGGTCCGTTGGCCATGTGAGTCTCCTTCTGCCAGGGCACCACACCTGCGACAAACAAACCGCATTCTACCCGCCCGGTGCGGTAATTCAATAGGACGGAAGAACGCCAGGAGCCATTTGTCTTCCCGCCTGATGAGGTTGATACCCAAGTTCGGTCGTCCAAGGTCAGCGCAGGGGAGTCTTCGTAGGGCGAGCGTCCCCGCTCGCCAACAAGACGTCGTGCGGGGACGCACGACCTACGAAGAGAACTGCGTCCCCGACCGACGTGGTGTGGGAGAGAGCCGCTGGGGCTATTTGGCGCCGTAGCGTTTGCGGTATTCGGCGGGGGTCAGGCCGGTTTGCTGGCGGAAGTAGCGGGCGAGGTTCTTGACCTCGGCGCATTGCAGCAGGCGCGCGATCTCCTTCATCGGCAGGTTGGTGGTCACAAGGAGACGCGCCATCTGATCGATCCGGGTCCGTTTGATCTCGTCGTGGACGGAGCGGCCCAGGACCCGGCGAAACCGCTGTTGCACGGCCCGGCGTGAGAGGGCCGAGGCCTGGGCCACATCCTGGACCTGGATGCCCTCGCGGGCGTGCTCCCGGATGAAGCGCAGCCCCGCCGCGACGTCCCGGTCCTCCATCGCCAGAACGTCCGTGGATTGACGCTCGACGACGTACAGGGGCGAGACGACGATGGTCTCCCGGGCCGCGTGGCTTCCGCGCCCTGCCATCAGATCCCCCAATAAGGCGGCCGCCGTGTACCCGGCCGCCTCGACACTCAGGGCGATGCTGGAAAGCTGGGGATGCTGCAACTCGCAGACCAGCTCGTCGTTGTCGATGCCCAGAATGGCGATCTCGTCCGGTACCTCCAGACCGGCGATCTTGCAGGCCGCGAGAATCTGTTTGCCCCGGTCGTCGTTGCAGGCCAGCAGGGCAGTGGGCTTGGGCAGGGACTGCAGCCAGTCAGCCAGCAGCGGTCTCTCGGCTTCGTCGGTGCGCGGTCTCTTCCGGGCGGGCGGCTCGTAGACCCGCACGTCGCAGCCGGCCTGGCACGCCTGGTGCAGGAACGTCCGGCCCCGTTGTCGCGACCAGTACATGTCATCGAGGCCGCAGTACGCCAGGCGGCGAAATCCCCGGTTCAGCAGGTAGTCCAGCGCCATTTGGGCGATGGCTTCATCGTTGGTCATGACGGCGTGGGCCTGGACCGCCGGCTCCCGAATCCCGGCGATCACCGCCGGAATCCCCGAGCGCACGATGCTCTCGATGGTTTGGGTATCGGCCAGGTGGGCGATAACCCCATCGGCCCTCTCCAGTTCCTTCATCCATTCCGCCGATTGCCGGCGGGAGAGGCGGTAGAACTCCGGTTCGATGCGCGGCAGCCAGGGGCCGTGAATACTCGTGTATCGGGCGATGCCGCGCAGGAGGCCGCGGCCATACGCCCGGGCCCGCTCGATCAACAGGATGACACGATAGATGGTGGGCATGGCTCATTCATTTTGCCGTTCCCGGGGTCGCCACACAAGGGTGCGTGCGCAAAATGACGGCAGTTTTGCGCGGAATGAGGGCGAGGGGCCGCGTCGCAGGCCGATATAATCAGGAAGGAATTCGGAGAATACGGCTCATCGGCGTTATCAGAACATGAGGCAGTTGGCCCTCCCGAGGGGGCGGGCGAAGCAATCATGAGGCTCTTTCTGGCCCCGAGGAAGGAGGAAGATGCTCGTGCGGAAGGGATTCACGCTGATTGAGTTGTTGGTCGTGATCGCGATCATCGCGATCCTGATGGCGATTCTGATGCCGGCCCTGAAGCGGGCGCGCGAACAGGGCCAGCGGGCGGGCTGTCTGAGCAACCTCAAGCAACTGGCCCTGGCCTGGATTCTCTACGCGGACGAGAACGACGACCGCGTGGTCAGCAGCGAGGCGGGGGGGAACTGGAAGAGCCAATACGGGGAGCCGTGGGTGGGCGTCACCTGGGCGAGCGGGTACCAGAGCGGCAATCAGTTGCCGGAGGCCGATCAAGTCCGGGGTATTCAGGGCGGGGCCCTGTGGCCGTATGTGAGACAATTGGGCCTCTATCAGTGTGCCAGCGGCTTTCGCGGCGAACTCTTGACCTATGCGATGATGATCGCCAGCAACGGCCGGTCGGTGAACGACAGCCCGGTCTGGAAGAAGCGCATCCTGGTTCCGCAGCCCGCGGAGCGACTCCTGTTCATCGACGAGGGGCTGTCGACCCCGGATGCTTACTCCGTGCGCTATGCCACGGCGGAATGGTGGGACCAGCCGACGACGCGCCACGGCGATGGGACGACCTTCTCCTACGCCGACGGCCATGCGGATTATCACAAGTGGACGGGCGCCGAGACGGTGAAGAAGGGACGGACGAACGTCCGCTCCCATCCGGGGATCTGGGGACCCCAGACGCCGGAGGGGATCAAAGATGTCCAGTGGGTGCAATGGGGCATCTGGGGAAAGTTCGGTTACCCGTGGTAGGTTGGGGGCGAGCCGGCCTCGCCGCGAGACGTGCGTGCGGCCGGTCGGAGGATTTGTGGGCGTCGCGCGCCGCGGCAACTCGGCTCGCGGTGTGCGAACAAGCCATGACCATCGTGAGGCAAGGTGCGTGTGAAGGAGGACCAGTATGGGTAACAAAGTAATTCTCGCCGTCCTGTTGGCTGGTGTCTGGCTCGGATCGGGGATCGCTGCCGCTGCAACTCCGGCAGGATACTGGCCTTTCGATGGCAACCTGAACGACGTGGTGGGCACGGCCAACGGCACGTTCAATGGCGGTCAGGCGACCTACCAAAAAGGGCAAATCGGCCAGGCAATCTCCCTCGATGGGGTGGCCCAATTCGTGAACGTCCCGTCGCCGGTGAACCCCAGCGTGTATACGATTACCGCCTGGGTGAAACCGGCCCGCACGACGGACGCCGCGATCATCACGCGCACGGACACCCAGGGACCAACCAACACCTGGTCGCACCAACTGCGCATCCAGGGCAGCGCCTTTCATCACTACCTGTGGGTAGGGGCGGCGCGGGACGTACAGGGGACCACCACGATTGTCCCCGGCTCGTGGTATCACGTTGCCATTGTGGCTCAGAATAACGGCCCGATGCGCCTGTACGTCAACGGCAAGGAGGAAGGCGCTTCGATCAGTACCGCCGGCACCCTCTGGGCCGCCGGCACCCGGATCACGGTCGGCTCCAACTCCGGCGGCAACTTCGGCTGGTTCCAAGGCCTGGTGGACGACCTGCGGGTGTTCAACGAAATCCTCGCCCCGGCGGACATCCTGGTCCTGATGAAGACCATCCCGAGCGCCGGGCTGGTCAGCCCGGCGGATGGCGTCACCGATGTCCCGCGCGACGCGACCCTGAACTGGACGCCAGGCCCGTATCCCGCCACGCACGATGTCTACTTCGGGACCGTCTTCGCCGATGTGAACAGTGCCACCCGCACGGGTGCCAGCGGTCTGCTGGCCAGCCAGGGCCAGGCTGGCACGACGTTCGATCCGCCCGGCTCGCTGGCCTATGGGCAGACCTACTATTGGCGGATCGACGAGGTCAATACGACCGCCGATGCCACCATCTACAAAGGCAGCACCTGGTCCTTCACCGCCGAGCCCTACGGCTATCCGGTCAAGCCCGTGAAAGCCACCGCCTCCAGTTCGGCCGCCGGCATGGGTCCGGAGAAGACGATCGACGGCTCCGGTCTCGACCAGGCCGACCAGCACGGCACCGAGCCCACCACCATGTGGATGAGCGGCGGCGTGAAGCCGAACTGGATCCAGTACGAGTTTGACAAACCCTACAAGCTGCATGAGCTGAAGGTCTGGAACGCCAACCAACTGATCGAGGCTTTCCTCGGTTTCGGTGCCAGGAAGGTGACAATCGAGTACTCCACCGACGGCGCCGCCTGGACCGCGCTGAACGAGGTACCGGAGTTCGCCCGGGCGTCCGGCACTGCGAACTACACCGCGAACACCACGGTCAATCTCGGCGGGATCATGGCCCAATACGTCAAGCTGACGATCGACGCCACCTGGGGCGGCCTGCCGCAGACCGGCTTGAGCGAAGTGCGGTTCTCGTATGTGCCGCTGCAGGCCCGCGCGCCTCTGCCGGCAAACGCTGCCACGAATGTGCCGGTGGACACGTCGCTCAGTTGGCGGCCGGGTCGTGAGGCGGGCTCGCACAGCGTGTCGCTCGGCACCGACCCGAATGCCCTCGGCGCCGCCCAGATGGGGACCGAGCACAGCTTCGACCCCGGACTTCTCGACCTCGGCACCACCTACTACTGGAAGGTCGATGAGGTCAATACGGTCACCTATCCGGGCGACGTCTGGCGCTTCACGACGCAGCCGTACCAGGTCGTGGATGACTTCGAAAGCTACACGGATAAGGAGGACACGGCGGTCTACGCGACTTGGGCCGATGGCTATATCGACAAGTCCAGCGGTTCGACCGTCGGTCTGATGACCGCCGTGAATGGCACCTACTGCGAGACGACCATTTTCCACGGCGGCAAGCAGTCGGTGCCCCTGGCCTATGACAACACGGCCGCCCCCTTCTTCTCCGAAGCCACGCGGACCTTTGCCCCCCCGCAGGACTGGACGGCCAGCGGGATCAAGAGCTTGTCCCTGTGGTTCCGGGGGACCATCGACAATAGCGGCCAGTTGTACGTGAAGATCAACGGCGCCAAGGTGCCGTACGACGGCCCGGCGGCTGATCTGGCTCGCGCCACCTGGCAGGTGTGGAATATCGATCTGTCCCAAGCAGGCAAGGTCAACAGCGTTCGCACGCTGGTGCTCGGGATCGAGGGCAACGGCGCCAAAGGGATTCTGTATTTCGACGACATCCGTCTGTATCCCAAGACGCCGGGGTATCTGACACCGGTCCCGCCGCAGGCCACCGGGCTGGTGGCGTCCTACGCCTTTGATGAAGGCTCCGGCACCATCATTCGTGACGCCAGTGGCAACAAGAACGACGGCGCTCTGCGCGGCACCACGCAGTGGACGACCGGCAACACCGGCGGCGCCCTGCGCTTCAACGGCATCGCGGATTACGTGGAAGTGCCGGACTCGCCCAGTCTGCAGGTTGCCAACACGATTACGATGGCCGCCTGGATTCTGCGGGAAGCCCACCGGGCCAATTGGGAGAGAGTCATGGCCAAGTCGGATGCCTCCGCCTACGACTACTGGCTGCAGGTCACGAGTGCGGGCGCCGTGGGCGGCGGATTCACCGATTCCACCGGTGCCGCCCGCACCATCGATACGACGGCAGGTGCTGCTCTCCCCGTGAATCAGTGGGTCCACATCGCGTTTGTCTATGATGGGACCGGTCTGCGCGGCTACGTGAACGGCCAGTTGAGCAAGTCGGTCAATGTTGGCTCCGTCAAAATCCGAACCACGGCCGGCCGACCCTTGTGGTTCGGGCGTTTGTTGAATGGCTATGTCTTTGTGGGCCGGATCGATGAAGGCTGCGTCTACAATCGGGCCCTGACCCAGGAAGAAATCCTCGGGCTCATGGGGCAGAAGACGCCGGTGGCCAAGCCGTTCTAAGGCATCCGGTAGTACCGGGTTTGGCCCGCCGGAGGCGGAAATGAAAACGGGGCGCTGGTTGGGGGAACAGCGCCCCGTTTATAATGTGCCCGCGTTCTTGTCCCCAGTAGAGAAGGAACTGGAAGACCCATCTGCAATACAAGGAGCAGAACATGAAGGTGATCCTCGCCCAGATTCTTGGCGTCGCGGTCCTCGTGACCGCCGCGACCGCCGCCGAGTTCCATGTCAACGTCCAGGGCAATGACGCCGATCCCGGAACGCCAGCCGCCCCGTGGCGCACCCTGCAACACGCCGCCGAGCAGGCTCAGCCGGGCGACGTCATCACCGTCCACGAGGGGGTCTATCGCGAGCGAATCCGCCCGTCGCGTGGCGGCACATCCAATGACCGGCGTATCGTGTACCAGGCGGCCCCCGGCGAGAAGGTCGTCCTCAAAGGCTCCGAAGTCATCAAGGGTTGGGAGAAGGCGCAGAACGACACCTGGAAAGTGGTCATCCCCAATCGCTTCTTCGGCGACTTCAATCCCTACCGGGATGTGATTCGGGGCGACTGGTTCAATCCCAAAGGCCGCGAGCACCACACGGGAGCGGTCTATCTGAACGGCCATTGGCTCACCGAAGCTGCCCAGCTGGAGGATGTGCTCAAACCCGTCGCGGACGGCTCCTCGTCGTACACGCAGGGGGGCGGGGGGTATCTGCTGAACGTGGCCTGGCTGCGACCGGGCGCGAGCGCCGGCAGCGCTGGGCGGATTCCCGCGGCGGGCTTTGCGGCGCAGCGCGGGGTCCAGACCGCCCCCTGTGACGAGGGCGGCGAGTGCATCGGCTGGGTCGATCCTGGGGATTGGGCACGCTATGAGCGGGTCGACTTCGGTGCGGGGACCCGGCAGATTGAGATCCGTGCTGCCTCTGAGAGCAGCGGCGGGATCATCGAAGTCCGCCTGGACACGCCGGAGGGAGAGCTGCTGGGCACCTGCTCGGTTCCGAACACAGGTGGGTGGCAATCGTGGTCTTCCTTCCAGGCGAAGATCAAGCCGGTCAGCGGGATCAAGACGCTGTGCCTCGTATTCCGGGAAATCAGTTCCAGCAAGTCGGCTATCCCGGATCTGCGGCTATGGTTCGCCCAGGTGGATGAAACGAACACCACGATCTGGGCGCAGTTCCGAGGCGTCAGTCCCAACGAGACTGAGGTCGAGATCAACGTCCGTCGGACGGTGTTCTATCCGGACCGGCCGGGCATCAACTACCTCACCGTGCGGGGCTTTACCATGATGCATGCGGCCACGCCCTGGGCACCGCCCACCGCCGAGCAGATCGGTCTGCTGGGCACATACTGGAGTAAAGGCTGGATTATCGAGGATAACGACATCCGTTATTCGACCTGCGTAGGAGTCACCCTCGGCAAGTACGGTGACCAGTGGGACAACACCTCGCAGAATACCGCCGAGGGTTACGTCGAGACCATCAACCGGGCCCTGAAGAACGGCTGGTCCAAGGAGAACATCGGCCACCACATCGTGCGGAACAACCGGATCTCGCATTGCGAGCAGGCGGGCCTGGTCGGCAGCCTGGGCGCAGTCTTCTGCACGATCACCGGCAACGTGATCCACGACATCCACGTCCGCCGGCTGTTCACGGGCGCCGAGATGGCCGGCATCAAGATCCACGCGGCGATCGACACCGAGATCAGCGGTAACCATATCTCCCGCACCTGCCTGGCGATCTGGCTGGACTGGATGGCCCAGGGCACGCACGTGACTCGGAACCTGCTGCACGACAATGACCGGGACCTGTTTGTCGAGGTCGATCACGGGCCCTTCCTGGTGGACCACAATCTCTTTCTTTCCGGCCGTGCGCTCTTGGACATGTCGGAAGGCGGCGCCTACGCCCACAACCTGTTTGCCGGCCGGCTCGAGCCGCGCCCGGAACTGCGGCGTGAAACCCCGTTCCATAAAGCACACAGCACGGCGGTGGCCGGCCTGCAGAAGATCCCGGGCGGCGATGACCGGTTCTTCAACAACCTCATCGTGGGCCGTGAGGGTTTGGCGGTCTACGACAAGGCGGCCCTGCCGATGCAGATGGCCGGCAACGTCTTCCTCAAGGAGGCGCAACCTTCGCAGCATGAGCAGAATCCGCTCGTGGCGCAGGGCTTCGACCCGGGAATCACGCTGGTGGAGAAGCCCGACGGTCTCTATCTCGAAGCTGCGTTCGACAAAGCCTGGACCGCCGGACAATCGCGTCAGGTCGTGACGACCGAGCGGCTCGGCCGGGCGAAAGTCCCCGATTTGCCGTACGAGAAGCCCGACGGCTCACCCTACCGCCTCGATCGCGATTACTTTGGCAAGAAGCGCAACGACGCCAACCCCAGCCCGGGTCCGTTCGAGTTGCCCGAAGGTGGAAAACAGATTCTCAAAGTCTGGCCCGTGAGCACCGGCGCGAGCGGTGCGTCGTCCCGTTAGTGGTCCGCCCAGCTTGGTCAGTGAATTCCCGGTGGCATCGTCAAGCGGAGTCTTCGAAGCCTGGCGATGGCGGATTGCCTGTGCGACGGACCATCGCCAAGGCCTTCGGCCTTGACGGTGCCACCCATCCTTCTCGAGCAACGGGAGAACTGGCGTCGATTCAAGAAGTCCCGGGCTTGGGGGACGAGCCCGTGTCAAATATAGACCTTGTCCATCATCCGCGGGAACGGGATGCACTGGCGGATGTGGCGCTCACCGATGACCCATGCGACGGTCCGCTCGACGCCGAGTCCGAAGCCGCCGTGGGGGACGGAGCCGTACTTGCGCAGGTCCAGGTACCAGTCGTACGTTTCCGGGTTGAGGCCCTCGGCCTTGATCCGCGCCAGCAGCCGGTCATAGTCGTCCTCGCGGACCGAGCCGCCGATGACCTCGCCGAAGCCGGCGGAGGCCAGCAGGTCGAAGTTCTGCACGACCTGTTCGTTCTGGCGGTCGGTCTTCATGTAGAAGGCCTTGGCCTCGCGCGGGTAGTGCGTGACGAAGACCGGCTTGTCGTGCATCATCGAGATGATCGTTTCGTCGGAGCCGCCCAGGTCCTTGCCCCAGCGGAACTCCGCGGCCAGTTGGTCGTGCTTGGGGTTGTTCTCGATCCGCGTGTTGATCTCTTCCAGCTCGCCGCGCAGATCGATCAGCTCGGCGGCGATCTTATCCTGCTGCCACTGCTTCAGTTGTCCGGCCTGCTGCTTCTCCAACTCCGCGATCCGGCCTTCCATCTGCTGCTTCTGCTGCTGGAGCTCGTCCCGTTCGCGGGCGAGAAACTCCCGGGTCTTCGGCCCCTTGAGGATTTCAACCGCTTCGGTGTAGGTCAACCGATGGAAGGGCGGCACGACCCTCTCCAAGGCCGGAATGTCGGCCCCGAGGGTCTGCAGCTCGCTGCGGTTGTCCGTCAGGACACGTTGCGCGATCGAGGAAACCAAACCCTCCGCGAGGAGTAGCAGGCCGTCGAGGTCGATGAACGCGACCTCCGGCTCGACCATCCAGAACTCCGTCAGGTGCCGGCGGGTCTTGCTCTTTTCCGCCCGGAAGGTCGGTCCGAAGCAATAGACCCGGCCGTAGGCCATGGCCGCCGATTCGAGATAGAGCTGGCCGGTCTGGGTCAGGTGCAGCGGCCGGCCGAAATAGTCCACCTCGAACAGCGAAGTCTGGTCCTCGCCGACGATGGTCGTGAAGATGGGCGTATCGACCAGGACGAAGCCGTTGTCGTTGAAGTACCGTCGGATCGCGTCAATGACCGTGTGGCGGACCTTGCCGATCGCCCACTGCCGCTGCGAGCGCAGGTGCAGGTGGCGGTGCCGCATCAGGAACTCGACCCCATGCGGCTTGGGCGTGATCGGATACCCCTCGGCCGGCGCGACGGCCTGGGCATTCGTCACCGCCATCTCGTAGCCGCCGACGCTCCGCTCCTCGGCGCGGATGGTCCCGGTCACCGACAGCGAGGACTCCTGGCCCAGCCGCTTGAGCTGCTCGAACAACTCATCGGGCACCTTGCCCTTTTCGACAATGCACTGGCACAAACCCGTGCCGTCGCGGACGATCAGGAACTGGATCTTGCCGCTGGCCCGGCTGTTGTACAGCCAGCCGTGGAGTGTGACTTCTGGTCCGACGTGATCCTTCAACTCGTTGATGTAGACGGCGTTCTCCGTGGTCATTTCTCAGGTTCCTTACAGGCATTGGGCGCAACACAACAGCCCGGCCGGATGACGCCAGCGATTAGCGGTGTCGGCACCATCCATCCGCGCGGGCCTTTTCCAGCCACAGACTATACCCGCAGGACCGGCCTGGGCAAAGCCCCTATTTGCACGTTGCTGCCGCCCTATACGTTTGACGTGAAGTCGTATGAAGCGATCCAACACGAGCCGCTGAAGCGCCGTATCGACGAGTTCGGAAAGCCGCTGTGCCCGCAACCCTGCTTCTTCGCCGCCATAATTGTTCCACACCGGTATTCACGTGCTACTGGTGTCTATGGTGGTCCACTGCGCTGCAGACACAGGCCCATGCGCCCTCTCTGGAGGATTCCGTCTTATCGAATCTGGTCCGATCAGTCATTCCTGGCGTGTCTGCTCACCACCTCTCTCGTGGTCCAGGCTCAACCCTTGGCCGGCGGCAGGAGGAGCCGTGCTACGATGTAGGTGACGATCACGGGCAGCACGGCGGTAGCCAGGTCCAGAAAGACGACGACGATCCGGATCAGATTCGGGTCGATGCCGTACGCCTCGCCGATCCCGCCGCAGATGCCGAAGATCATCTTGTCCGTCCGGGAACGATATACCCGTTTCATGGTTCACCTCGCGATGGCTCGCTGTCTGTAGGACATACGCCCTTGGCATCCCGCGGTTCCAGCCGTGCTCTCATCTGGCCCGGGCCGATGGGGCGGCGGGTGGCAGCGGCAAGCGGAGTCCTCGGAGCTTGCCGATGGCGTTGTCGTCCATCCCACGAGCCATCGCCGATGCCGTTATCACCTTCCCGCGAGCCATCGGCAAACTGCACTTGCCGCTGCCACCCATCGCCCGTCTTGCATGCGAAGCAGTCTGTGCCCCACTTTGACGGGGCTGCTCGCTGGCCTCCTACACGCGGATCTTGAAGACGATCTTGTGGACCTCGGACGGGCTGATGATCTGGCAGGAGGGCAGGTGCGCATCCTGCGGGTAGAGGATGCAGAAGACTCCCGGCTCCAGCCTCACCTGGGCGGTCATCGCGCCGGCGCGGTAGAACATGATGTCCTTGGATTCGTCATAGGGCACCGTAATCTCCAGACCGGCCGTCGGGACATATCCCAGCAGCTCCCGGCCGGCCAGCAGGGCCTGGATGTCGATGTACTTCTTGTGCGACTCGAAGCGGGTCTGGTCCACCGGCTTGGTCACATAGCGCTGGATCATGAAATACAGGTCGTCGCCATCCAGGTCATGCCGGCCGTCCGGTTTGCGAGCCGTCGCCGGGTCGGCCAGAACGGCCAGGGCATTTTGGAACTGCTTGTGCAAAGACGCGTACAGATGCGCGTTCTCGATTCGGTCCACAATCATTGTTTCTTGCTCCCAGTGTCTTTCAGGTAGGTCTCCACGAACTCCGCGCCGTAGATCTCTTCGAGCTGCTTTCGAATTTCCTCATCGGAAAGCTCTGGTTCCGGCGCCGGTGGGGGCCAGATCCAGAGATCGTCTTGGACCTTGTCCAAAGCCTTCACATAGCCCCGCCGGCCGCCTTCGTCCAGGCGATTGAGGCCTGTGCTGTAGAGTGCGAAGCTATCGGCCTCGGGTCGGTACACAAACGTCTCTCCGGTCATGGGGTCACGGAATGCCTCGGGTGGGACATACTCGGATATCTGATCCAGACTCTCCGGCCAGGCACCGTGTCGATCGTGGTACCGGCGCAAGCCGAGGGCCAGCCACGTTCCACGACGCAGGGAGAGGCATTGAGCGTACTGCTGCCGATGGTCGGTGTATTCCTCCTCCCGGAAGAAACTGGCTTCCGCCCACCAGCGGTAGAAATTACAGACGCACCGGAAATCATCCCATGCCAAGCCCGGCTGCCGGCGTCGCTCGATTCGCGGCAAGGGCTCCGTGTTCACCAGGGGTTCGAACCGGGCGAAGTACCGGTCGGCCAGACCGCGCACGCCGTGCGGATCGAGGGGCATATTCATTAACCAGTAGAGGGACAGAAGCCGGCTCGGCCTCTTGGCCTGTTTCTGTTCTCCCTCATCTTGCGGCGAGATCATCGGCCGTCCGGCGAACCGAATATGCCCGCGTCCGTCCACTTCGTACAGCCGGCCCAGGAGATTCATGTACCTGAGCTTCTCGTATTCAAGCAGTCGGCGCCATTGCCCAGACCAGGTGTCGGTCGTTAGCGGCAGATGTTCGGCAATCTGCGCGATGCCCCGGCTCGACTGCGGACTCTGGACCAGGATGTGACGGACCATTTCCAGGGCGTTTCTCTCGACGCCGAAACCGATCCGGGCGTCGAGACGGGATGGCTGTTGTTGCAGGTAGTCGGCCATTCTCAGCACGCAGAAGTAGCGCGTCAAGGCGTTGTCCACCCGCCCCTCGCCCAGGTCCCGGTTGCCGGTGCCCATGAGAAGCAGCGTGCTCCGACGCAGCTTCTTGTAGGGCACCGTGTACGGTTCATACAGGCCGGCCTGGACGGGCCAGCGGCACTTCTCCATCCTGCCGATCTCCATCAGGCTGGCGACGACACCGGATTGTGCCTCCAGCCACGCGGAAACCTGGGGATGGTCGTCTCCTTTCCAGGGGATTGACTCCAACGCAGCCCCGGCGCCGAAATCCGGCTCGTCATCCACGTCCATTTCCGCAAAGACGGATGCGTAGTGGAAAGCGGCGTTCTCCACGTCGGGCATGGCTTGTTGCGCCTCGATCTTGGCCAGCTCGTCGTCAAAGCGGTAGGGACGCCAGGTATCGTCGTTCTGCGGCCAGAGGTATGTCGTTGCTCCCGCCAGGAGGACCAGGCCCAGCAGACCGAAGTGCACGCCGTGAGACACCGTCGCGAGGCGTTTCCTCCCGGTCCAGACGAAGAACGGCGGGGCGATGATGGAGACAATGAAGACCGTGGCGGTGACCAAGCCGATTCGGGAGAGATAGCCCGTTCGCACTACCATGACGAAAACCAGTAACCAGAAACACGTCGCCAACAGCGCGATGACGCCACCCACCGCCTTGACGATGCGTTTGCGCCTGGCGTCTGCCTGCGGTTCCTGCTGCGCGTTCTCTTCCATATCCTGACCTCCCTCCTACAGAGACGCCCGACCGTCGGTCTTGATCGATCCGTGTCGCGAGATTTCCCCGATCCGACAGTCCCAGCAGAGGGACCTCAGTTCTTCTTCACGCGGCGAAAGCCAAAGGGCTCCCGGGGTGGTTCCTCGGGCGGGGGCATCAACTGGCGGATCGCGGCCACGATGGCCGTGATCTGCCGGTCGTGAGTCCCGACGGTCTTTTCCAGGCACTCCAGTCTGGCCATGAGTTCCTTGTAGGGCACCAGCATTTGTCTCAGTTGGACGAAGGCCCGCACGACGAAAATACTGGTCTGCACCGCCTGTGGCGAGCTCAGGACGCTGGCAGCCATGATGGCCCCATGTTCGGTAAAAGCGTAGGGCAACTTCCTGCGTCCACCCCAGGACGAGCTTGATGTCGCAAAATGCGACTTCAAGTTGTCAGACTCCTCCCAGTTGAGCCGGAACGCAAAATCGGCCGGGAACCGTTCCCGGTTACGTTTGACCTGCTCATTCAAGCGGCTCGTGGTGACACCATAGAGTTGCGCCAAGTCCGCGTCGAGGATCACCCGTTGGCCGCGGATCGTCAGAATCCTCGTCTGGACCTGTTCGACTGGTACGATCGGCAGGGTCCCGTCGGTCTGATCGGCTACCGGTTCACCTCCGTGATTTGGCTCTCTGGGCGGCGTCACATCGGCCTCTTCTCTACAGGTCCAGCTTGTCGCAGAGGTAGCTGCGGAGCTGGCTGGTGGCGATGCGGACCTGCCCCATCGAGTCGCGCTCACGGACGGTGACCGTCTGGTCCTGGAGCGTCTGGCCGTCGACGGTGACGCAGAAGGGGGTGCCGGCCTCGTCCTGGCGGCGGTACCGGCGGCCGACGGCGCCTTTCTCGTCGTAGAAGCAGTTGAAACGCCTCTTGAGGTCGTCGTAGATACGGCGAGCGATCTCCGGCATACCCTCTTTCTTGACCAGCGGGAAGATCGCGGCCTTGATCGGGGCCAGGGCCGGGTGGAAGCGCAGGAGGTTGCGCGTCTCGCCCTTGACTTCTTCCTCGTCGTAGGCATCGACCAGAAAGGCCAGCGTGCTGCGGTCCATGCCGGCGCTGGGCTCGATGACGTAGGGGATGTAGCGGGCCTTCTTCTCTTCGTCGAAGTAGGACAGCGGGCCGGACTGGTAGTCCTCGGCCTCGTCCGCCAGCTTGATCTTGGTGAGGTCCCGGCCGCTCTCATACCACTTGTTGAGGGTCCGCATGCCGCGCTGGTGCTGCCGCAGGTCGTAGTCCGTGCGGTTGGCGATGCCTTCCAGCTCCTGCCAGTCGCCGCTGCCGAACGGGAAGCGGTACTCCACGTCCACGCACGCCTTGGCATAGTGGGCCAGCTCGTCCGGATCGTGATCGCGGAAGCGCAGGTTCTCCTTCTTGAGGCCCAGGTCGAGGTACCAATTGCAGCGCTGCTCCTTCCAATGCTGGTACCACTGGTCGTCGGTGCCCGGTTCGCAGAAGAACTCCAGTTCCGCCTGCTCGAATTCGCGGGTGCGGAAGATGAAGGCCTTGGTGGTCACCTCGTTGCGGAAGCTCTTGCCGACCTGGGCGATGCCGAAGGGCACCTTGACGCGGGTGGTGTCCAGCACGTTGCGGAAGTTGGCGAAGATGCCCTGAGCCGTCTCCGGCCGCAGGTACATGGTCATCGAATCCTCGGCGTTGGCGCCCATCTGGGTCTCGAACATGAGCTTGAACGGCATGGGAGCGGTGAACTGCCCGACCGCCCCGCAGTTCGGGCAGACCTTGTGGCTCAGGTCGTAGCCCTTGGCCTGCCCAGGGTCGACGGAGACGTGCTCGCTGTGCTCCTCGGCCTTCTTCGCATTGTTCTCGCTGTCTTTCAGGTGGTCGACGCGGGTCCGCGTGTTGCATTTCTTGCACTCTGAGACCAAGTCCGCGAACTTGTCCGCGTGTCCGGAGGCCTTCCAGATCAACGGGTGCATGAAGATGCTGGCATCGAGGCCGACCACGTCGTCGCGCATCTGCACGACGTTCTTCCACCACGCGCGTTTGACGTTGTTCTTGAGCTCGACGCCGAGCGGACCGTAGTCATAACAGCTCGCCAGACCACCGTAGATCTCGCTGGACTGGAAGATGAACCCGCGCCGCTTGCACAGGGATACGATGTCATCAAGCTTCGTCAGCTTTGCCATATCTGTACGATCTCCGTAGGATAAGGATAAACCTGGATTATACCCCGGGAGGAAGCGATGGCAAGGTGGGGGCTCCAGCGGCGCAAAAAAAGAGCTGGGAGCCGAAGCTCACAGCTCTCACAATGCATTGTGTGCCTGACGACTACTGCAGGGTCCGGCGTCTGCGGAGCCAACCGACAACGCCCGCACCCAAGCCCGCCAGCAACATGGCGCCGGGAGCGGGGACGCAGATGGTGTCGACGTGGACATGGTCCAGCACCGCCGGACCACCCAGAAGGCCTTGGATCCAGACCTGCACGTCTTCCCAGTCGGGGTTCGGACGGATGATGAAACCAAAGTCCGCCGCCTGTTGGGGACCGGGTCCCTCCAGCACCTCGTAGGAGTACTTGATGCCGCCACCGGTGGCCACCACGGAGTACAGGTCCGCGATGTTTGCGCCACCCAAGTCTACCCAGATCTCCTTGAAGGCGTTCCGCTTCAGGTAGTTCGGCATCTTGATGTCGAGGACGAACAGGTTGCCAATCAGCGTGCTTTGCCCGTCCCAAATCAACCCCGGGCCACTGGCCTGTAGCACGACGCCACCGGGATCGGGGTTCGAGACCTCTTCCGGGAGCGCTTCGTACGCGCCGGGGCCGAGTGGGGTCACAAAACCGGGACTGAAATGCCAAGACTGGTGTGTGGTACCGAAATCACCCTCGTCCCACCAGCCGAGACCGGGAGTTGCCTGGACCGACACCGCCATCAGGAGGGTCAGTGCCAGACTCACGATTATCTTGTGCATAATTGTTCCTCCTAAGACAAAGGATGTTCTTTCCCATGTTCTGCGCGTTGCGCCAGGCCCGGTTCAGGATTCCTCGTCGGATCCTCGTCGTCCTTGGTGCGACTGCGCAGACGCCGCAGCAAGCATCTGGCTGCCGGTAGACAGCGGTGTACAGATCTACCATGAGCATAAGACAGTTGTTGTGACTTGCCTTCCTGTCTGACGCGGGCGCTCAGCGGTCGTCCATATCTTCACCGCTGGTGCACGGACCTACCGAGTCCGTGCCTGCATACCGGATAGCCTGATGCAGCGGCAACATGAGCGGAGACAACGTGTGATTCTGTTCTGTCTCCTCACTGCACAAACCGCGTGCCTCAAGCCTCTCCTCCGATGAGAGCTTTCTTGAAATACGATTACCGGGATGAGGTGGGACGCCTCACATACCCGGAACGGACACGTCATGCCCAGGACTCTTGTCCGTCTGTAATCATTCTAAGTATACCCTTTTCATCACCTGGCGTCAAGTAGTATTTCGCTAAAATTTCTATGTATCCCATTTTTACTATAGTGCTTGGAGGGTGTCGGGGACAGTGGAATGGTCTGGGGGACCACTCCGTCAGGAATCCCTTGGTTCCCATGCGTGTCGCGGGAGAGTACGCGGCGTCGTGCCGCCTGATCGGTGAACTGCCTGTGAGCCAGTTGCAGCCGGCGCGAGAATCCCATATCTTATGAGCAACTTGGGCCCGGTTGGACGGGATACCGGATGTGATTCTAAGGAGGCAAAACATGGAAGCTCGCTCGACAAGAATGACGATCGTCGCAGTGTTGAACGTATCTCTTTTTGTGCAAGCAGGTTATGGACAGACAAGGTGGCGGATTGCCTCGCCGGATGAGCAGACGGTTGTCGCCGTCCGGCTGGCCGCGACGGGAAACGGACCTTGGCTTTCCTACGAGGTTGCCTACGCTGGAAAGCCGCTTGTGGGTCCGTCTCCCCTCGGAATCACACGCGGGGACCAGGAATTTACGGACGGTCTGAGGCTGGTGGACGCCGGTCCTCTGAAGACCATTGACGAGACGTACACGATGACCACCGGCAAGCGCCGGGTCTGCCGCAATCATGCCACAGAGCAGACTCTGATCCTCCGAAATGCCGGCGGGGCGAACGTCGAGCTGATCCTGCGGGCCTACAACGACGGCGCCGCTTTCCGGTACCGCTTCCCCGACCAGAGTGGCGAAAGATACGTCGTGACGAGCGAATCGACGGGTTTTCGCCTGCCCGCGGAGGGCCGGGTTTGGGCACATCCGTACGACCGGCCGTCCAAGTACACGCCGGCGTATGAGACCTACTATGTCAACGGTGCGGCCGTCGGGACGCCGTCCAGCATCGAGTCCGGGTGGGCGTATCCGATGCTCTTCTGCACCGGCGACCGCAGCCGCTGGGGGCTCGTGACGGAAGCGGGCCTGGATGGCTCCTATTGTGGCTCCCGCCTGACCGCAAAAGCCTCCGACGGTGTCTACCAGGTCCGATATCCCGACGCCGGCGAGGGGAACGGCCTGGGGGCTGTGGAGCCTTCCGGGACGCTGCCCTGGGCCACGCCGTGGCGAGTCATCATCGTGGGCGACTCGGTCGGCGACATCGTCGAATCGACCCTGGTGACGGATGTCAGCCCGGCGTCCATCGTGAAGGACACGAGCTGGATCAAGCCGGGACGCGCCTCGTGGAGTTGGCTGTTCGATCACGACAGTCCCCAGGATTGCACCAAGCTCAAGGCCTGGGTCGATCTGGCCGCCGCCATGGGCTGGGAGTATTCGCTCGTCGATGCCAACTGGACCCAGATGAAGAACGGCACGATCCACGACCTGCTCGCCTACGCCCAGAGCAAGAACGTGGGTCTGCTGTTCTGGTACAACTCCGGCGGCCCGCACAACTCCGTCTCGGAGAAACCGCGCGGCCTGATGGACGACCGGGACATTCGCCGCGAGGAGTTCCAGCTCCTGCGCAAGTGGGGCGTCAAGGGCGTCAAGGTCGATTTCTTCCAGAGCGACAAGCAGAACATCATCCAGCTCTACCAGGACATCCTTCGGGACGCCGCCGAGGCCCGGATCATGGTCAACTTCCACGGCTGCACGCTGCCGCGCGGCTGGTCGCGGACCTACCCGCACCTGATGAGCATGGAGGCGGTCCGGGGCGAGGAGTGCTACAGCTTCGACCAGCGTTTCACCACCGAAGCCCCGGTCCACAACGTGATTCTGCCCTTCACGCGGAACGCGGTCGGCCCGATGGACTACACGCCCGTCATGTTCGCGGATAACGTCTACAAGCACCTGACCACCTATGCCCACGAGCTGGCCCTGCCGGTGGTGTTCGAATCCGGCTGGCTCCATTTCGCCGACGGCGTCCGGCCGTATCTCGATCTGCCCGAGGCCCCGAAGACCTTCCTGCGGCATGTCCCCGTCGCCTGGGACGAGACACGCTTCCTGGCGGGCGAACCCGGACAGTTCGTTGTTCTCGCCCGGCGCAGCGGCAACCAGTGGTATCTCGGCGGCCTCAACGGCGAGAACGCCGGCCGCGACATCGACGTGACGCTCTCGTTCCTCGGCGACCGCCGCTGCACGATGGCGTTGATCGAAGACGGCAAAGAGCCACGCACATTCCGCCACAGCGCCGAGGCTGTGACGGCACAGGACCATCTGGAGGTCCGGCTGCAGCCCTACGGCGGCTTCGTCGCGGTTCTCACCCCCGGCCGATAGGCTCAAACGAGCATCCTCGTACGCGTGTGTGCCCTACCCCGCCCGGCCTGTGCGGGTGGCAGAGGCGGCTTTCTGCCGGCATTCCCCTTGGCTTGCACGGAATCCTTTCGTACGTTTTAGGTAACGGAGGGTATCCCCTGGGGAGCCCTGGAAAGAAAGACACAACTTGTGAGAAGTGCATTCGGGGAGGGAATGCCATGAATGGGGCCGAAAGTATCAATGCTGTGGCGCAGAATGTCCGCGCCTCGAACGCAACTCGTAATTCCCCGCCAGTATCCGAGACCCGCGCGGTCCACTCAAGCACTATCGATCCTGGTGGAAACGGCGTGTTGACGACCGCCGACCGGGCGCTCCAGAAGCTGTTGGGCAGTGCGGGATTCGTCGATCTCACTGCCTCATTTCGGGAGAACTTCACGGCC
>JALORE010000068.1 GCA_025459125.1 Planctomycetota bacterium | reverse complement strand
GGCGTGAGATACTTGACGAACAGCTCCGTCCGCTGCTCGTTAATCATCATCGGGTTGGCATTGTCCAGGTGCAGGACCGTCGGCGCCAGCGCTGCCAGGGGGGCGAGCATGGCCTCGATTCTCTGCGGGTCGCCGCCCTCGTAGCTGTAGATGCACGATTGCTTGCCCAGCCGGAAGGCCCGGGCGCCGAGGCCCATCAGCGTCTTCACTTCCTCGATCACCAGTTCGGGCTTGCGCCACAGGACGGATTGTTTGATCGGCTCCGTGCAGAACGAGCAGCCCTTCTCACGCGGACAACCCCGGCCGGTCTCGATCTCGACGATGCGATTCGCCAGCCGCGGCATCTGCCGGATCAAGTGGGCGCCCTTGAGAGCGAGCGGCTGCAACTGCTCGTAGGTGTCGTACACGAGCGGACGCAACTGGTCGAAATCCCCCGCCTCCGGCACCTGCGCCCGGGCTCCGCCGCGGAACTGGGTGCCGCCGGTCAGGACCGGGCCGGTCAGGACGCGGCGGAAAGAGGCTGGAGGCTGTAGACCGGAGGCTGTAGGGATGTCCTCCCGGCCGCCGGCCTCCAGCCTCCGGTCTCCGGCCTTCCAAGACGCCAGCAGTTTGGTGACCTCGTGCAGCGTCCCCGGGCGGGCGCTGAGATACTTGCCGGGCGTCTGCACCCCGACGACGATGACCAACTCGTCCGTGATCGCCAGGATTTGCTTGAGCTCCTCGTACGCGCGGGTGTGATTAAGCACCTCGATGTGCGTCCGGCCGGCGGGGGGGTCGATGGTGACCTTCGGGACCGACTCGACATAGCGGATCAGCCGCAGGTCGTCGATGGTCAGGTAGGCAGGCTTCTGGTCGTACCAGCCGGCGGCATAGCGCGGCCAGACTCCGATGAAGGGCGGGACCCCCAACCCGGCCGGCTCATCTGTATAGCAATCGAGGATCGCCCTTGTCATTTACGATTTACCATTTACGAGTTACCATTGATCGACTACTTACGTTGCGATAACGGTCTGTCGCTCTCGACCTCCGGACCGGCAAATTGTAAACCGTCGCTCGTGAACTGTAAATGCAGAGGGGAGTTCATTATGATGCGCAGGCCTCTTTATCTCGTCTTTTCCCTCACTCTGGTCGCCGTCTTCGGTATTTGGGATTCGGTCGCCGACGCCGCCCCGGCGTCGCTCGCGATCATCGAACCGCAGGCGGCGGCTCCCTCGGAACGGCTGGCCGCGCGCGAGCTGCGACGTTATCTCTATCTGCGGACGGGTGAGTTGGTTTCCATCGAAGCCGTGGGCGGTGAGCGGCCCGCGGGCACGTGTATCGTGATCGGGCAGAAGGACCAACCGGTGATCGGCGCCCTGGTCAAGAGCGCTGCGAAACTGGCGGAGTCGGTGCAGTCGCTCCAGCCCCAGCAGTACCTGCTCAAGACGATCCCCCTGGCCAGCAGCGAGGGAAAGACCGTCCTGCTGGTCGCCGGCGGCGATCCGGTCGGGACCCTCTATGGCGCCTATCGGCTGGCGGAGCACTGGGGCATCCGTTTCTACCTGCACGGGGACGTGGTGCCGGACGGCCGGATGGTCCTGGCGCTGCCGCGGTTGGACGAGCGCGGCGCCCCGCTGTTCCAGACGCGCGGCATCCAACCCTTTCATGACTTTCCGGAGGGGCCCGACTGGTGGAGCACCGACGACTACAAGGCGATCATCGCCCAGCTTCCCAAGCTCCGGATGAATTTCCTCGGCCTGCACACGTATCCGCAGGGCGGCGTCGGGCCGGAACCGACGGTCTGGATCGGGTTGAAAGAGGACGTCAATCCGGACGGCACGGTCCGGCTCAGCTCGCCTTCGAGCTATCAGAACACCCTGCGCGGCAACTGGGGTTACACCGCCCAAAAGACGAGCGACTTCTCCTACGGCACCGCCCAACTGTTTGAACGCGACGACTACGGCCCGGAAGTGATGTACGGTGCCATGCCTGTGCCCCAGACGCCGGCGGACCGCAATACGGTCTTCAATCGGACCGGCCGGATGCTCAAAGAGGCCTTTGAGTTTGCCCACACCCTCGGCGTTCAGACCTGCGTCGGTACGGAGACGCCGTTGACCATCCCCGATGTCGTCAAGCAGCGTCTCCAGGATCTGGGCAAGAACCGCGACGACATTGCCGCGGTGCGGGAGTTGTACGAAGGCATGTTCCAGCGCATCGCGCAGGCCTACCCCGTCGACTACTACTGGTTCTGGACACCCGAATCCTGGACGTGGGGCAACCCCAAGGAGCGGGAGATTCAGGCCACCCTGGACGATCTCCAAGCGGCTATCGAGGCGGCCAGGAACGTCAAACCGCCTTTTGTCCTCGCCACGTGCGGCTGGGTGCTGGGCCCACCGAAAGACCGCGCGCTCTTCAACAATGTCCTGCCCAGGGAGATGCCGATGAGCTGCATCAACCGCAGCGTCGGCTTCACCCCGGTCGAGACGGGTTTCGCCCGGGTGCAGGGCCGGCCCCAGTGGGCGATCCCGTGGCTGGAGGACGATCCGGCGCTGCTGGTTCCGCAGCTCTGGGTCGGACGGATGCGGCGCGACGCGGCCGATGCGCTGGCCTATGGCTGCACCGGTCTGCTGGGAATCCACTGGCGGACCCGCATCCTCGGCCCGAACGTCTCGGCTTTGGCCAAGGCTGCCTGGGATCAGAAACCCTGGAACCCGTACCTGGGCCAGGAGATCGTCATTCCCGACCCGAAGACCACCGAGGGCCGGGAGGGCGGCACCGCCGCGGCGTTCCCCAACAACGCCATGGCCGATACCGAGCAGGATGCCCTGTATCAGACGGTCACCTACGACATGAAGGCGTATCGCCTTAAAGTCCCCAATGGCGCATATACCGTCCGGCTGCAGTTTTGCGAGCCGCACTATGCCGACGCCGGCAAACGCGTCTTCGGCGTGACTCTCCAGGGGCGTAAGGCGATCGACACCCTGGACGTGTTCGCCACGGTTGGCAGAAACCGAGCCTTGGATTACACCTTCCCGGGGGTGGAGGTTGCGAACGGCCTGCTCGAAATCCAGTTCGATAGTGCCGTGGAGTTTCCCTGCGTCGCGGCCTTTGTGGTGGAGGGCAAGAACTTCACGCGCAAGATCAACTGCGGTGGTCCCGCCTGCGCCGGCTACGAGGCCGACCTGCCTGGAGCCTTCGTCGACGACCGGCCGCGCGATCTGCCGACCGAAGACTTCTACGTCGATTGGGCCCGGACGGAGTTCGGCCGGGAGGTGGCCGAGCCGGTCGCGCAGCTCTTTGCCCGGCTGGATGGCGGACCGGATGTGGGCATCGGCAAGCGGCGCGGGGACTACCTGCCCCGGCCGTCCACGTGGGTTGGCGGTCCCGGCGGGATCCAGCCGGACGGCCGGCCCTGGGACCAGGTCGAGCCGGAGTATGCCTTCGTGGACGATCTGGCCGCTTTGCGGTCCGGGGTCCGCGGCGCCGGCCAGCTCGAACGCTTCGACTACTGGCTCAATACCATGCGGTATCTCCGGACGGTAGGGCAGATCAACTGCACCTGGGGCCGGTTCAACGCTGCCTGGGAGAAGCTCAAGAGAGAACCGGACCGGGAGAAGCAGAAGCAGCTTGCCCGGGAGACCCTGGTCCCGATCCGCAAGGAGCTGGTGCGCCAGGTCGGCCAGGCCCATGACCTGCTGCTCGCCACGATCACCACCACCGGGGGAATGGGGACAGTCGCCAACTGGCAGCAGCACGCCTTACCAAGCCTGCTGACTGAGCCCGGCAAAAGACTGGCCGAGTTGCTCGGCGAGCCGCTGTCGGCCGAGGCGATGCCGGGGGATTCCTACACGGGGCCGCCCCGATTGATCGTGCCCACCGTTCGGGCCAGCCTGACTGCCGGCGAGGACCTGCGGCTCAAGGTCATCCTCGTAGAGCCTGCCCTGGACCTGATCAAGCGTCGTGCGTCCCCGCACGAAAAACCCGCAGGGATACTCGCCCTCCAGTGGCGCCCGCTCGGCGCTGATACCTTCGAGACAGTACCTGTGGAGCATGTTGCACGGGGCGTCTACTCGGTTCGCGTCTCCGCCGCACAGATTGCCGGCCATGATATCGAGTACTACGTGCAGGCATCCGTCGGCGCCGACACGATCCGATTTCCCGCCACCGCACCCGCTCTGAACCAGACGGTGGTGTGGATGCAGGACAACTGATCCGAGAATGGCAGGAAATGGAGCTGGACGAGATCACGATCGCGAGGCCCTGAAATCCGCCGGCTACGTGAGCTGCCACGTGGGCAAGCAGAACCTGGGCGCCGACGACGGGTACCCGGACCAGCAGGGCTTCCACTACAATATCGGCGAATGTCCGGCCGCAGGAGTGGCTCCGGCGGACCCGGGCGAAGCTGCCCCGGCCCAACCCGGACTACGCGCCGCCGGCAGACCGGGCGAGCGGCTAATAGATCGAGCGCAGACCCTTCTCGCTGATCTTGTCGATCAGCGCTTTGAAGTCTTTCAGCACGATGTTCAGTTGGGTGGTGTTCTCGAGGAGACTCTCGTACAGGCGGCCGTCATTCATGAACTGCCCCGCCGAGCCTTGGCCGGCGTTGACCCGTTCCAGGGCCAGCCGCAGTTGGGCAAAGGACTTGCCCAGTTCGTTGCTGGTAGCGACAACTGAGGTGACGAACCGCTCCGCCTTGGCGTCGGTTCCCACGGCCAGCGTACTGAAGTCGGTCAGGGCCTTATCCACCTTGGCCATTGTGGGCCGCAGAACGTCGTTGAAGTCCCCGGCCGCACCGCTCAGGTTGGCCAGCAGCTTCTGGAAGTTCTGCCGGTTCTTCTCATCGCCGACGATCTTGTCGGCGTTGACGATAAAGCGGTCGGTGTCGGTGATGAACCCATCGATCTTCGACACGAGCCGTTTGAGCATCTCCTGGCTTTCCTCCGGGAAGAACTCGCTGGTCATGCCCGTCGAGCCCTGGAGCGCCATGCCGTTCTGCAGGAACCGGGTGGACAGATCGTTCGGATCACGCGGCGGCGCCGGCAGGTCGTTGGGATCGATCGCCAGCTCCAGATAACTGCTGCCCAGCCCCCGGGTCATCAGTTTGACCTCGACGTTGGAGGGGATATCCGAGTATTTCTTGTTGATGCTCAGGACGCAGAGGCTCTGGTGGTACCTCTGACGTGTGTTGAGATCCTCACGCACCTCCGGCGGCATCACGGCCGTGACCCGGCCGATCTGATAGCCGCAGAAGCGCACCGGGGTGTCCTTCATCACGCCGGGCGCGGTCGGGAACTGGACGTACACCTCGAAGGATCGCATCCGCGTCACCGCGGTGGGAAGGTCGCCGAACTTGAGAATCATCCACCCCAGGGCTCCCAACCCGACGATCACGAAGATGCCGACCACGACATCCCGTCGCTTCTGAGTGGTCTCGTAGTCACTCACGTGAGATTCCTTTCCAGGGAGTATTGGAGTAAGGGAATCATGGAATGTTGGAATGCTGGGTAGGAGCGGCACCGAGCACTCCCCCCTGATTCCATCATTACGCTATTCCATCATTCCATTCTTCCACCACGTCCTTCCAGGAACAACTCGCGGATGGCGCGGAGCGGATAGCCGCCCTCATTCAATCGTCGGATCAAACGGATGCGTTCGATGGCCTTGCGATCGAACAAACGCCGGCCGCCGGGCGTTACCTGGGTCGGCTCCAACAGACCAACCATGAGGTAGTATTGCAGAGACTGCCGGGAAATGCCAGCTTTTTCCGCTGCCTGTCCGATGGAAACCAGTTCTGTCGTATCGTCCGACATACCCACCGTCTTTGCTTCGTGAGGTTTACGGCACGGGGCCGCCATCCCAATCGTAAGGCGCAGCTCAGCCGCCGTCAACGTGAGAGGACCTTCACCAGGGCCAGGAAGGACTCGTGCACCCGGCGGCAGTCGAGCGCGGCCAGCGTCCCAGCGCGGGTTTCCGACCGCTTGAGCTTCCGCGCCAGCGGGGGGGAGATCATCAGCACATAGTCGAACTCCGGCGGAATCTGGTCCTGGCTCTGTCGGAAGGCCTCCCGCAGGAGCCGCTTCAGGCGGTTCCGCACCACCGCGCCACCTGCGGATTTGCCGACGGACACCCCGAGGCGCGGATAGCCGCACCGGTTCGGGGCGGCGTAGACGGTGAGCACACGGTCTTGGGCCCGGCGCCCGCCGTCCAGGACGGCCTTGAACTGGCGGTTGCTCGCCAGCCGTTTCCGTTTTGGAAGGGACAGGTGCTTCATGGATTATTGATGATTGACTATTGATGACTGAAGCTGCCGGCCGGACAATGATCAATCATCCATCATCAATAATCAATGCCCATGGGATTCGGCGATTTTTCGCAGGGTCCGCAGACGCTCGCTCTCGTGAGCCCGCTGGCTGGGGGAAAGGGCCGGGTCCGCGCTGCTTTTGGACGCGGTCTCGATCAGGGCCTGGATCTGCTCCGTCCCCGTTCCCTGCAAGGACAGGGCGCTGTAGGCGATCACGGTGACCGTGTTCTTGGCCACCAGGGCGCAACCGCCGTCGAGAAAGAAAAACGCCTCCTGGGACGCCGCCGTGCCGGCAGTCGCCCCGGCCGCCGGGGGCCGGTCCGCGGGAGTGACCTTCATGATGCCCAGGCCGAGCTGGCAGAGCATCGGCATGTGGTCGTACAGGATGCCGAGCTGCCCATCGTGCGCGGGCAGCACCACCGATGTGGCGCGGCAGTCCAGCAGCTTGCCCGTCGGGTCGACCAGCTCACAGTGAAACGATTTGTCTTCGGGATTCGCCATAAGAGAGTTTTAAGTTTGAAGTCTGAAGCGTTAAGAGCACTTTCCACTTCAGACTTTACACTTCCAACTTCACATGTCACCCTTTCTTCGTGAGCGTTTTAGCCTTCTGGGCCGCCTCGTCGATCGCGCCGACGTACATGAAGGCTTCCTCCGGCAGTTGATCCCACCGGCCTTCACAGATCTGCTTGCAGCTTTCGATCGTGTCGGGCGTCGGGACGTACTTGCCTTCGAGGCCGGTGAACTGCCGCGTGACCAGGAACGGCTGCGAGAAGAACCGCTCCAGCCGGCGGGCCCGGGCTACGATCGTCTGATCCTGCTTGCTCAGCTCGTCGATACCGAGAATCGCGATGATGTCCTGGAGCTCGTTGTAGCGCTGCAGGTATTCCAGAACCGTTTGCGCGACGTTGTAGTGATCCTGGCCGACGATGTTCGGATCGAGGATGCGAGAGGTGCTCTCCAGTGGATCGACCGCGGGATAGATACCCTTCTGCGTGATGGCTCGCTTGAGCACGACGAAGGAGTCCAGGTGGGCGAAGGTCGTGGCCGGCGCCGGGTCGGTCAGGTCGTCCGCGGGCACGTAGACGGCCTGGACGGAGGTGACCGAGCCGGTCTTGGTCGAGGCGATACGCTCCTGGAGCTGGCCCATCTCCGTGGCCAGCGTCGGCTGGTAGCCCACGGCGGACGGAATGCGGCCCAGCAGGGCGGACACCTCCGAGCCGGCCTGGGCAAAACGGAAGATGTTGTCGATGAACAGCAGGATGTCGCCGATGCCGCTGTCGCGGAAGTGTTCGGCGATGGTCATGGCCGCCAGGGCGACGCGCAAGCGCGCCCCGGGGGGCTCATTCATCTGCCCGAAGACCAGCGTCGTATGGGCGAGGACCGTATCGTTCGTGCCGGGAATCGTCGTGCGCTGCATTTCCAGCCACAGGTCGTTGCCTTCGCGGGTTCGCTCGCCCACGCCGGCGAAGACGGAGTAGCCGCCGTGCTTGGTCGCGATGCGGGCAATCAGCTCCTGGATCACGACCGTCTTGCCGACACCGGCGCCGCCGAACAGGCCGGTCTTGCCGCCGCGCACGAACGGGCACAGCAGGTCGATCACCTTGATGCCGGTCTCGAACACTTCGCTGTGGGCCGTCAGATCGACCAGCCGGGGCGGGTCCTGGTGGATCGACCGCTTGGCCTTGGCCTCGATGGGACCACGGTCGTCGATGGGGTCGCCGAAGAGGTTCACCACACGCCCCAGCGTTTCCGTGCCCACGGCAATCGTCATCGGGCCGCCGGTGTCGACCACGTCCATCCCGCGCCGCAGGCCGAGCGTGCCGCCCAGCGAGACGGCCCGGACGCGGCCGCCGCCAAGGTGCTGCTGCACTTCCCCACGCAGCGTCTTTTGCTTGCCTCCGAAATCGAAGGTGATTTCCAGGGCGTTATAGAGGGCCGGCACCTTTTCCGGCGTGAACTTCGCGTCGAAAACGCTGCCGATGACCTGTGTGAGTTTACCTACGTTCATTCCAAAGCCCCCATTCCGCTGACAATATCGAGCAATTCGGAGGTTATCTGACTCTGACGGGCACGGTTGTAGTCCGTGGTGAGCTGTTTGATCATGTCTTCCGCATTGTCCGTGGCGTTTCGCATCGCGATCATGCGGGCCAGATGCTCGCTCAGGACCGCGTCCATGAAGCAGCTCTGGATCGAGTAGTAGATGAGCATGCGTGCCAGGCCTTCGATGATTTGGTACGCGGGCGGGGTCATGAGGAAGTCCTCGAACGTCAGATCCCAGGGCCACATCACCTGCGCGCGGGTCGCCAGGTCGTCCACCAGGTCCGGCAAAGGCAGGATGGTCAGGGTCTGTGCCCGCTGGCTGGAGGCGGAGTAGAACCGCTTGTAGACGATCCCGAGAGAATCGAGCTTGCCCTCCAGGAACTGCTCGAGGAAGGCATCGGCAATGGTGCGGATCTGCCGGTCCGTGGGCCGCTCATCCAGGTCGGTGTAGACCTCCGTCGGCGTCACGCCGTGAAAGCTCAGCACGGACTCCAGCCGGCTGCGCGGCACGTAGAGGTCCAACTGCTGGCCCCGGCCCCGGGCCTGCTCGAGGTGCACCTCGACGAGGTGGAAGACCTCGGAGTTGTAGGCACCGCACAACCCTTTCCGCGAGCCGAGCGCCAGGATGGCCTTCCGGCCGGAGGAGTTTTGTTTCAGCAGCGGGTGATCGAGAGGTTTCTCCGGCGTTGCCAGCAGGTACGCGATACGCGCCAGCGCGTCCCGGTACGCGCCGGTCAGCGCCCAGCGGCTGCTGTATGCCTTGTAGCGCGCCGACGAGATCATCTCGAGCGTCCGGGTCATCCGGGCGATGCTGTCGATCGCCTTGCGGCGCAGAAATATCTGACGGATCGAAGCCATAATTACACTGGAAGAATGGAATACTGGAATGTTGGAATGTTGGGGATGGCTCGCGATGCTCCCATTATTCCATCATTCCACCGTTCCATCATTTCATTCCTTCATGCGTCTGCTGGTAGATCGCTTTGAACTCGGCGACGCGCTCGGTGATCTTGGTCGCCAGTTCATCGCTGAGCTTGCCGGTCTTGTTGATTTCCGCGGCGAGGTCCGGGTGTTTCTGGTTGAGCCAGCCGAGCAGGTCCGTCGCGAAACGGCTGGTCGCCTCGACCGCAATGTCGTCGAGCAGCCCCGACGAGCCGGCCAGGATCGTGATCACCTCTTCGCCCACCGACAAGGGCGAGAACTGTGGCTGCTTGAGCAGCTCCACCATGCGCTTGCCGCGTTCCAGCCGCCGCTGGGAGGCCGCATCCAGCTCGGTCCCGAGCCGGGCGAAGTCCAGCAGCTCGTAGTAGGCCGCCAAGTCGAGCCGCAACCGCGCGGCCACCTTCTTCATGGCTTGGACCTGGGCATCGCCGCCGACGCGGCTGACGCTGACGCCGACGTCGATGGCGGGCCGCACGCCCGCGTGGAAGAGGTCACGCTGCAGGTAGATCTGGCCGTCCGTGATCGAGATGATGTTGGTCGGAATGTACGCGGACACCTGGCCTTCGAGCGTCTCGACGATGGGCAGGGCGGTCAGCGACCCGGCGCCGAGCTTGTCGGACAGCTTGGCGCTGCGCTCGAGCAGGCGGCTGTGCAGGTAGAAGATGTCGCCCGGGTAGGCCTCGCGCCCGGCGGGACGCCGCAGCAGCAGGCTCAACTGGCGATAGGCCACGGCGTGCTTGCTCAGGTCGTCGTAGATGCACAGCGTGTCGCGGTGCTTGTCATACATGAAGTGTTCCGCGATCGCGCAGCCGGCGTACGGTGCGATGTACTGCATCGGGGCGCTGTCGGCCGCCGAGGCAGCGATCACGACCGTGTACTCCATGGTCCCGTGGCGCTTGAGGATATCGACCACCTCCGCAATGGTGGAGTCTTTCTGGCCGATGGCCACGTAAACGCAGATGATGTCCTTGCCCTTCTGGTTGATGATGGTGTCGAGGGCGATGGCGGTTTTGCCGGTCTTGCGGTCGCCGATGATCAGCTCGCGCTGGCCCCGGCCGATGGGAATCATCGCGTCGATGCTCTTGAGACCGGTCTGGACGGGCTGGCGGACGGGCTGCCGCCCGGCGATTCCGGGCGCATCGGATTCCAGCAGCCGGATGTTTTTCGGGGAGATCGTCGGCCCGCCGTCGAGCGGTTGGCCCAGCGGCGTGATGATCCGACCGATCACCTCGTCGCCGACGGGCACGGACATCAGCCGTCCCGTGGACCGCACGTCGGAGCCTTCCCGCACCTTCGTGTAGTCGCCGTAGATCACGGCCGCCAGGGAGTCCTCCTCCAGGTTGAAGACTTCGCCGATCGTGTCGTTCTCGAACAGGAGCATCTCGTTGGCCTGGGCGCCCTCCAGGCCGTAGATGCGGGCGATGCCGTCGCCCACCTCCACGACCCGGCCGACCTTGACCACGTCGAGCTTCGACTCGTACTGGCTGATCTCCTGTTTCAGAATCCCGGTGATCTCGCTGATATCAATCTTCATAGGCTTACCAAAGGATTATTGATGATTGATTATTGATGATTGAACGCGTTGCCTTCCTTGCCAATCATCAATCATCCATCATCCTTCATCAATTACCGCTTGTACCTGTTCTCCGGGTTGGCGACCCGACCGACGGTGCGGAGCAGCCGGCCCCGGATGGAATTGTCCAGCATCTGGTCGCCGTGGCGGATGATCACGCCGCCCAGGATGGCGGGGTCCACCCGGACCTCCATGTCGATCTTCGCCTGCATCGCCTGGGCCAGGTCCTGCGCGAGCTTGTCCCGCTGCTCCGGGCTCAGGCTCTGCGCCACGGTCACCGTCACCGCCTCGTAACCCTGATGGGCACGATAGAGCTGCCGATAGCGTTCGATCATCTGGGGCAGCACCGCGCCGCGGTTGTGGTCGATCGCGACGCACAGGAAGTTGATCGTGAGCCGGTGCAGCTTGCCGTCGAACACCTGCCGGACCAGGTCCCGTTTCGTCTGCTCGGCAAAGTAGGGGGAGGCCAGGAACGCCTCGAACCCCGGCTCCCGCGTCAGCAGAGTCGCGAGCGTCTCGAGATCGGCCGAGACGGCCTCCACGACGCCGGAGTCCCGGGCCAGTTCCAGCAGGCTGCCGGCGTAGAGGTCGGCGAGATGAGTGGCGGCGCCCGCCTTCATCACAGACCTCCGTTGTGCCGGATCCGCGCCACGGCTTCATCGATCAAACGCTGGTTATCCTGGGGACTCAAGGTCCGGCCCAGCACCTGGGTGCCTACCCGCAGGACGAGATCGCCCGTCTGTTTCCAGAGCTCTTCCATGGCCGCCGCCCGCGCACTTTCGATCTCTTCGTGCGCGCGGCGCCGCAGGGCCAGAACCTCTTCCCGCGTCTGCTCGAGCGTCTGCTGATGGTGACGCTGCGCCTCTTCGGCGGCCTGGCGGACCGTGTTTTGGCCCTGCTGCTTGGACTCCTCCAGCATGTGCTCCGCCTTCTGACGCGAGTCCTCGGCGGACCGGATCTGCTGGGTGATGTGGTTTTGCCGGGCATCCAGGGCCGCCAGCAGCGGCTTCCACGCCACCTTCGTGAGCACCAGGGCCAAGGTCACGAACGCCACCACCGTCCACAGCGAGTCGGCCAGCGAGCCGCTGAAGAGGTTGGGTTCGGCTTCGCCTTCGCCATGCGTCGCGGCGCCGTGCGGCGCCTCCGGCGCCGTGGCTGCGGCCCCCGAGGGGGCTTCGTGGGCGGCCCTTACGGGCCCACCACCAACCAGCAGCGCGAGCGTGCAGAGTAATGCAATCTTTACCATGGGAGTCTACAGCGCCCCGCGAAGCCAGAACACCGAGAGGAAGCAGATCAGCAGCGCGAAGAACGTCACGCCTTCGATCAGCGCCGCGGCAATGATCATCGAGATGAAGATGCGGCCGCCGGCCTCGGGCTGGCGTGCGATGGAATCCACAGCTTTGCTGCCGATGAGCGCAATGCCCAGACCGGCGCCGACGATGATGATCCCGCACGCAATCGTGGCGCCGAACAACGCCAACGTGGGATCGGCCACCCCGCCGGCCGCAGCGAGAACGGAACTGATCAGGTAGTTCATTTCCAGACCTCCAAATGATCTATGATTTACGATTTTTGATTTATGATCTCGATCGTCTGATTCCGGGGGCTTCGTCCCTCAAATCATCAATCATCCATCATAAATCATCAATTCCTTTAGTGCTCCGAGCTGGTGGCCAGGCCGATGTACAGCGTGCACAGAAACGCGAAGATGTACGCCTGGATGAAAGCTACCAGCAACTCCAGGAACGACAGCGCCACGCTCGCCAGGATGGAAATCACGGCCACGCCCGCGTGCTGAAAGACGAAGATCAGACCGAGGATCGTGACCATGACCATGTGCCCGGCGACGATGTTCGCGAAAAGACGAATGGCCAGCGTCACCGGCCGGACGAACAGCGTCACCAGCTCCAGCGGATAGATCAACGGCAGCAGCCACTTCGGACAGGGCGGCGCGAGGTGCGCCAGGTAGCGCAGCACGCCGTGCTGGCGAATCCCGTACACGTGCGTCATCACAAAGGAGATGACTCCCAGGGCGCCCGTGATGAAGATGTTGGCCGTCGCGGGACCGCCCAGGTGACTCTTATGGCCGGTCACCAGGCTGATGATCTTCTCTGTAGGAACCATCGCCACCAGGTTCAGCGTCAGAACGAAGAAGAATATGGTCCAGAGGAACCCGATGTACCGATCGGTGTGATGTCCGATAATCGGCCGGGCCATCTCTTCCCGCAGGAAGACACAGACCGATTCGACCAGGTTCTGCAGCCCGCGCGGCACCAGCCGGGGCGAGTGGGTCGCAATGGGGATGCACAACAGCAGCAGGGCCGTCACCGCCAGAACCATGAACGCATGATTGCTGATGACCAGGGGACCCAGATGGAACACGGGTACCACAGTCACAGGCTCCAGCGGGTTCAACTCCGCCAGCATTGTGATGTGTGTTGTGATGGTTGTCACAATTCCTCAGGCAAAGATGCCTGGCACTCCAAGCGTGCCGCGAAGACAGCGGTGGAGAGGCACAATATTGTGCCTCCACACAAGCCACTCACGGCAGGGCACACAGATCGATGCAGAACAGGGTGGATACACTACCATTGTCCGGGGACGCAGGCAAGACCCTGGCGCGGAATATTTATCATCTACGAGTGACGATTTCTCACTCGCGGGACACGTCCCGGATCGCGAGCGGGAATCGCGAATCATGCACTCCCGGTCCCAGCCCTTATTTGTTGTTCACGGTCACCCCGGGCCAGGTATCCGTCCGGAACGGTGAGGCCGGAAAATCCGCCTTGTTGTACAGGTTGCAGGCGGGGTTGTCCGCCCAGGCATAACGCACGGCCACAGGGCTGGTGACCTTATCACTACTGACCACCACTTTGTCGCCTTCGATCTGGGCATCGGCCCAGGCGAACTTGCGGTCCTTCCCGGCGATGGCGAAGCCTTTCAGCGACTCCCCGCCTTTGGCGACCAGACCGCCGCCCACGTGGTCGAAGGTCAGCACGATCCGGTTGCCCTTCTTGATCATGGACTTGTAGATCGGGCCGGAGTAGACCCGGTCCTGGCCATAGGTGTTGGCCAGAGCCCACGCGGCCAGACGCTTGCCGACATCCTGCTTGTTCTTCGGGTGGATATCGTTGGCATCGCCGATATCAATGGTCACGGCCATGCCGGTATTGGGCTGCTCCAGTGTCATCGTCTGGGCCTCGCGCAGCTCCGCCCAGGGGCTCTCACCGGGTTCCGTGCCGACCGCCTTACGGTCGGCGATGAAGTTGGCCAGTTGCACGAACAGGAAGGGGAAGCCCTCCTCCTGTCCCCAGGCGGTCCACCAGCTCTTGATCATGGTCGGGAACAGCTCGCGGTACTGGTAGGCCCGGCCGGCGTTCGACTCGCCCTGGTACCAGATCGCCCCTCGAATCGTGTAGGGAATCAGCGGCGCGATCATCGCGTTGTACAGGCCCGAGGGGCAATTCGGGTTGTCCGGTCCCATGGGCGCCCCGGGCCGGCGGGGAGCCGTCTTACCCTCGGCCTTCGCCTGCTTGACTTCTTCTTCCCATTTCGCGAGGCTTTCCTTGTACTTGGCCACCGCCTGCGGATAGACCGCCAGAGCCTCGCGGTACCGCGCCAGGATCGGCTCCAGGCTGGGATTCTCCTGCAACGCGGCGGGGTTGGTCCACGCCTCCGCCGGGGTGCCACCCCAGGAGGTGTGAATCAGACCGATCGGCTGCTTCAGCTCCCGGCGCAGCTCCCGGCCGAAGAAGTACGCCACGGCCGAGAAATCCCCGACTGTCTCGGGACTGCACAGCACCCACTTGCCCTCGCAGTTCTCCTGGGGCTTCTCCGCGATCTTGCGCGCGACCGTGAAGAGCCGGATCTGCCCATCGGTGGCACCGGCGATCTCCTGCTCGGCGTTCGCCGAGCTCTTGACTGTCATTTGCATGTTGGACTGGCCCGAGCCGACCCAGACCTCGCCCGCCAGGATGTTCTTCACGGTGATGGTGTTCTTGCCTTTGAACGTGATCTCGTAGGGCCCGCCGGCTTCCGGGGCAGCCATCTGAAAGACCCATTTGCCGGCGTTATCCGCCTGGATCGTCCAGTCCACCGTGTGCCAGCTCACTTTGACGCCGATCTCTTCATTGGGATCGGCCCACCCCCAGAGACAGACCCGGCCTCCGGTCTGGAGGACCATGTTATCGCCGATGATCGCCGGCAGGCGAATGTTGGCCCAGGACTCCGCCGCCAGCAGCGCGATTGCCAAACCGGCAGCCAGCATGGTAAGACGACGAGACGCGGCACTCGTGCTGTTCATCTCTATGCTCCTTGTGAAAAAGGACCCCGGCTTCGACCCAACGGTCTTCTGAAGTCAATATACAACCGCCCGCTCCCGGAGTAAAGGGCAGAGGAGAACCAACAGCGCGTCGGAGGCCCTTGGGGACCCACGATACGGCGGGATTCTGGGGGACATCGGCGAACCGGGCGGCGCGGCGATTCGTAGCCTGATCCGTGGTGGTGCGCTCGGTGGCGGCCGGCGGAAATTTCCATTTGGGTCTTTACTCCCCGCGGAGACAGGGGTATAGTAACCGTTTCGGAATGAAGATCCCAGGGAGGTCTTGTGTATGGCTAGAAGGAACAAGCACAGCAGGTATTGGGTCTCAAGGACATTCCTGGCGTTGGCGCTGCTCATGCTGGGCATCCTGCCCGGCTGCAAACGGGACAAACCCCCGGCGACCGAGCGCGCACCGGCGTCGGATGTTCAGCCTGTGCCGGTGGCCGACCGGCAGTCGGCCCCCACTCCCGTAGAGACTGCGGTAGGCCTGTTCCGCGAGCCCAAGGTGAGCATCCAGAACATCGTCAAGGCCGCCCAGGACCGCTGGACTCCGGCGTACGAGCAATGGTGGGACAGAGCGGCCCCGGACTTCACGTTGACGGATATCGAGGGCCAGACGCACAAGCTCAGCGACTACCAGGGAAAAGACGTCGTCGTGGCCTTCTGGGCCACCTGGGTGGGAGCCTGCAAGCTCGAGGTCGGGCACCTGAAGGAGCTGCGCAGCGCCTATCCGAAGGACAAGCTCGCCATCCTGGCGATCACGAAGGAGCCGGCGGCTCTGGTCAAGAAGTGGGCGGCCGACCAGGGTATCAATTACACCGTGCTGTCCGATGCACGAGGTCTGCCGGCGCCGTTCGACCAGGCCGAGACTGTGCCGTGCAGTTTCTTCGTCGGTCCGGACGGCAAGTTCAAGCTGGCGATCAACGGCATGGTGCCGGCCAGCGATGCCAAGGCCATCGTGGAGGCCCGTTAGGCCCGGCGGCCCGGGCCGGCCGAACAGGAGCCTGCCCCGAATGGCTGCGGGATTTTGAAAAAGGGCTGGACAAGGCGATGCGGGGCGGCTATACTCCCTGGTTTGTCCGAGTTCAGGGTTCAGATTGGCTATCAGAGGGTAAGACCATGGCACATAAAAAAGGACAGGGTGCTTCGAGAAACGGACGCGACAGCAATCCGCAGTACCGGGGCGTCAAGATGTATGCCGGCCAGCCGGTCAAGGCCGGCTCGATCCTCGTGCGGCAGTGCGGCACGAAGTTCTTTCCCGGGGCCAACGTCGGCATGGGCCGGGATTACACGCTCTTCGCCGAGACCGACGGAACGGTACAGTTTCAGGGACGGCGCATCCACGTCGTCGTGTGACGAAGCTGACGCTGACGTATCGGGTTCTTCAAGGGATGGCCGCAGACCATCCCTTTTTTCGTAAAAACAGAAGTCAGAAACGCGAGAGGGTTGGCAGGTAGGAATGAGGGAATGGTGGGAACGATAGCCACTTCGTTGTCTGTTGTCGTACGCCAGTATCCCAGTATTCCCTCATTCCATGGTTCCTATTCCCACCCAACGGCGCAATCCGGTCCGTGCTGGGGCAGTGGCCATGTTCGTTGACGAAGCCAAGATCCACGTCAAAGCCGGCGACGGCGGCAACGGATGCATCAGCTTCCGGCGGGAGAAGTTCATCGCCAGAGGCGGTCCGGACGGCGGCGACGGCGGCCACGGCGGGCACGTGTACTTCCACGCCGTCCCCGACAAGGACACCCTGTTGGATTTCGCCGGCAGGCACCACTGGCGGGCCCAGGACGGCGGGCACGGTCAGGGCAAGAACATGTACGGCGCCGACGGCAAAGACCTGGTCATCCCCGTTCCGCCGGGCACGCTGATCTACGACGAGGATTTCGATCTGCTGCTCAAGGACCTCAGCGAAGTGGGAATGAAGGTCCTTGTCTGCCGGGGCGGCAAAGGCGGCAGAGGCAACAGAGCCTTTGCCACCTCCACCAATCAGGCGCCGCGGGAAGCCGAGCCCGGCAAGCCCGGACAGGAGCGGAACCTCCGCCTCCAGCTCAAGCTCATCGCGGACATAGGTCTCGTCGGTATGCCGAACGCCGGCAAGAGCACTTTGCTCTCCCGCTGTTCGGCGGCCCGGCCCAAGATCGCTTCGTACCCGTTTACTACCCTGGAGCCAGTGCTCGGCATCGTGGAGTTGAGCGATTTCCGTCGCTTCGTGATGGCCGACATTCCCGGCCTGATCGAGGGCGCCAGCCAGGGGGCCGGCCTGGGCCATGACTTCCTCCGCCACATCGAGCGCACCCAGATTCTCGTCCACATCCTCGACCTCATGCCGACCGACGACTCGGACCCCGTCGCCAACTACCACGCCATCCGCAACGAGTTGGCCGCCTACAGCCGGACCTTGGCCGACAAGGAAGAGATCATCGTCGCCAACAAGATCGACCTTGATCCTGACGGTACCCGCCTCGCCGATCTCCGCGCGAGGCTCCGCCCGGACATCCTGCCCATCTCCGCCGCCACGGGCAGGGGCATCAAAGAACTTACCGAATTGCTCTGGCACAGGATCCAGGCCCTCAGAGCGGCCGAGCGCCCCCCGGCGCCGGGGCGCCTGCCGGGACAGGCTTAAGGGTGAGGACCGTGGTCGGAAGCCCGGGCGAATCGGATGGAAGCCATCCCGATGGTCCTGTGATCACGCGCGTTCTTGACTCACGCCGAAAGGTGGAAGAAGGCCGGGTCGGCGCGGCCCGGCCTTGAACTGAAACCTATTTCCGCTGGGCTGACCACGGGATCGGTGGCAGGTCCTTGGGCTCTACATCTCGCACACTCAGATCGCCGTAGACGACTCGGTAGGTTCGCGAACCCGCCGGGTTCCACCAGCATACGGCCTTGCCGGTGTCGCCGAGCCGCACATCTTCACCCACGTACTGGTAGTCACTGCCTTCCGGCAGTTGCTCGATGAAAGCACAGCCCATACTGCTTTGGTGCGCTTCCTCCTCCGACCACGTCTTCATTTTCACCTCTGCGGCACACTTCTGTTTGACCTCGTCTGTCAAGGGTCTGCCGCCCAGGTACCGGGTGGGGAACTTGCCGTTCAGATACTTGGGATATACCGCCAGTCCTTCCAGGAGATGCTTCTCCGTCAAGGGGAACGGCGTCGTCCAGCGCTGCGTCGGGAGATCGAGGACGCAGTAGTCCGCCGGAGGCTCGAAGAGCCGTTGGTCTAGTTCGACATCGAACCGGATGTCGCTCATCCGTCTTCGCGTCGGGCCGTTGTCCTCCAAGAGGGTCTCGATCTGGATGGGCAGAGCGGTCTCGGGATCCGCCCACACGGTGGTCTTTCCGTTCGCCCCGGATATTTCAAAGCAGAGCGTATCGCGACCGTTCAGCTTGACCCGTCCCAGGTCTTTCTCGGTGCCGTCGCGCAGATCTCTCTTGAGATCCTCGTAGGCGCGTATCTGAAAACTGGCCCCCTCTTCTTTGTCGATCACGGCGGATTTCGTGCGCGGGTAGAACGTTATGCACCGACAGTGCAGGGTGTCGAGTACGGCAACGTCGGATGCGCCGCTGCCCTCGATCTTGTCCGACCGGCGGAGATAGGGCTCCAGAATCCGGACGGCGGCCACTTCCCTGACGTCGCCACGCTCGAATTCGTCCCGGTACATGATCGTCTTCGCCGTCTCGACGTTCCTCAGAACGTCGGCCCAAGCCACGGCGGTTCCTAGCGGCGAGCCACCGAGATAACGGAACCCGATCCACGCGGCCAAGACAACCGCCGCCGCAATCGCTATTCTCGTGATCCTGCTGTTCATAATCGAACCTCCTGGGAACGGACGCCAGGCCAGGCTGCGCCGGTGCCGCCCAGGAGCTTGTCCGGGCAATCCGGCCATGAGGGCGTCCCGTAAAGCGTCCTGATTCTGTTGGAAGTATTCGTGTGCTTTATGCAGATTCTCATCCAAACGCGCGCTCATTGGATGCTCTCCTGATCGTCAGACAGTTGCCGTCTCAGGCGGGCTCGGGCCTGCTTCAACACGCGATAGAAGCCGGAACGCGATAGCCCCACCAGAGACCGCGCCTCCTCCGCGGATTCCTCCTGCAGGTAGAACGCGTGCAGGGCCAAACGCTCCTGCTCCGGAAGACCTGCCAGCAAGGTGCCCAGTCGGGCGAGTTCGCCGTCATTGTCTACCCTCGTGGGGGCTTCTTCAATTGCCCGCGGGTGCGCCTGCCTGCGCCGATCTCGCGCTGCCTGCCGGCGCCATTCGCGGCAGCGACGCCGGGCGATCCCGACCAGCCATCGGCCGAAGCTTTCCAGCCGGTGGAGCCGGTCGAGTCGCTCGTAGGCTCCCAGGAACACGTCCTGGGCGAGGTCCTGAGCGTCCGCCAGGTTCCGTGTGTGGTCATAGCAGACCGCACGGATCAATGGGGCATAACGGTCGTAAACATAGTGACCGCCGGGGCCGGACTGTCTACCGCAAAATCCAATTTGTAGAGGATGACGCGCCGCTGCTCCCCAGAACCGCCGGTGCGCCGGGGCCGTAAAGTGTGCATAAGCCTTGTCATCGTCCGGAATTATGAATCGTCGGATTCCTTGCTCGCTGGTCTGATGTCATGCCGTCAACATGGCCCGGTCTCTCACAATGCGCATCCAGGTTGACAGGCACGGCGAAATGCGGTAGAAGCGCGGTCGGTGAGGAGCAGGGCATCGAGAGAGAATCATGAATATCATTGCCATCGACATTGGGAATACGAACATCGGCATCGGGCTCTTTCTCGATGGGACGGAGGATTTCATCCGTTCGATTCCGGGAGGGTCGCAAGCGCAGTTGCGGGAGTGCCTGGTCGATTCCTGGCACAAGATCCCCATCCTGGAAAGCTCGAAAGAGCACAAGCGCGACGGCGTGATCGTCGTCAGCAGCGTCAAGCCCGTCTGGACCGAGCTCATCCGGCAGATTGCCCGGGAGGACCTGGGCGAGAAGATCCGCGTCATCGGCGACGATATCCCGCTGCCGATGACGGTCTGGCTCGACGATCCGCGCAAGGTGGGCACGGACCGCGTGGTCGCGGCGGCCGCCGCGTTCGACGTGGTCGAGGATGCGGTGGTCGTGGCGGATTTCGGCACGGCGGTCACGATCGACCTCGTCGATCAGCACGGCGTCTTCCGGGGCGGCGTGATTTGTCCCGGCTTCGATATCAGTGCCCAGGCCCTGAAAGACAACACCGCCCAGCTTCCCAAGATCGCCCCCGTGCACCGGCCGGACAGCCCCTACGGCAAGAACACCGCCGATGCGATCAACAGCGGCCTGTACTACTCGATCATTGGCGGCATGGAGGAGATCATCCGCCGGTATGCCGAAGAGCTCGGCCGTTGGCCCCAGACCATCATCACCGGCTCCGGCGCCGAGACGATCAAGGACGACTGCCCCTTCGTGGACAACTACGTTCCGCATCTGGTCGTCAAAGGCATTGTCCTGGCCTACATGAAATACGTCGAAGAAAAGACCGAGGAACTGATCTGAACGAGCACGTGAGAGGCTCTGCACTCCTCCGGATCGTATTCCTCCGGGTGGCATCGTCAAGCGAAGCTTGGCGATGGTCTGCTGTGCCAGAGCCGTCCCATAGGATATCGAAATGGATATGCCCGTCTTCGCAGCCGTCATGACCGGTCCGGGGGCGGGGGCCATTGCCACCATTCAGCTCTGCGGAGATTCGGCCCAGACGATCCTCCGTGAGATCTTCCGGCGCAAGGGCGACCGGCCTTGCGCCGGGGCCCAGGGCGAGATCCTGTTGGGAGACATCGTCGATAACGGCCTGGCCATCGACGAAGTCACCGTCGGTTGCGAAAGCGCCGATACGTTTGCGATCCATTGCCACGGCAATCCCATCCTGGTGGCGGCCATCATGGAGCTGCTGCAACGCCACGGAGCCCAGTCGGTCCTGTCGGAACAACTGCTCGCCCGCGTGTTCGCACGCCAGGAACCGCATGATGCCATCGCGTGCGAGGCGAAGCTGGCGCTCGCCACCGTCAAGACGATCGAGGGCGCCGCGCTCATCAACCATCAGGTGAACGCCGGTCTGTCGGCGCGCGTCCGATACTGGCGGGACCATCTGGACTCGCTGCCGCTGGAGGAGATCGCCGCCGAGGCCGGTGACATCCTCAGGCACAGCGAGCCGGCCCGGCTGATCCTCTCCGGCGGCACGATCGCCCTGGTCGGCCCGCCCAATACCGGCAAGAGCACCCTGCTCAACACCCTGGCCGGTCGCGAGAAGGCGATCGTCTCGGACGTTCGCGGCACCACGCGCGACTGGGTCTCGGCCGAGATCCTCCTCCCGCCCCTGGCCGCCACGATCATCGACACCGCCGGCCTTGATCCTGCCCTCGCCTCCGCCGACATCGACCAGGCCGCCCAGCAAAGGAGCCTGGAGATCGTCGCACGCGCCGACCTGATCCTGTTGGTTCTCGACCTCAGCCAGCCGGCGGACCAGATCGCCACGGATCTGACCGAGAGCCTCGCTCACAAACGGACCATCATCGTCCTCAACAAAGCCGACCTGCCCCCGCAGTTCGATCCCGGTAATTTGCCGCCGCCGCCTCGGGAGACAGTCCGCATCAGTGCTCAACAAGGCCATGGCATTGGCGACCTGATTGGTACCATCCACCGCGTTTGCCACGTCGCGGATTTCGACCCGCGTACGCCCGTAGCCTTCACCGACCGACAAATGCATCTGCTGGAACTGCTTCAGCAGAGTGAGTCGCAAACCAGAGCTCGCTCTATCCTATCGGAGTTGCTGGAATCTCCGGTGGCGGTTGAGAAATGAGGGGTGGCCGGTATAATCGCTTTCCATGACACAACCGATGGAGAACCTCAGTCCGGCGATGCGGCAGTTTCAGCATTTCAAGCAGAAACACCCGGACTGCATCCTGTTCTTTCGCATGGGCGACTTCTATGAGACCTTCTACGAAGACGCCAAGACCTGCTCGCGCGTGCTCGGACTGACTCTGACCAGCCGGGATAAGGGCAGCGAGAATCCCGTCCCGCTGGCCGGCGTGCCGTACCATGCCATTGACGGTTATCTCAAGAAGATGCTCCAGGCCGGCTATCGTGTGGCCGTGTGCGAGCAGGTGGAGGACCCCAAGACCGCCAAAGGGGTGGTCAAACGCGATGTCGTGCGGATCGTGACGCCCGGCACGCTCACCGACGACATGCTCCTCGAAGACAAGAAGGACAACTTCCTCTGCGCCATCGACCTCGACGTCCAGGGCTATGCGGCCCTGAGTTGGGTCGATATCTCGACGGGGCACTTCTTCGTCCAGCGGGTTGTGGAGAGCGAGCTGCTCAGCGAATTGCAGCGGCTCGCGCCCGCGGAGTGCCTGCTGGCCGACCGGCGCGGGGAGCTGTTTGAGGTCGAGACCCGCCGGCTGGCCAATGACATCGGCCGGCTCACGCGGGCCATCATCACGGAACGGCCGAGCTGGTACTTTGATCCCTACCAGACGCGCCAACGGCTGCTCAAGCACTTCGGCACCGCCACGCTGGAGGGCTTCGGCATCGGCGCGAACGATGCCGACCTCATCCCGCCCGCGGGGGCCATTCTTGAATACCTGAACGAGACACAAAAGACCACACTGGGCCACATTCAGAGCCTCCGCCGGATCAGCCGCCAGGAGTTTCTGCAGATCGATCCGGTCTCCCTGCGCAGCCTGGAGATCCTGCAGACGATCCGGGCCGAGAGCCGCCGGGGCGCGCTGCTCGCCTGCCTGGACGAAACGCTGACCGGCATGGGCGGCCGCATGTTCCGCAACTGGCTGTGCCTGCCTCTGTGCGACGTGGCGGCCATCACGCAACGGCAGGATGCGGTGCAGGAGCTGAAGGAGAACCTGCCGGTACTGACGCAAATCCGGGAACTGCTGTCCAACGTCGCCGACACCGAGCGGATCGCCGCCCGTATCAGCACGTTCCGGGCGAGTCCCCGCGACCTGCTCGGTCTGGCGCGCACGCTGCGGCAGGTGCCCAGGCTGCGCGAGCTGCTGAGTGGCCTGCAGACGCGTCTGAACACTCAGTTGGCTGGGCAGTGCGACAGCATGGACGAATTGGCCGCGCTGCTGGAATCCGCGGTCGAGCCGGATAGCCCCACCCATCTGCGCGACGGGGGGGTGATCCGCAATGGGTTCTCGCAGGAGCTGGACCGGCTGCGGTCGATCTCGACCGACGGCCAGAGCTGGCTGCGCAATTATCAAAAGCAGGAGGCCCAGCGGACCGGTATTGCGAACCTGAAGGTCGGCTTCAACAAGGTCTTCGGTTATTACATCGAGATCACGAACGCCGCCGCGGACAAGGTCCCCGCCGACTACCTCCGCAAACAGACCGTCAAGAACGCCGAGCGGTACATCACCGAGCAGCTCAAACAGTATGAGAACGAGGTGCTGACCGCCGAGGAGCGGGCCCTGGAGTTGGAGCAGCGCCTCTTCGAGGACCTGCGGGCCGAGTCGGCCAAGTACATCCCGCGCCTGCAGCAACTCGCCGAGACGGTGGCCCAGTGCGACTGCCTGGCCTGTCTCGCCCATATCGCCGGCCGGCGCAACTACTGCCGCCCGACGATCACCGAGGACCGGCGGCTGGTCATCCGTGAAGGCAAGCATCCCGTCCTGGTCGAGCTGCTCGGGGCCGAGTTCGTGCCGAACGACGTCGATCTGGGCGACGGCTTGGGGGACATCGCCGTCATCACCGGCCCGAACATGAGCGGCAAGAGCACCTACATCCGCCAGATCGCCTTGCTCGTCCTGATGGCCCAGGCCGGCTCCTTCATTCCCGCCAAGGCGGCCGAGATCGGACTGGTGGACCGGATCTTCACCCGCGTCGGGGCCTCGGATGAGCTGGTGCGGGGCCAGTCCACATTCATGGTCGAGATGACCGAGACCGCCAACATCATCAACAACGCCACCGCCCGATCGCTCGTGATCCTCGACGAGGTCGGCCGGGGCACGAGCACCTACGATGGCCTGGCCTTGGCCTGGGCGATCACCGAGCACCTTGCCACGCGGCTGAAGTGCCGGACTCTGTTCGCCACGCACTATCACGAGCTGACCGAGCTGGCCGAGCTGTTCGGCAATATCCGCAACTGCAACGTGGCCGTCCGCGAGTGGATGGACGAGGTGGTCTTCCTGCACCGCATCCTGCCCGGCGGCACGGACAAAAGCTACGGCATCCACGTCGCCAAGCTGGCCGGCATCCCGAAGCCCATCCTCGCCCGCTCCAAGGAGATCCTCGAAGAGCTCGAATCCGCCTTCGCCAAAGAAGCCAAGGCCGAGCGTCT
>JALORE010000320.1 GCA_025459125.1 Planctomycetota bacterium | reverse complement strand
AAGAGAAGACTGATTCTGGAATCTTCTATACTGACAAACAAATGACGCCCCACGAGGCGAACGGGGTTGACAATGCCTTTCAGAGAAGCCCTTAAAATAAAATTTAGGCTCACCGGGGTCGAGAGTTCGCCGCCGGGGCTCGGCCTGGGCGGGGAGAACAGGAGAAGAGGCGGGTCAGGGGCGTGGGCCAGTGGTGGCTCGGGCGTCCCGGGGGCCGTCGCTCTCGGACGGCCGTTTCGTCCGCAGGGTTCTCGGGCGCAAGAACACCGTGCCCGGAACCACCAAGAGACCGGGCACAAGTGGCTGAGACCGGAAAGCGGAAAGCGAAGCTGTCCATTGGACTCCTTCCGCAGGAAGGGCCCCCAAACGCGACGCGTCGCGTTTGGGAACCCAGTCCGCCTAGGGGCCGTCTTCAAAAAGGGTTCGGCCCATGAACCGTCTCCGGAGAAGATCGGAACTGCACGCGACGTGATTGGGATGCTGGACGCCCGGCGAACACGGGCGTACGGCCACGCCCCCTGAACCGCCCTCTGTGGGGTCGATACGCGGACGGCACCCGGAAGTGTGAGGCGTCGCAGGGATCTGGGGAGCAGGGGAGGGCAGCGACTTTGCGTTCGCCTGGCACTGCGAGGAAGGAACCTTGTCGCGGCGTAGGGGAGGCGGTATCATCTGGGCGCGTTGGCGTCGGTGCCATACCGAGCGATGTGATAGGAGACCGATCATGAGATACTTAAGAGCGGAGCGATTTGTGGTTGTCATGAGCGCGGCGTTGCTGCTCGTGGCCCCGGTGTGCCTGAGTGCGGAAGAGGCGGGGACAACCGGGGTGAAGCAGGCGGTCCCGGTGGCCGCCCACTTTCATCTCAGCGGGGTGGTGAGCGAGGCGCCTGTGCTCGATCCCTTCGGATTGATGGCCGGCGAGATGACCTCGCTCAAGGACCTCGTCCGGCGCATGGATCAGGCGAGCGGGGACGACAAGGTCAAGGCCGTGATCCTGACGTTCGACCGGATGAGCGTGGGATTCGGTCAGGTGGAGGAACTGCGGCGGGCGCTCGGGCACCTGAAGTCCTCCGGCAAGAAGGTCTATGCCTATGCGGAGGCCCTGGACACTCTCGATTACGGCCTGCTCTGTGCGAGCGGGCATCTGAGCGTCGCGCCGCAGTCGAGCCTGTGGCTGACCGGCATGTACGGCGAATCGCTCTACGTCAAGGGCCTGCTCGACAAGATCGGGGTCCAGGCGGATTTCCTGCACCTGGGGGACTACAAGTCCGCCGCCGAGATGCTCACGCGTACGAGTCCCAGCGGGCCGGCGCAGGAGAATATCGACTGGCTGTTCGACAGCCTCTACGGCTCGCTCGTCGAGATGATCGCGCAGTCGCGGGGTAAGACCGCCGCCCAGGTCCGGGACTGGATCGACCACGGCCCGTACCTGGCCGAGCAGGCGAAAGAGAAGGGCCTGATCGATGCGGTTCAGACCCGTGAGGAATTCCTGGCACAGGTCAAGGCCGATCTCGGCGGACGGATGGAGGTGGACAACCGCTACGGCCGCGAGGAAAAAGCCAAGATCAACCTGGCCAGTCCGCTCGGGTTCTTCGCCCTGCTTTCCGAGCTGTTCAAGTCTCCTGCTGCCGAGACGGCGGCGAAGGATGCGGTGGCGGTCATCTACGTGGAGGGTCCCATCGTGCCGGGCTACAGCCAGCCCGCCCTGTTCGGGGCCTACAATGCCGCCTTCAGCGGCGATATCCAGAAGGCCCTCGAGACGGCCAGGCAGGATAATTCCGTCAAGGCGGTCATCCTGCGCGTCGATTCGCCCGGCGGTTCGGCCGAGGCGAGCGAGGTCATCCTGAACGCCGCCCGGCGGGTCCAGGCGCAGAAGCCCCTGGTGGTTTCGATGGGCAACGTCGCCGCCAGCGGCGGCTACTATGTCGCGTGCGGGGCGGACGCCATCTTCGCCGATACCGCAACCATCACGGCGTCGATCGGGGTGGTGGGCGGCAAGCTGGTGACCACCGGTCTCTGGGGCAAGCTGGGCATCAACTGGGTCGGCCACCAGCGGGGCGCCAATGCCGACCTGCTCAGCAGTAACCGGCCCTTCGACGAGGCCCAACGCCAGTTGATCGGTGCTTACATGCAGCGGGTGTACGAGGTCTTCAAGGGACACGTGGCACGAGCCCGTGGGGACAAGCTCCGCAAACCGATCGACGAGCTCGCCGGCGGCCGCGTGTTTACCGGCCGGCAGGCCCTGGACCTGGGCCTGGTGGACCAGATCGGCGGACTCCAGCCAGCGGTCGAATACGCCGCGGCCCGGGTGTCCCTGAAGGATTACGAAATCCGCGTCCTCCCGGAGCCGAGGGACTTCTTCACACAACTGATGGGCGACCTCTCCGGCGAGGGCGAGCGCCCGACGGACATCCGCCTGTCCGGGGTCACCGACCTGCTCGCCGGCCACCCGACGGTGGCGCCGCTGCTCGATCTGCTCCAAAAGACCGAGCCGCAGCGGGCCCGCGCCCTGCGCCAGGCCCTCCAGCGCATCGAGCTGCTCCGCCGGGAGAGCGTGATCCTGATGATGCCTATGGACATGGTGCTCCCGTAAGTGGTGGATGGGACCAGCGAGTGAGTCAGTCGGATCGGGTGGAATCGTCAAAGCGGAAGGCCTTGGTCTATAGTGTGACCGTAAGGGTATATCCAGAGAACGCCTGACGGCGGAACGACAAACAGGCTCCGCTGGACGATGCCACCCGACCGGGAAGACGCATGCGGTGAAAACCTGAGAGCCAAGAGCCGGATGGTTGGGAATGCCCTTTGGCGGTGTATTTGCGGTGCTGGGGATTGGTTATGCGGCGGCGGTCGCGTTCTTCTTGGCACGCGGCTGGAAGCCGGGGGCACGCAGTGCGGCCTTTATCCTGCTGGGCGCGATCGTCCTGGGCAGCCCGCTCTTGCTGGAGACCGACAACCTGGCCCTCCGGGTGGTGGTGGGGGGACTGCTGCCGATGATCTTCCTGCCGCACATGTGGGACCTGCATCTGGACCCGGCTCGCGGCAACCGGTTGAGCCTGAGAGCGTACGTCGTCTTCGTCGGGAATTACGCGTGGAGCGTTGCCCGCGTCGCCGGCGGTTACGGGCAGGACCTGTCGTTCCCGCGACGGTTGCTGGACGCCGGGAGGTACGTCGCAGGTTTGGGTGTCGTCACGCTCGTGACGGTGGGCGTTTTCCAGGTCCCTTGGGCCGCGTATCCTTTTCTGGTGGAGCATGCCGTCAAGTCGACGTCCGTGACCGCGTGGGCCCTCTGGGCCTTTCAGGCCAATACGGCCCTGTGGCGGCTGGCCGGTGCACCGGCGGCGTCTTTCACGACGGGCAACGTGCTTGGGGCGTGCCGTCCCGCCGATTTCTGGCGGCGCTGGAATCGGCCGATGTACCGGTGGTTGCTGGAGAATGTCTACCGGCCGTTGGGGGGCCACAGGAATCCGCCTTGGGCCGTGCTCGGCACGTTCGCCGTCTCCGGGTTGATGCACGAGTACCTGTTCACCGTCACGTTCCAGCGCGTCACCGGATACCCGACGGCCTTCTTCCTGCTGCATGGTTTGGTTGTGGTACTGACGCGCCGACTCAGGCCCCTGGGCGCGCTCGTCCTCCCGGCCGCGGTCTTTACCTTTGCATTCAACACGGTTTCGACGCTATTGTTGTTCATCCCGCTCCATGAGCGGGTGCGGTTCTACGTGAATGACGTGCCCCCATGGTTGCCGTGGTGGTAGAGGCAGAGTTGCGTGCAGAAGGTGACGAACCCATGAAATGGATCAACGAGAAGGCCGCCGGGTACGTCTGGGTCGTGGTCGCGCTGCTGCTGCCGGTGGCGCTGCTCAACTACCTGGATCGCCAGATGCTGGCGGCCATGAAGTTCTCCGTCATGACGGATCTCCCGGATATCGGCTCCGAGGCGAACTGGGGGAAGATCCTGGCGCTGTTCAAGTGGACCTATGCGATCCTGAGCCCCCTGGGGGGGTATCTGGCCGACCGGTTCAGCCGCCGGCACGTGATCGCGGCCAGCCTGATCGTGTGGTCGGCGGTGACGTGGGCGACCGGGCACGTCGCGACCTATGACCAACTGCTCGTCACCCGTGCGGTCATGGGCATCAGCGAGGCCTTCTACATCCCGGCGGCCCTGGCACTGATCGCGGACTACCACCTCGGGCCCACCCGCTCGCGCGCCGTGAGTTTCCACCAGATGGGCATCTACCTGGGGATCATCATCGGCAGCTTCAGCGGTTACGCCGCCGACCACCCGGCCCTGGGCTGGCGCTGGATGTTCGGCCTGTGCGGGGTCGTGGGCATCCTGTACGCCGTGCCGCTCTTTCTGCTCCTGCGCAATCCGGCCCGGCCCGCGGACGCGGCCGGTCGCCCGCGGACGTCCCCCGGCGGCGCGCTGGGCGAGCTGCTGGGCAACTTCTCCTTCATCCTGCTGGTGCTCTATTTCACGCTGCCCGCTCTGGCCGGCTGGATCGTGCGGGACTGGATGCCCGCCATCCTGAAGGCCGAGTTCGGCATCGGCCAGGGCAAGGCCGGCGTTTCGGCCGGGGTCTACTGGGTGGCGGCCAGCATCTTCGGGGCGCTGCTGGGCGGCTGGCTCGCGGACCGCTGGACGCGGCGGACCGCCCGCGGCCGCATTTACACCAGCGCTCTCGGCATGGTATGCATCATTGTGGCGATGTTCGGCGTCGGCTATTCCCCCGCCACCGGGCTGCTGGGTTTCGCCATCGCCTTCCTGATCGTCTTCGGCCTGGGCTGGGGGATGTTCGACTGCAACAACATGCCGATCCTGTGTCAGATCGTCCGGCCGCACCTCCGCGCCACCGGCTACGGGCTGATGAATCTCGTCAGCATCAGTTGCGGCGGTCTGGCCGATTGGGGCTTTGGCATTCTGCGCGATCAGCAGGTGCCGCTGTTCGGCATCTTCGGGGCCTTTGCGAGTGTCGGCGTGCTGTCCATCGTTCTGGTTCTGCTGATCCGGCCCCGCTACGTCGACGCCTGTACGGCGCCGGTGGTGCCGTCCTCCGCGCAGCCCAAGCCGTCATGATCTCTTGCGGCGCGGACGGAAGGCGCCTGGCTCTCCTCGTAGGGCCAGCGTCCCCGCTCACCTGATGGGACGTCGTGCGGGGACGCACGACCTAGGAAGATCGGTCTGCCTTGGTTTCGGATGACCGAGCGCGGGCGTCAGAACGGATCAAGGAGCGCACATGACTGAGCGATATGGTGGTGAGGACCGGGACCTCGGACACTACGTGTGCCGGCGCGTCCGCGCGCCCATCGTGGTCGATGGGCGGCTGACGGAGGCGTGCTGGCGGCGGGCCCCGCGCTCGCCGCGCTTCGTCGATATGGTGACCGGCGTGCCGGGATTCCTGGACACGCAGATGGCCGCGCTGTGGGACGAGCAGAATCTCTACCTCGGTTTCTGGGTCGAGGAGCCGAATGTCCAGGCGAAGTTCACCGCGCGGGATTCCCCGGTCTATTTCGAAAACGACATCGAGGTCTTCCTCGCGGGCCCGGACTGCTACTACGAGTTCCAGATCAACGCCCGCGGGACGATTTACGAGGTGTTCTACATCTGGCAGGAGGCATACCGCAAGGCTGGGTTCGCCGGTCAGCCCCAGTTCGATCTGACCACGCACGAGGTCGATGTGCTCGGCGGTTTTCAGGACGGGATGCGGTATAAGAAACACCCGCGCGGCCGGCGCTGGGCGTTCCTGGATTGGGATTTCCCCGGCCTGCAGGCGGCCGTGCACGTGGACGGGACGCTGAACAATGACGCGGACGTGGACCGGGGCTGGACGGTCGAGCTGGCCTTTCCCTGGGCGGGTCTGCGGGCTCTGGCGCAGGGCCGCCCGCTGCCGCCGAAGCCCGGGGACATCTGGCGGATGGATTTCTCCCGGTTCGAGGCTTTGCCTGCCAATGGACGCCTGATCGACCCGTCGGTGGGCTGGTCCTTCAATAAGCATGGCGTTTACGATTCTCACCTTCCCGAGTGTTTCACCTGTGTGCACTTTTCCAATGACGAGGTGCAGGTCTCATGACGACAGACGATACCAGGGCCGCCGCGGGCCTCCGAATTCGTGCCATGACGTGGGCGGATTTCGATGAGATCCTCCCCTTGCTTCGGCAGCTCTGGCCGGCCCGGCCCCTCGATGTGCCGGCTGCCCGAGCGATCTTCGAGCAGGGACTGGCCTCCGACCGCCGGGCGTATTTCTGCGCCTGCCAGGGTGACAAGATCGTTGGCGTCGGCACGCTCATCGTTCGCGACTGCCTCTGGCTGCAGGGGGATATCGGGTACCTTTGTGATCTTGTGGTCGATGAGACGCAGCGCGGTCGCGGGATCGGGACGGCGCTGGTGGAGAAGGCCGCGGAGATTGCCAAAGCGAGAGGATGCCTGCGGCTGGAGCTGGACTCGGGCTTTCACCGCTCCGAGGCCCATCGGTTCTACGAGCACCGAGGCTTCGAGAAACGCGCGTTCCTGTTTTCCCGGGTGCTGACATGAGCGAGAAGAGCGTGGTCGCACTGGGACCACCCCAGGGCCTGGACGACGAGTGGAGCCGGTGGTTGGTCGGCGAGTGGGAGAGCTCCTCCGAATCGGATCAGGCGGGATTCAAGAGTTGGGTCAGAGGCACGGGCCGGGTGAAGGTGGAAGTGGGAATCGGCGGGCAATTCCTGATGGTAACCAAACAGGGCCGGGTGACTCATCTTTCGGACGAGTACGTCCAGCACCTCCGGCAAACCACCCACGCTGCGGAGGAGGAGATCGACGCGCTGCGCCGGATGACGTTCGCCGGCCTGGAGGTCTTCACGATCGATTCTCGCGCCGGCGGGATCGTGGGGCATCTGTTCGATAGCTGGCGCTGCGTAGCCAGCGGCGCCGGCCGGCGCGAGGGGGATAAGGAATTCATGGAATGGACGTGGTCGGTAGCCGGGCAGGGGACCTCGGTCCGCACCACGGAGAGAGTCGATCACGATACGCTCTGCAAGACGCTGCGCTGCCGCGTGGCGGGGGTCGGACAACGCGGCGGAGAGCTTGAGACGTGCGGAGCGAAGCGGGTCCGAAAGGCCGAGATCCTCAAGTGGCTTGTGGATGCTGGAGAGGAAGAACGCGGCGACTTCCTGCGGCGTCAGATGTGTGAGCGTGCTACGGTACTCCTCGTGAAGGTGGCAGCCTCCGTGTCGACCTCGTTCCGTGTGAACCGGGAATCCGGCAACTCGCAGCGCGTAGAGATCGCGCAGAACCGTACGCTGGGATACCTCAAACTCCGCAGCCAAACGTGCCGTCGTCGTACGCCCTCGCGTCTGCAGGTGGAGCAGGATGGACAGGAGCCGGTCGGCGCGCATGAAACGAGTCTACAAATATGACATAGGGTGGCGCAAATTCCTGACAGACTGCCTGGGAGTGAGAAGGGAGGATGGATGGAGAAGGTAGTCGAGACCAGGCCGGTGCGGCTCGAGCGGGCGAAGGCGGAGGACGCGGATCGGTTGGCCATCATCCAGGGGCGAGCGTTCTATGACGAGTGGCGGTTCGTGT
>JALORE010000319.1 GCA_025459125.1 Planctomycetota bacterium | reverse complement strand
TGAGCGGTTCACAGTCCGTGAGTCTGATGGACGACTCCTGTATCTGTCAAACTCTGGGAGTCCCCCGGCAGAGCCGGGGGATTACCCATGTATTTACGACTTATGATTTATGATTTGTCATTTGTTCCGCCGCGTATCATGAATCATAGATCATGAATCGTAAACTGCAAATCCCACGGGGCAGGCGATGGGCGAAAACGGCTGCGAGATTCGCATCGGCACCTCGGGTTGGCATTACAACCACTGGATCGCGCGGTTCTATCCGAAGAAGCTGCCCAAGGACCGTTGGCTTGAGTTCTACGCGCAGTCCTTCGACACCGTGGAGATCAACAACACCTTCTACCACCTGCCACGGGAGCAGACGATGGCGAACTGGAACGATCGGGTCCCTGCGGGCTTCCTGTTCGCGGTCAAGGCCAGCCGTTACATCGCGCACGTCAAGAAGCTCAACGATCCCGACGAGACGCTCCAGCGGTTCTTGGACCTGGCGAACCGGCTCGGCGAGCACCTTGGTCCGGTGCTGTACGAGTTGCCGCCCAGCCTGCACAAGAACCTCGAGCGGCTCGACGCCTTCCTGGCGCACCTGCCGTAGCGGGACCGGGCGGTCTTCGAGTTTCGTCACGCCAGTTGGTACGAGCCGGACACATTCGACCTCCTGAACCGCTGGGGCGTCGCCTTGTGCGTCCACGAGATGAGCGCCTCCGCCCCGCCGCGGATGGTCACGGGCCGGATGGTCTATGTACGCTTCCACGGCACTGATGGCCGCTACCAGGGCAACTATCCGGATGCCGTGCTGGAAGACTGGGCCCGCTGGCTGCGGAGTCAGGCCGGGAGCGTCCGCGTCATCTACGCCTATTTCAACAACGACATCAGCGGCCATGCCCTCAGCAACGCCCGGACCCTCCGCCGGATCATGGGGGATGCGTGACCGCCCGCGCGCTTCCGTGCGGCACGATTCGGTCGAGGCGCGTGCCGAAACGGTCAGGTAGCGATTATGAGGACAGGCTGGCGTTGAGGGCAACCCCGTGCTACAATGCTTCCATCCGGCTTGACTGCATGGAGAACTGGGAGAAGCTTCCCGAGTAGGAGATCGGAGCATGATGGCAGCGGCACAGGAGCAATGGTCGTGGACCTCCAACGGAATGATCGCTCTGTATATCGCCCTGGGTGTGCTCGCCGCCGCGGTGGCGGGCTGGCTGCTGGTCCGCCGGACCTTGCGGACGCGCCTGGAGATGGTCCGGTCGCTCCGGCAAGACCCGGATATGAGCGACTGGCTCGTGATCTTCGGCTGGACGCCCAAGGTCCTCTATGTCCCCACGATCCTGGCGGCGGTGAGCGCCTCGATCCTGATGTTCCTCCAGGAGTCCGGCTGGGGGATCTTCGGCGGGATCAATCCGCGGATCGTCGGGGGGGTTTGGTTCGCTGTGTTCCTCATCAACTTCCTCATCGAGGAATACAGCGTCACGCTTAAGCTGTTGATTATCTTCTTTGCCTGCACCGGCTTTCTGCTGCTGTGGCTGCACCTGCTCGGCTGGGTGACCGGCTTCCTCGGTTTGTTCACCCACCTGGCCTTCTCCATCAGCGGCACGGGCTACCTGCTCATCGCCGTCATCGGCGCGCTGACCATCGGCATCTCCTGGCTGCGGGGCCTCTTCTACTACATCGCGATCACGCCCAACAACCTGGGCATCCAGTCGGGTCCCGCCGAGGCGGGCGAACAGATCGGCCGCGAGGACTACAGCACCAAGGTCGACACGAGCGATTTCCTCGAGCGACTGCTCGGCTTCGGACGGATCATCGTCATCTTCAAGGATCGCGGGCGCCCGCCGCTCAATCTGCTCGTCTGGCGCGTCGACCGGAAGGCAGAGATGCTGGAGAAGGTTCGCGCCAAGCTCACGGTAGACCAGCCGCAAGCGGTACTCACGCGCCAACCGGTCCCGCCCCCGGGCACAAGCATACGAGTCGAGACCCGCGCGACGGAAGAAGGACGCGCCGTCGTGGACGCCGCACGTGGAGACACTCCCCCCTCGTCCCCCGCCCCGCAGGCCTCGCCCCTTTCTGTGCCTCCCGCCCCGCAGGCTCCGCCCCCCTCTGGGTCCCCTGCCTCTCCGCCGGCACCGCCGGAAAATGAGTCATCGGAAACGGAACAGTAGGACAGCTTATGGAACGACGCACATTTCTCCAGGCCCTCGGTGGTTTGGGGACATCGGCACTTGTCCCCGCAACGCTCTCGTCCGTGCCCGCCTATGCGGCGGCCGGCGGCCCGCCCCTGCGCCGCGGTCTCCTGGCACAGCGAAACCAGAATCGCTCGACGGTCGTCGCACAGCGCGGCATGGTCTGCACCGCGGTGCCGCTGGCGAGCATGGCAGGTCTCGATGTCCTTCAGGCCGGCGGCAACGCCATCGACGCCGCGATTGCGGCCAATGCCATGCTCAGCCTGGTCGAGCCGATGAGCTGCGGGCCCGGCGGCGACCTCTTTGCCATCCTCTGGAGCGAAAAGCACCAGAAGCTTTTCGGCCTCAATGCCAGCGGCCGTGCACCCTATGATTGGAGCCTCCAGCAGGCCCTCGACCTGGGCCTGAAGGAGATCCCTGTCTACAGTCCCCTTTCGTGGAGCGTGCCCGGGTGCGTCAGCGGCTGGGCCGCCCTGCACGAGCGCTTCGGCAAGCTTTCCTTCGCGCGTCTGCTGGAGCCGACCATCCAGCAGGCCCGCGCGGGCTTTCCCCTCTCGCCGATCGTCGCGGCCGGGTGGGTCTCCCCCAAGAGCCCCGACCGGCCGGGACTGAAGGCGACTTACCTGCCCGACGGCCGGCCGGTGTCTTACGGGACGATCTCCAAGAACCCGGGGCTCGCCTCTCTCTTCGAGACCCTGGCCCAAGAAGGACCCCAGGCCTTCTACCAGGGCGAACCCGCCGCACGCATGGTCAAGTTCTCGCAGGCCCAGGGCGGGCGGTTCTCCCTGCGGGACTTCCGCGACCACAAAGCCGACTGGGTCGAGCCGGTCAGCACGAGCTATCGCGGCTATGACATGTGGGAGATCCCGCCGAACGGCCAGGGCATCGCCGCCCTGCAGATGCTCAACCTGCTGGAGCACTTCGACATCAAGTCACTGTCACCCAACTCCGCCGAACACCTGCACCTGTTCCTTGAAGCCAAGAAGCTGGCCTTCGAGGACCGGGCCGTCTACTACGCGGACATGGACTTCGCGCCGGTGCCCCTGCGGGAGCTGATCTCGAAAGAATACGCCGCGGAACGCGTCAAGCTGATCGACCGCAATCGAGCCGCACAACAAGTCGCCTGCGGGCGACTCAAAGGTCCCTCCGATACGACCTATCTCACCGCCGCCGACGGCGAAGGCAACATGATCTCGCTGATCCAGAGCATCTTTCACGGCTGGGGCTCCGGCTACGTTCCGGATGGCCTAGGCTTCTGCCTCCAGAATCGCGGCCAGCTCTTCGCCCTCGACGCGAGCCATCTCAACAAGCTCGAGCCGCACAAACGCCCCTTCCACACGATCATCCCCGCCTTCGTCACCAAGGCGGGCCGGCCGGTCTTTTCCTTCGGCGTCATGGGCGGCGACTTCCAGCCCCAGGGCCACGTGCAGGTCCTGATGAACCTCCTCGATTTCGGCATGTCCCCCCAGCAGGCGGGCGACCAGCCGCGCATCGAGCACACGGAGAGCTCCACCCCTACCGGCACGAAAATGACCGGCTGCGGCACCGTCGGCTTCGAGAAGAACATCCCCGATGACACGAAGTTGAAGCTCGCGTATCTGGGCCACCGCATCCGCCCCGCGTTGGGTGCCTTCGGCGGCTACCAGGGAATCTGGCGCCAGGACGATCCGCTCCGCTACTACGGCGGCTCCGACCCCCGTAAAGACGGCTGTGCGATGGGATACTGACATAGGAGAAGTCCGAAGTGACGCGGGCATCTTGCCCTTGCGTGTCGCGGGCGCGAGCGCCCGAGATTCCATATCTCGGGCGAGTGGTGAGCCACCGCCGGACTATTCGCGTCGCCGTCGTCGGCGCGGTTCTGCCCTCTTGGCACGGCCAGACCAGTAACCTGGTTTCCTCCTGCAATGGGCAAAGGCGACGATCCACACATGGGCTTCATGCACGACATAAACAACGAAGTACGGGAAACGGTGGATCAGATACCGACGCGTACCATCTTTGTGGAGCGGCTACCGCTCGGGAGACTGCTGGATGAGTTCGAGCGCGAGTGTGATCTCCCTCTCGAAGTCCAAGCCAAGTCCGGCAGAGCGGCTTTCGTAGAAGCGCACCGCCTCCCACAACTCCATCTCCGCCTCATGGAGAACGGTGACGGGAGTCATTTGAATTTGGCCTCGATCTCAGCCAGAATCTCCGCCGCTGTACGCCCTATCGCCTTGCCACTCTTGACCTTGCGGACACACCTGCGAATTTCGGCTTCCTGGTCCGGACTTAGCTCGTAAGCCTCAGGATCTTCCAAGCTCAGAATCAAGTCATGGGCCAAACTCGCCCGCTCGCCGGCCGATAGAGCCATCGCTTCCCTTCGAATTCTTTCCATCGTCTTCATGCCCTCATTCTACTGCCGTAACAGCGTGACCTCAAGATCGTCGCAAACGAGGCTTCAGGGTTCTCGCATGACGTCGGCACAACTTACGGACACTATTCTTGCCTCGTCCCCTGGCTTCCTGCTGCAATCGCAGCGTGTAGAAGGTCTGCCTTGAGACACCGATGCCACGCGATCTACCGGCCAAGGCCGAAGAGGATGGTGGAATCGTGGAAGGATCAGGTTCGTCTCAAGGAAGAAGACACCCTCTCCAACAAAAGCGGAGTCGCACCTGCACACTCCACAAACACGACAGAGCCCGGCCCCCCACAACAGGAACCAGGGGACCGATGGATGTCACCGCCGGTCGGTATCGGCCTTGTGCGTGTGAGCCGTGGGCAGGTCGAGTTTGCGCGCGAGTTCTTCTGCCTCTTTGGCCCGTTCGGCTGGCGATCTTGCCCTATCAGCCTCAGGGGAGGAAATAGTAGTACGCCAGGGAGGAGTAGTTGGCAGGCGTGTCGTTCTGGTTGCCGTGCTCGGTCGAGATGCGGATCGACTTGGCATAGGGGATCTTGCCGGGCCAGAAACGGTAGGCCGTGGTGGAACCGTTGACCTGGCCGAAGACATCGACCAGGCCCTGCGTCTTGGGTTCGCCGAAGAGGGGCAGGGAGTAGGGATTCATCAGCCAGAAGGTGGACCACCCGCCTTGATACTCGTCTTCGTGGCCGGTGCCGTGGAAGCGGGGCTTTGGCTCGCCGTCGAGGGTAACGCGCATGTCGCCCTCCCACCAGCGTTTGCGGTCCGGGTGGACGGGCTCCACCGTCATAACCTGGCCGATGATGGCGCCGGGGCCCTGACCCTCGAAGAGGACATAGTCCTCCCGCTCGACGATGGGCCAGGCGTTATGGTACTTGGCGCCGAAGTAGCCGAGCCGGCCGGGCGGCGGGACCTTCAGGCACGTGTCGGTGTAGCCGATCTCCACCTGGAACTGACCGCCGGACTGATAGCTGCGGTTCTGGAGAGCCATGCGGATGGCCTTGCGGAACGGCATCGGCAGATAGCAGTAGTACGTACCGGAGCTGGACATGCCGACAAAAAGACTTCTGACATCGGCTTCGCCCAGGCCGGACCCGAAGAAGGGACCGATGGGCACGTCCACGCTCGGCGTCTCTTGCCGGTCATAGGAAATGCGCAGGTGCACGTGATTGAGGCTGTAGGCATCGGGCGGGTAAAGCGGGTTGATCCTCAGGTATTGAATCGTCCCTTCGTGATCGAGGGACAGCAGCTCCTCTTCGGTCGACTTGCCGCGACTGGCCGCCGCGAGGGAGATGGTCTTGCGCACCACGCTGGTTTTCGCACTCCTGGGCTTGGGATCGCTGCCGCAGCGTTCGAAGAGGTCGATCAGCCGGGAATAGTCCTGTTCCGGTGTCCAGGATTTCAGGGAGGCATCCTGGTAGAGTTGATAGTAGGCGTTGTAGAAGCCAACGGTCTTTTCCGTCGTGATCTTCAGACGCTTGGCAAAGGGCAGCGGCGCCGCGCAACTGAAACCGCCGCTGGAGATGAAGGCGTCCGCCACGAGCGGGCGGACGAACGGTGGACGCTGCCCGCTGAACAACTCCTCGGCCTCGCACTCGAACCGCGGTGCCTTATCGTCGTCGAAGTAGAACCGAATCTTGCCCCAGCGCAGCCTCATGCCGTTGCCGGTGAACCACAGGTTATAGACGCAGCCGGGCCCGTTCGCGTCGAAGATGACACGCTCGCCGTTGTTATCCACGTAGAGCTGCGAGTACGTGCCCCGGAAGCCGTCGTCGTTGCCGCCCGTGCGATCGTAGCTGGAGACGTAGTAGGACTGTACGTTGGGATAGAGGCCCGGCAGCAGCGAGAGATCATCATAGAACGCCAACCCCGCCGGCTGCCCCACCGCACTCCCAACGACACAGGCCGCACACCCCACCAGAACCACCGCTATCCTGAGCATGTTCTCTGCACCTCCGTAGTGTCGGCACCGGCGGATCAGATCATCCATCATCAGTAATCAACTATCAATCCGGCAGTCTGTGATCTGCCGGTCGGAGGCCTTTCTTGAACTTGCCGAAACCGATGGGCACGGGGTCATACGGGCCGAGGATCGTCACGTCGGCCTTGGCCGGGATCTTGTCCTCCAGGCCCATGCCCCAGTAGCAGGCGTTGACGAGCAGCCGGCGGAAGTTCTCGTCTTTGTGGTCGCCGGCGTGACCCATCGTGGTCGTGAAGACGCGGGAGGTCTTGCCCGACTCACCCGTGTAGGACTTGGTCCAGGCAACCGGCAGCGGCTTCTTGCTCTCGTTCACCGGGTCGTCGGGATTCATGCCGGTGAGAACGTAGCCCATGATGACCGGCTTGCAGTCGCCGTGCAGGGTCGTCAGGCCGTAGACATCGGAGGGACCCCAGATCACGCCGACGCCGCGCGCGATCGGATGATTCTTCATGCCCTCGGCAACGAGGCCGCGGGTGCTCTCTTTCTGATGGACGCCGTAATGACTGATCCACGTCTCACCGAGCACCTGCCGGCCGTAGCCGCACTTAAACGGTTCATCTTTGTTGTTCCAGCTCCATTTCGCGTAGGGGCTGTCCTTGCGTTTCACGTACGCGAACGGGTGCGTGGCCGTCCGCAGGGCAACGATGGGCTTGCCCGAGTTGGTGTAGTCGATGATGTGCTTCATCTGCTCATCCGGCAGCTCGCGAAAGCGCGTGAACAGCACCATCAGGTCGGCCGTATCCAGGGCCTCCAGGCCCGGGATGTTGTCGAGTGTCAAGGGGTCGATCTCGCCGCTGGTCCTATTGATGGCGAACAGGACGGTGCACTTGAAGCCTTGGTGCATCGCCAGGATCTTGGCCAGCATCGGCATCGACTCCTCCGACCGGTACTCCTCGTCGCCGGTGACGAAGACGATATGCTTGCCCACCCCCGGCCCCGACTTGCCCTCGTACACGACCCAGGGCTTATCCGACTTCTCCCCTGCTGTCAGCCCTCCTGCCAGACAAGCCACAATCGCCAGCGTC
>JALORE010000318.1 GCA_025459125.1 Planctomycetota bacterium | reverse complement strand
CGCCCTGCGCACCCTAGAAAAAGATCCGGTCCGGGTCTCCGGACTCGCAGGGTTCGAATGGGTCGTCAATATACCATTGAACGCCACTTAGTATTAAACCGCCTGTGCGCCGCCGGCGTCACTCTGATCGTCGCCGAGCATCGCTTGCGCGAGGTTGCGGATATGGCCAGCCGGATGCTGGTGTTGCATCAGGGCCGACTGGTGGCGGACGGTCCGCCGCGCCAGGTTCTGGCCGGCCAGGTTGCTGTCTGGGGTCTGGAAGCGCCCGAAACGATGCCCTCTCTCCCGCCCGCCCCGCCGGGATTTCTCGCGGAACCGGTGCTGGAGTGGGATCTGGTGGGGTGCGAACGCGACGGGCGACCGGTGTTGCGCGAGGCCAGCCTGACCAGCGCGGCCGGCGAGATCGTGGCCCTGCTGGGCGCCAACGGGGCCGGTAAAACCACCCTGCTCCGGCACGGCAACGGTCTGTTGCGCTGCCAGCGCGGCGTGGTGCGGGTGCTGGGACGGACGGTCGGGCGGCGACCGGTGGCGGAACTGGCCCGCGAGGTGGGGCTGGTGATGCAGCAACCGGCGCGGATGCTGTTCGCGTCCTCGGTGCGCGCCGAGCTGGCCGCCGGACCCCGCGCCCTGAATCGTCACGATCCCGCTTGGTGTGCGCGACTCAGCGAGCGGTTCAGCCTCGACCCACTGCTGGACCGTCCGCCCCAGACCCTCAGCGCCGGCGAACAGCGGCGGTGCTGGCTTCCCGGCCGCGGGCGCTGCTGCTGGACGAGCCGACCGCCGGCCAGGACGCCGGCGCTCGCGCCACCCTGCGCGCCCTGCTCGGGGAATGCGCCGCCGAGGGTGTGGCGATCACCGTGGCGACCCACGATCCCTTCTGGGCCTACTCCCTCTGTCATCGCTGGGCGATTTTGGCCGAGGGCCGGATCGCCGCCGCCGCCGATCCGGCTGCCGTAATGGCGCAATGGGGGGTCCTGCATCAGGCCGGATGGCCCGCGTGGGCGGTCGCCGCCTGATGGTCGCGCCTGAAACCGAGAGACGTGTTTATATCCGAAAACCAAGGTCCGCCACCCACGCAGCGATCTTCAGGACGGCGGTTTTCTCCACGCCGCGCCACGGGTGCCCGTATCAGGGTCCTTGTTTGGGCGCTCCTTCGATGGTAGCATCCGTCGCGTACCAGCCTTAATGCAGTTGGATTTCCTGTCCTTCTGCGAAAGTTGCGCCGCGCTCCCCGATCGATTCACCGCGGATGCCGGCGTATCCCGCCCGCCTGCCGATGGGAAGAACCACCGCGTTCGAGACAGGATCCGGGCCTGCTCGACAGGAAGGACCGCCAAGATTTCGCCCCCTCTCCCATGACCGATACGCTGCAAGGCTACCGCTGTCTCTGGCTCTGGCCAGCGCTGGGCTATCTGACCTTCGTCATCCACGGCAGCCTGGTACCGTGGGCGTTTCGGCCGATACCTCTGGATGAGGCCTGGCAAAGTTTCCAGAGCGTTCCATTCCTCGAGCTGGGCATAGGATCCCGGGCCGACTGGGTCGCCAATCTGCTCCTTTTTGTGCCCCTTGCTTTCCTCTGGACCGGGGTTTTCTGGCCCCGACACCCGGGCCCGTGGCGGATGCTCGTGGCGCTGGCCATCGCGCTGGCCGGCCTGCTGCTCAGCATCGCCATCGAGTTCGCGCAACTCTTTTTCCCGCCACGGACCGTTTCGCAGAACGATATCCTGGCCGAGTCCCTGGGCGGGATCCTGGGCGTTCTCGCCTGGTGGCGCTGGGGCGAAGCGATCTCGAGTTGGCTACACGGCTGGTACGCCGCCCGCGGTCCCGGCAACCTGGCCGCGCTCTTGCTGTCGGTCTACCTGGCGATACTGCTCGCCTATGCGGTACTGCCCCTGGACCTGACCATCAGTCCCGTGGAAATCTACCACAAATGGCAGGAAGGCAAAGTCCACCTGGCACCCTTCGCCCACACCCATCCAGGACCGGTCGAGTTGGCCTATGCCCTGGCTGCGAACACGGTCATCTGGGCCCCCGTGAGCCTGCTGTGGATCCTGTCCGGACGCCGTTCCCCCCTGGCCGCCTGGGGCACGGCCGTGGCCGTCGCCGCCGGTATCGAAGGCGCCCAGTTGTTCGTGTACAGCCGGGTCACCGACGTGACCGACGTGTTGACCGCCGCCGCGGGCGCGGGGATCGGCGCCTGGGTCGGACGGCGCTGGGGGAGCAGAGCGAGCGACTCCTCCATAGCGCCGGTCCACGCACGACTGCTCGCGAGTGCTGCCGGCTTCCTGCTCTGGTGCGCTCTCGTACTCGCCGTCTTCTGGTACCCCTTCGACTTCACCCAGGACTGGGCGCTGCCGCGAGAACGGGCTGAACGGCTTCTGCGGGTACCGTTCTATGCCTATTACTACGGCACCGAGTTCCGCGCGGTCACCGAGGTCCTGCACAAGCTGTTGTTCTTCGCTCCCCTGGGAGTCTTGCTGGCCTGCGCCCGCACGATGATCGATCCGCCGCCACCTCTTCGGCGCGCCTTCGACATCCTCGCCTTTGCGGCCCTCACCGGCGTTGCCGCCCTGGTTGAACTAGGTCAGTTAGCCTTGCCGGGGAAGAATCCGGACAGCACGGATTGGTTCCTGCAGACCCTCGGCGGCGTGCTCGGGTATGTGGGTTGGCTGTTCCTGAAGGCTCGTTGGAAACCGGCGGATCTTTCGCCCTTGCCACCGGACCCCATCGGATCACCCACGACGGAGCGGCTCGCGCGCGGATCACCAGGGGACCGTCTTTTCGCCCCGGGGACGTCTTCTCAGCCAGGACTCACGGGGGAGACCGAAGCCCCGCCCCCACCGTCGGCCGCGCCCGCGACGTCTGTCCCCGTCAGCGACACTCACCCGCCCGCTTCGTCCTGCCGGACCGGCGTTTCCCGGTCTGGAACGGCGCTCGCTTCCGGAATGGCCTCCGGCCCGGGAACGATGCCTGAACTCGGCGAGTTCCCGCCGGCGCCGGTTCGGATCCTGTGGCCGCTTTTGCTGGGGCTGGTGCTGCTGGCGCCCCTCGCACCGGAAGCTGGCTGGAATCTCTCCGGTTCGCTGGGCGCCTACCTCAGCGAAATTCCCCAGCGCCTCTATGCCCTGTACAAATCGGTCCTGCTGTGGGTTCCGGTGGGTGTGCTGTTAGTCTTGGCGGGGCAGGAGGCTTTTGCGCGGGTAGGAGCACCGGTCCTGAGTGGGCTGTTCCTACTGGTGGCGCCCTGGCTTCCCGCCGGGCTCGGCTTCCCGGAGTTGGTGGAGGCGGCCGCCGTATCCATCGGGGTGTGGAGCGGACTCTGGATCGGCGCACAGGTTCGCCGGTCGGCACAGCCGGACCGCCCCGCGACCGCCGCCGACCGGACCGACGAAACCAAAGGGTCAGACTCCATGGTTCGTGGCCCCACGGAACCGCAGCGGGACACTGCTCTCACGCGGAAGGCCGAGTCGCGGACGGACCGGAATTCCGCCGGCGCGGGTCCGGTCCCGGTGCCGAATTCCCAGCGAGGCATCGCTGCCGCCCTCTTGGCTTCCGCAGGGGCGGTAGAGATCGAGGAAGGCACCAGGGCAACGCAGGAGGTACCGGTATTGATGGCGGAAGCGCATCGGGATGCCGTTCCAACGATACCGCCTCCGACGGCCAAAGCTCGAACGGGCGCCACGCCCATCGGGGCCGCTGCCGTGGGTAGCGGTATTGCGGCGCCGGAGCTCGCGCCCGGGAGGCGCTTCTCAATGCACGTCATGTCTCGCGGCGCAGCCCTGGCCTTGCTGGCCGCGGCGCTCTTCGCGGGCGGCGGTTTTCCGCTTTTCGGCCCCTGGCTGGCGGCCGGTCTCCTGGCTTATGGCGCGGGGCTTTATCGCTTTCCGGGCGCCTGGGTGATAGCCGTTCCGGCCCTGCTGCCCGTGCTCGACCTGGCGCCCTGGACCGGACGGTTCTTCCTCGACGAGTTCGACCTGCTGCTGCTGGTCACGCTGGCCGCGGCCCTCTGGCATGGGTCGCTAGCGCCGGAGCGGCTGCGACTGCCCCGGCCCCTGATGTTGCCCCTCGCCCTGTTCGCCCTGTCGTGGGTTCTGGCCGCCGCCATCGGCCTATGGCCTTTGCAGGCCCTGGATGCCAATGCCTTCAGCAGCTACTGGAGCCATTACAACGCGTTGCGGGTGGGCAAGGGCCTGTTCTGGGGTCTGACCCTCCTGGTTCTGGCCCAAATGCTGCTCCCCCAGGGCAGAGAGGCCGCCATGCGCCATCTGGGACTCGGGATCGGCATCGGCCTCGCCGGGGTCCTCCTGGTGGGGCTGCGCGAGCGCTGGCAGTTCGCCGGCCTGTTCGACTTCACAGAGACCTACCGTATCACCGCGACATTTTCCAGCATGCATACGGGCGGCGGCCACATCGAGTCCTACCTGGTGGCGACCATCCCCTTCCTTTGGCTTTGGATCGCTCCCCGGGAGCCTCTAGCGGTGCGCGTGGCGGGCGGAGTCCTGTTGCCGCCAGCCGCCTATATCATGGTAGCGACGGTTTCCCGCGGCGGCGTCGGCGGTCTCGCCGTCGCACTGCTCGTTCTGGCGGGAATGGCCTGGTTTGCGAGCAGAACCAAGGGAACAAGAGGGTCTGACCTCTTTGTTCCTGACTCCTTCGTTCTGGGTCGGACACCCGGCCGTAATCTGAGATGGGTTGCCGTGCTGGGGACCATGGCGGTATTGGCCCTGGGACTCAGCGGCCCCTACTTTCAGCAACGCCTGTCCACCACCGGCCAGGACGCCGGGATCCGCGCCGGCCACTGGCTGGGCGCCGTCGACCTGATGCAGGGCGGCTTCGCCACCACCGCCTTCGGCACAGGCCTGGGCCGCTTCCCGGCAGCCTACTTGTTCGGCGCTCTGGACGACACGCTACCCGGCAGCTACCGCTTCCTCGTGGAGCCCTCGGCAGGATCTTCGCCACCCCCCCAAGCGGCTACCGACGGCCAGGGCTTCCTATCCGCGGACGGTGGCCGATCCGGCCGCGACAGCACGCCCACCACATCCCCCGCAAGCCTCGCGCCATCCTCCGTGCTGGATGGTCCGGGGCAAGGCGGTGCCTCCGCGGGCGGCCCCACAACCGGAAGCGACCGCCGTGACCCAGCGACGTCGGCCAAACAGTGGAGCGTTGCCCCTCTATCCACGGCGGTGGCTGGTGAGCCGACGCCGTCCGGGGTGGGCTCACCCGCCCAGCCCACGAGCTTTCTGCGCCTGGGCTCGGGCGAGACCCTGTATGTGACGCAGCGGGTGGCCGTATCGCCGCGGAGCGAGTATCGAATGACGCTGCGGGTACGCAGTACCGACCCCGGCGCCCGACTGGATGTACCCCTCTGCGAGAAGCACCTGCTCGACTCCTTTCGCTGCGCCTGGCAGGGTGTGTGGATACCGGACGACGGCCAGTGGCATCCACGGGAGCTGCGGACCGTCACCGGCGAGATCGGCGGCGGCAACCTCCTCACTCGGCGACCCACCGAGGTGTTCTTCTACAACCCGGGACCCGGGACCGTGGTGGACGTCACCGATCTGAGCCTCGTGGGTCCCGACGGCAGCGAACGCATCCGCAACGGCGATTTCGCCGCCGGTGGCGACCATTGGTTCTTCAAGACCCATAGCCACCTGCCCTGGCATATCAAGAACCTCTGGGTACACGTATACTTCGAGCAGGGTCTGTTGGGACTCTTCGCCTTCCTCTGGCTCACCTCCGCGGCCCTGGTACGACTGTTCCGGGCCGGGCGCGACGGGGAGCCCTTTGCCCAGGTGGCCCTGGCCGCTCTGACGGGCATGCTCGTCGTGGGTCTGTTCGACAGTGTGCTGGACGCACCGCGGCTGGCGATCCTCCTCTTCATAATGATCCTGGTAGCGCCGACGCTGGCCAGTCCCGAAGCACCGTCACCGAGATTCCCGGGTACCTCGAGACGGTCCCGGAAGTCGCATGGCGGTTCCCGGCGCAGCCTGAGCCGGGGCCTCGCGCCAGCGACGCCCGCGCGGAATACCGATCTTCCCGCGGGATCCGCCTGATGAACCTGTCTGCCCTGGCCACGTGGCCCGCACACCAACACCGGCCCACGCCGCCACCGGGTTCGGGTTCGCAAAGGAGAGGCGGAAATTTTTCCTCGGATCCGATCAAACCTCATGCGTGACATCGCCCTGCTGCTGATTCTGCTCATCCTGGTCTACGTGAGTCTGCCGTGGCCCTTTCTGGGGCTGTTGGCGCTCACCATCGTGGGCTACCTCTACCCCCAAAGCTACGCCGCCGGATTCATGCAGGGATTCCCGGCCTACGAGCTGCTGCTCGGGACCTTGATCCTGTCCATCCTCATCGCCTGGTGGCGCGGCCGGCTAGAGCTCGCGCCGCCGACCCGGGACTGGCGACTCTTCGTCCTGGCGGCCCTGTGGCTGTACTTCGTGTTCACCACCACTCAGTCCATGGAACCCGGGATGGCCTGGCCGCGCCTGGGGGAAATCAGCAAGATTCTGCCGGGACTGCTTCTGACGCTGCTGCTCGTCGACACCCGCGAGAAGCTTTTCTACCTGCTGGTGGCCATCAGTCTCTCGATCGCCCTGCTCGCCGTGAAAGGCGGCTATTGGGCGGTGATGAGCGGCTTCAGCGACCGGGTCTACGGGCCGCCGGACAGTCACTTCCACGATAACAACCACTTCGCCGTTTTGGTAGTCATGAACATCCCGCTGCTGATTCTTTGGTTGCGGCAGACCCGCCACCGCCCGCTACGCTACGTATTGATGGCAGGCATCGCCCTGTCGGTAGCGGCGGCTCTGTCATCCTGGTCCAGGGGCGCGTTGTTGACTCTCTCCGCCATGGGCCTGGCGCTCCTGCTGGACAGCCGGCGCAAGCTCCTGGCACTCTCCCTCCTGGCCTCGACCGTCGTGCTCGCCTTCGGCGCCTTGCCGGAGAAATGGTTCGAGCGCATGGAAACCATCCCCGCGCATCAGGCGGAAGGCTCTGCCCAGGCGCGCCTGGATGCCTGGCGGCACGGTGTGCGGTATGCCGTCGAACACCCGTTGACCGGAGCCGGTTTCGAAGGCTGGCGCTTCGTCAATCTGAACGCCCAGAACTACATCGACTGGCACAGCGCCTACGTGGAGATGATGGCCGAGCACGGCCTCGTCGCCTTCGGCCTCTGGCTGGCGCTGCTTCTCGGCACGATACTCAGCCTCACACGATTAGCCGGCGCCGCCCGCACCACCCCGGAGCAAAGTTGGGCAGCGGATTATGCCTCGATGCTCCGGGCCGCTTTGATCGCCTACGGCGTGGGCGCGGTGTTCCTGGGGCTGGCCTACTGGGACATCCTGTATCACTTGCTCGTCGTTGCCGTGATAATCAGCGCGGTCGGGCAGCGGGATTCGGTTAGGAGCGTCTCGGACCTGGCAGCGCATGGTTCACCGCGCTGGACGAAGTGATCGGTACCGGATCGAGCGGTCGCTGCCTGATGGCCGCGCCTGAAACCGAGGAATGGCTGGCGCCGTTGCCGGCGCGAACCGGATGCTTCGACCCCCGCGCCAAGCTGGTGGTCTACCTGCTCGGCTGCGGCCT
>JALORE010000317.1 GCA_025459125.1 Planctomycetota bacterium | reverse complement strand
TTCTGGGCTCCACGGCGGATGCTGTCGCGACCAATGTCGGCGCGCCAAGCTGGGCGGCCAAAACGACGGCAGTCGGTGACAGGAGAAAGGCAATCCGAAGCAGGCAGTTTGTGAACGACCATCGGTCCATGAGGACCTCCTGTGTATCTTCTTGATTCCCTGGTGCCTTGCTCCTACAATTGGATGAGCACAGGCAACCAAGGAAAGGTACTCCATTGTGAAGACGCTGTCGAGCTTCTCCGTGGCTTCTACCCGAGGGGCTCTCTTGGGCCTCGCATGTCTGGTCTTCGTACCGGCTTGGGCCTTTGCTGGAAGTGAGTCGTCTGCCGCACCGCGTCGCCTCTATCAGCACCTGCTGGATCCGCGCGAATATCCGGACTATGACCGCCGCGCGGTCAAGCCTCCCAGTTGGGAGACGTTTCAGAATCGGACGCAATTCACATGCCTGCGCGGATTCGACGTGCAGAACGACTGCATTGTCGGTTACGCCGACGAGATCGAGCGGTTCACACGCACCCATGAGCTCGGGGACGTCCTCTGGCCGTCCTATCCTGTCCTGTTCGCGAAGAATCTCAGCGACTTGGCCCAGGAGATCAAACGCCGCGGGCTGTACCTTTTTGACATCTGGGGCTATGTGCCGGGGTCGGGCCCGGGCGGGTATTGGCAACAGTTCCGGCCTCCGGCCGAAGCCTTTGCGACGCTGGAGACCATCCTGGGCGAGCGCTGGCTGGGAACGGATATCGGGGAGCAGGACGGCCGGTACATCGGCGGCTATGCTGGTCAGATGATGCCGAGCTCCGCCAGCCGGTTGGAGCAGTACCTTAACTTCCAACGTCATTTCGAGCGCATGAGTGATGACCTGGGCCACAAACACGCCACGTTGGTTTCGCTGAATTTCGGCCATTATCTGCTCAAGGAGGGTACGTTCACGCTCGTCGGCGCCGAGACGGCGCAGGCGCTACCCAACAACCAGGTGTACTACGCCTTCATTCGTGGGGCGGGCAAGCAGTACGGCGTACCTTGGTTCGGCAATGCCTCGATCTACAATCGCTGGGGGTACAAGACGTATGGCTCCTCAGGTGGCAGCGGCGGTGACACGCACGGTCCCACGAAAGGCACGAGCTTAAGCCTCATGAAGCGGCTGCTCTACAGCCACGTTCTCTATAACAGCGTGGCCGTGGGGTTCGAGAATGGTTGGTTCGAGGCTGGAACGCTCTCGCCGATCGGCCGCATCCAACAGGCGGCACAGCGCTGGGTGAGGCAACAGGGGCAACCCGGCGTCATGTACACGCCGGTGGCTTTGCTGCTCGATTTTCATAGTGGCTGGTCGTTCCCCCGTCACCTGTACTCGGGCGACATTTTCCGCGTGTGGGGCAACCTGCCCTACAATGCGGGCGACCATCTGACGGATGCGGTGCTTGACGTCCTCTACCCGGGCTATGCGGACTCCTCCTACTTCCACGATGAAAGCGGTTTCATCGCCCCCACGCCGTATGGTGACATCGCGGACTGCCTATTGACCGATGCGCCGGGCTGGCTCCTCTCGCGGTACACCGTCGTCGTTGTGGCCGGCGCGCTGGCCGGAGGGCGGGAAATCCGAGACAAGCTCCAGGCCTATGTCGAAGAGGGCGGGCACCTCGTCATCACGACGGGCAATCTGGCCAGGCTGCCAGGCGGAATTGCCGGGCAAACGGGTACTTCTGCGCTAGGCGTGACGCCTTGCGGCAAGGGGCGAGTCACCGTTCTGGCTACCGACTTCGGAGTCGATATCAGGCCGCAGACTGACCGGCGGGTCCGCAGCGAAATTGATGAGCCTCTGTTCCGGCCCTACGAACTGCGGGTGGAAGCCCGCGAGACATTGCGTGTCATATTCCGACAACAGGGCCTCTTCGACGTGGGCAGTAGCGAGTTGAGCTTCATCACCTGTCGCCAAAGTCCGGGGACGTATACGCTGGGCATCGCCAACAACTCGTGGCGTGAGCTGCCACTGAAGATCACGTCGCTTTGTGGTCCTCTCGATTCGATGTGTGAAGTGTCCTTGGACCGGTCTGAGGTGGAGGCTGTCGGTTATCTGCCGGAAGGCGTGACGGGGGAATCCTTGGGCCACAATACCGACAGCACGATACGGGGAGGCGACTTCCGTGTCTTTGTCGTGCGGGTGAAGGAATCGGGGGTCGAAGCCGTCCCGCACCGAACTCCGTCGCCCCGGCCCCGCGGACGCGCCCTACCGCTGCGCCACGCGCGTTCGGTGAAGGAGGAGATCCTGGTCCGGCCAACTTTCTTCGAGCACTTTGACGGCGTCGTGCTGGACTGGCGTTACCTGCACGAACGTGAGAAAGGTGTCCTGCAACAGGAAGCCGGTTGGATGCGTCGTCAGGGATTGCGAGTATTTGTCGATCTCAGCTCCGGAACAAACCTCTACCCCACGCTGCGGCTGGTCGACAATCTGGCGGCGGACTACGAGGAGAGCCTGGCAACGATGGCCGATGTCCTGGCCAAGATGAAGGTTCTGGGCGCGCGCGATCTAATCCTTTCCCTGCACCGGCAGCCGGAGAACAACTTCAGCGGGCCCCAGACACAGGAAGGCTTTGAAAAGACACTCCGCAAGCTGGCGGCGGACGCCGCCCCGCTCGGTGTTACCCTCCATCTGCGCATGGCTTCGGGCAAGCCGCCTTGGACTCTGCAAGACATGCTTGCTCTGATTGGGAAGGTGAGCGCCGAAAACCTGCGGATCGCGGCCAGCACGGGCTTGCTGTCACGGACGAATTTGTCGATCGAGGCCACGGGAGTCCTCCAGGCGAGACTCGGGTTGTGGCTGGTAGCGGCGTCGCAAACGGATCAGACGGGGAAGTTGTGGGATGCCCATGCCCCGCTCCACCGGGGCGCGGATCGAACCGGAATCGCGCGTTGGATGGCCCTCGCGCCAGGTGCGCCCATTCTGCTGGACGCTGTACTGGCCAATCAGGACGAGGAATACTTGGACGTGCTGGCGCTGGAACAACTGAAGATCAAAGGAGAGTGACCAGCTCAGGGCGAGCGGTGGGGAGGTACAGGAGCAGACGATGAAGAAGCCGATCTTCTTGTTGTCTTGGATCGTAGGTCTTGGACTGATCGCGAGCAGGGTTCCCCTGAACCGTGGATCACGACTTATTCTACTCCTTGAACCGGTACCAGGATCATCCAGCCATGCTGAAGGTAGACGGTTGTCCGGTCGCGATGATCTGGACAACCCGGGGACTGCAGAGTAGGCAGTATGAGCATGTTTGAGACAAGCGGTCAGTCGGGCGGTGAGGCACGCAAGGCCAGAACGCTCCAGAAATTGGAGCGGATGAACAGGACGCTGCGTCACCAGGAGCCGGACCGTGTTCCCATCCGCGATTTCTTCTGGGGCGGTTTTCTTCCGCGTTGGCGAAGAGAGCTCAATCTGCCCGACGATGCCAATCCCTATTACCATTACGATCTCGATTGGATCGTGACCGTGCCGAACATGGACCCCTGGATCCGGCCGTTCGAGACGCTACGGGAGACGCCTGAGGAAGTGGTCGTGAGAACCGGATTCGGGGCCATCCTGCGCAAACAGTCCGCTTGGCCCATGCCGGAAATGACGGCCTGGGAGATGGACACGTTCGAGAAGCTGGAGGCGGCCGAGTTCGACCCCCCGGACGAGCGGCGCCGCTTCTGCGTCGCAGGGGACAATCAGAGCGCCGGGGTGGGCGACGGCTTCGCACGCAACTCCCCCGCGTGGATCGAGACGGTCAGATCCCTGCGTCCCGACTTCCCGGTGTATGGCAGCATGATCGAATACGCCGAGTGCCTGACGCGGCTGATTGGGCAACAGAACAGCATGCTCTGGATGGGTTTGTATCCCGAGCGCATGGGAAAGGTGATCGACCGCATTGGCGCGTTCTACACCGCCTGCGCCAAGGCCGAGATTGATGCCGCCGCCGGTTTGCCTGATGGCTTCGTCGTTTGGGGTGACGTGGCCTAGCAACGAGGTCTGTTCTTCTCGCCCGACTACTGGCGGCAGCACCTCAAGCCGTGGGTGAAAGCCATGACCGACTACGCGCACGCCCGGGGTCTGCCGGTCATCTACCATGGCTGCGGCAACGTGCAGGCCATCTTCGAGGACTTCATCGAAATCGGCATCGACGCGTACAACCCGCTGGAAGGGAAAGCCGGGATGGACGCGGTTGATCTCCGGCGCCGGTACGGTCATCGCATGGCGTTCTGCGGCAACAGCGACGTCCAGGTCTGGGAGACGGGTGACCGGGACCAGATTTGCCGGGAGGTTCTGCGCAAGCTCCGAGCTGCCCAAGGCGGGGGCTTCGTCTTTCAGTCGGATCACTCCGTGACCAGCGGTGTCTCCGGCCGGACCTATGACTACGTCGTGAAGTTGGTCCGTGAGCATGGTGTGTATCCGCTGGCCCTTGACCAATTCGACAGGATTCTGTGACCTATGGCAGTTGTAGCAGCCAATCCCATCCTTAGCGTGGTCCTGCACGCTCTCGGGGCCACCTCCGCCGCGTGGTGCTATACGCCGCAACAGCAGCTGCGGGGCTGGTCCTGGCAGACGTACTGGCTGGCCCAGGCTTCGATCTGCTGGCTCCTCGCGCCGATGCTCGGGGCCTGGATCACCATTCCGCAGTTGGCGGCCGATCCGACGACGCAGAAATGGTGGAAGGTGTGCATGCCGTGTCAGCAGCCGCTCCGGCTGATCGCCCTGAACCGGCCGAATCTGTCGTGGGGCCTCGCGGCCCTCGAGCACCGCTGGGACAACGGTCATCATGGCTGGCGGCAGGACGATATCTTCATGGCATACCTTGGCCTCACGGACGCGGTGCGCCGAGGCCTCATCGACCGACCCACCCATCACGACCCGCAGGAGCGCGTCCCGGCGTTCTGGGGACCGAACTACGATTGGACGCCGGACCAGGATCATGGCGGGGTGCTGATGAAGACGTTTCAGGCCATGCTGCTTCAGACCGACGGCAGGAAGATCCTCCTGTTGCCCGCCTGGCCGAAGGACTGGGACGCGGACTTCAAGCTCCGCGCACCCTATCAAACGATCGTGGAAGGCAGATACCGTGACGACCGACTGCAATCGCTCCAGATCACGCCGGAGACCCGCCGGGCCGACCTGGCGGACGCAGGCAGATTCTGACGGACGTCCGGTGCGTGGCGAGAGCACGAGAGCCAGCGACGAGGAACTGCGCTGCATTCTCCGGGCGGTAGGCGTGGATCGTGTCTCGGGGAAGAGCTGACGTTCGATATCGGCGGGCATGCACGTACAGCCCAAGCATCCAGGCGCCGACAGCTTGAGAAAGTTGTCGTCATCTTCGGTCGTGAATCGTGCGCTGAAACCCATCCACCTTCCCTCATTGTCCGGACGCTTGAGTCGCACGGTCTTCTTTTCGAGACGGTCGTAGAGGGCCAAGCCGTTGTCCTGATGGAGCACGGTAGACTCGGCCTGTAGGACCGCCAGCAGACAGGTGCCAAGGTAGCGCGACTTCGCGGATTCGGGTGAGTTTGGGATTCTTTGGGGGCGGCGATCCCACCTGGCGGGGTTGTGAGAGCGGGCGGATGGCTGCAAAGCTGTTGTAGTGAAGACCTATCCTATTGGCAGGGGCTTGGCTGTGCGCACAATGGAGTGCCGGTATGTATTTACGGCACATCCAACGCAAGAAGAACGGCAAGGAACACTCCTACTGGAGCATCGTCGAGAACCGTCGGTTGGCCGACGGTCGGGTGAACCAGCGGCACGTGCTGTATCTCGGCGAGATCAATGACGCCCAGGAACGGGCGTGGGCCCGCGCGGTCGAGGTCTTTCCCGATGAGGCCGGCCCGCCGCAGACGATGGCGTTGTTCCCGGAGGAACGTCTCGACGCCATCGTCGAGGCGGGAATCCCCATCGTGCGTCTGCGGCTCAAGGAGTTGTCCCTGCATCGCGCGCGGCAATGGGGCGCGTGCTGGCTGGCGTTGGTTCTGTGGCGTCAGTTGCAGTTGGATCAGTTCTGGGTCCAGCGACTGAAGCCCAGCCGCAAGGGGACGCGCTGGGATCAGGTCCTGGCGGTCTTGACCGTCTACCGGCTGCTGGCCCCGGGCAGCGAGTGGCGGTTGCATCGCCAGTGGTTTGAGAATAGTGCGCTGGCCGATCTGCTGGGGGTAGACTTCTCGCTGGCCGATCCCCACAAGCTCTACGGCTGTCACGATCAGGTCCTGGCCCATAAGAGCGCCTTGTTCTCGCATCTGGTGCAGCGGTGGCGGGATCTGTTCGAAGCCGAGTTCGATGTGCTGCTGTACGATCTGACGAGCACGTACTTCGAGAGCGAACCACCGTTGGGCGAGAACGACAAGCGGCAATTCGGCTACAGCCGGGACAAACGGCCGGACTGCGTGCAGGTGGTGATCGCCTTGATTGTCACACCGCAGGGCTTTCCCCTGACCTATGAAGTGCTCTGCGGCAACACGGCGGATAAGACCACGCTCAAGGAATTCCTCCAGAAGATCGAGCAGCAGTATGGCAAAGCCCGGCGGATCTGGGTGATGGACCGGGGCATTCCCACAGAAGAAGTTCTGGCCGAGATGCGGGCCGGCGTCCCGCCGGTGCAGTACCTGGTGGGCACGCCCAAGGGCCGGCTGAGCAAGCTGGAAAAGGACCTGTTGGACAAACCCTGGCAACAGGCGCGTCCGGGCGTGACCGTCAAGCTGCTGGCCCGGGAAGGAGAGCTGTATGTCTTGGCCCGCAGTGCGGATCGGGTGGCCAAGGAACGCTCCATGCGCCGCCGGCAGCTCAAGAAGCTCTGGCAACGCCTGCACGAGTTGCAGGCCAGGAAGAAGCTGCGGCGGGAGGACTTATTGATGAAGCTCGGAGCGGCCCGCCAGCAGGCCCCCAGTGCCTGGCGTCTGGTGGCGGTCGAGGTGCATGCGACCGAGGCGACGTTCACCTATCGCCTGAACAAGGACAAGCTGCGGCAAGTGCGGCGGCGGGAAGGCCGGTATCTCTTGCGGAGCAACCTGACCGAGACCGACCCGGCGGTGGTATGGAACTACTATCTGCAACTGGTCCAGGTCGAGCAGGCATTTCGTCATCTCAAGGGCGACCTGGCGATCCGGCCGATCTTCCACCAGGAGCAGACGCGGATCGAGGCGCACATCTTCGTGAGTTTCCTGGCCTACTGCTTGCACGTGACGCTGGGTCAGTGGTTGCGGACGTTGGCGCCGGGATTGACGACCCGCAGTGTCCTGGAGAAGTTCGCGGCGGTCCAGATGGTCGATGTGCACATCCCCACCAGCGACGGTCGCACGCTGATCCTGTCACGCTACACCCAGCCGGAGCCGGACCTGCAACTGCTCTTGGCGAGACTGAAGCTGCAACTGCCGGCCCAACCGCCGCCGCGGATCACGACCGCCCAGGGCCCAGAGGGGGCGTCTCTGTAGTGAAGACTTTTGGCTAAAAAGGCCCTTTTTGACCCCGCCACGCAGGTTCCAACCCGCGAATCCGCGAAGTCGGGTTAGGCACGAACGCGCTGGTGAGCGCCGCATCGGTCCACGTCAGGCCACCGTCGGTGCTGACCTCGACCCGGGTGATTTCGTGCCCGGTTCCCGAGATGGCCATGCCGCGAA
>JALORE010000316.1 GCA_025459125.1 Planctomycetota bacterium | reverse complement strand
AGGATGTGGACCTGAGCCAGCTCGTCGGCGGCACGAACTGCCTGCAAGTCGGTACCGTGACCCTGCGCGTTCGTCCGAACGTGAGCGTTGCGATGGCGGGCGGCTGCGGCTGATAGCAAGTCGTCACACAGGTTCTTCTGTGCAGGCTGAACTCTCAGACCAACACAGAGGTTCAGGATGACTGAACCAAAGAATCCTACGGGGAGGGCTGGATAGGTTATCCAGCCCTCCCTTCTTGTTTTTGCGGCCGTTGCGGTGCGTGGTGGCGGCACACCTCGGGATGCCCCTGCAACCGCGGTCATGCACCCACGCCAGGGATATGGCTCGCCATGGCGCACAAACCGTGGTAAAATCGCGAGTTTGGACAAATAGGGTATTGACATGTGGCCCTCAATATGGTAATGTACGTAATATCTATTCAGGGCAATCACCCGGGTGAACCGGGTCGTCCTGAGGCGAAGCGACACGTTACGTTGGGGGTGTTCGGGGGATTTCGCCGGAAAAGGGGGCAAGTACCGTCCCTGCATTGCCGAAGAGACGCTGGATTGGTGTCAAACTACCCGCACGGACCCTAAACCGTGGAGGCAACGATCGCAATGGCAGTGAATTCTGGAGCAGGTACGATGGGTGAGAAAAGAGCCAGGCCAGAAAACGCACAACTCTGCATGAGTCAGGCACGTCCGCCGGCCACGAGCGGCATCACCGCGCCGCGGATTCTCGGACTTTTGGCCCTCGTGCTCCTGATCGGCGACGTGGCCTGCGCGGATTTCCTCGTGCAGCCGATGATTCTGCGGCGGACCCTGTCGCCCGGCGTCCAGCGCCCGACGGAGCTGAAGCTGGAAAACGTCGATCCGACCAACGCGGAGAAGGTGACGCTCCGCATCGCGGAGTACACCCAGATTCCGGATGGGCGGTGGGTGGAGATGTTCCCGGGCGATCCGAACCTGGCTACGGCGAATCTGCGGAGCTGCCGGACCTGGCTGAGTGTCCCCTCGGCCCCGATCGACGTGCCGCCGTACAAGGTCATTCCCTTCACGCTGCAAATCAACGTGCCGCCGCAGACCAACGGCTTCTATTTTGCCGCGATCGTGGCGACCACGGAGGCCCGCATGGTCTCTCTGGAGGGCACCCTGGCCCCGGTCAACATGGAGCTGGTGGTTCCGATCATTCTGGAAATCCAGAACCAGCCCGTGCGCCGGGAGGTCTCGTTGACGAACGCCGGGCTGCATTTCGAGCCCAAGGTACTCGCAAAACCGGCCGCCAATAAGGTCACGATCGACATCACGAACGCCGGTGGGACGTTCTCCAGCCTGAATCCGGTGGCGCGCCTGTGGGGACAAACGGAGGGTGGTCACTGGACCCGGGTCGCGGAAGTGAGGTTCCCGGAACTGATCGCCATGCCCGGGGCGAAGCTGCACCTGACGCAGGACGTGGGACGGCTCTTGGCTTCCGGCACGTACCGGGTCGAGGCCTTTCTGTTCGTCGATGGCCAGCGCGGCGACCGGAAGCAGAAGGACATCAGTTTCGTCGGCGACAACATCGTGGGGCCCGTGAAGACCGAGGTCAGCCTGGACGTGCAGCCGAACCCGGCCAGCATTCAGGCCGTACCCGGGTCCACCCGGTCGACCTTTGTCGAAGTGATCAACCGGTCCCAGGAGACCGTCAACGTGGAGGCGCAATTGATCCTGCCGCCCCACATGCTGGGCATCGTGAACGGCCGCGGCATCCGGGGCGAGGATCTCGGGTGCGCCGACTGGGTGACCGTGGCGCCGACGCAGTTCTCCCTGCGCGGCTACGCCAAGCGCAATGTGGGCTTGCTCGTCCGCATGCCCAAAGACGGGATGAAGTACCCGACGTATTACGGGACGCTGCGGCTGCGCGTCACCTACGCCGACGGGACGCCGGCGGGGATGAAGACGGCGCCGGTGTGCATCGAGTATAAGCAGGGGACCGGCACGACCTTGCTCAAGCCCACCGTCCTGACGGTGTCCGAGACGAATGCGTCCCGCTATCTGGTGACGGCGGCGTATTCGAACATGGGGGAGACCTACGTGAAGCCGGTCTGCGAGGGGATCCTGTCGAAGCCCGGCGTCGGGGGCGGGGCCGCTTCGATCCTGAAACGCTTCCTGATGACCAGCGAGGCCTACGGCCAGACCGGGGTCATGCTTCCCTTCGATGCCCGCGTCTTCTCGGGCGCGCTGGATGTATCGGACGTGGACCCGGGCACGTACTACGTGACGTCGGCTCTCAACTGGGAAGGCGGCCCGACCAACGGGCTGCAGGAACAGCGCATCATCATCGTGGAAGAACAGGGCGGACGCAAGGTGGCCCGTATGGCCCAGCCGACGGGAGCGGCGCCCGTGCCGATCAATCTGATGTAAACAGAGCATACCGCAGGGGAGGTTTTTGCTTAAAGCAGGGCGCCGGATTGCCGATACAGGTTTCGAGCTACGGGAACGTGTGCTCGTGGCTCAAGAAAGGGACGTTAACCTATGGCCAGGAAATGTATTGGACTACCATTAGGGGGGATGATAGCCCTGTGTGCAATCCTTTTATGGGCCCCGGACGGTCATGGCCAGGTGAGCATCAGACCGAAGCAGTACACCGTCTCCGGCTCGGTGGGTCTGGCCGGGGTGGAGCTGCGGGGTTTTCCCCTGCCGGCGCCGATCACCGATGAGAACGGCAACTACAGCGTGCTGGTCAACCACGGCTGGAGCGGCTCGGTCATGCCGGTCAAGCCGGGCTTCAAGTTCACGCCGACGGCCCGGAACTACCCCAAGGTCACGGCCAACATGCCCGACGAGAACTACACGGCCGAGCAACTGACGTTCAAGATCTCCGGCTTGGTGGGACAGCCGGACGTCAAGCTGGTCGGTTTCCTGGAAGAGGTGACGAGCGATGCCTCCGGCCGCTACACGGCGACCGTCCCCTGGGGCTGGAGCGGCACCGTCATTCCCGAAAAGCCCGCCTGGCGGTTCGATCCTCCCAGCAAGACCTATAACCAGGTGACCCGGGACGTCAAGGACGACTACAAGATCGTCGAGCAGACGTTCGTCATCTCCGGCTCCGCCGGGGCCGAGGGCGTCACCCTCAAGGGCCTGCCCGGCGAGCCGAAGGCGGGCGCCAACGGCGTCTATCGCGCCGAGGTCAAATACGGCTGGACCGGCAAGATTACCCCCGTCAAGGAAGGACACGAGTTCGCGCCGCCGGAGATGGACTATCCGCCCGTGCTGCAGAACCTGACGAATCAGGATTTCCAGGCCAAGAAATTCGTCTTTCAGATCTCCGGAACCGCGGGCATGGCCGGCGTGACCCTCAAGGGTCTGCCCGGCGATCCCATGACCGACGGCAACGGTTACTACATCGCCACCGTCGACTACGGCTGGACCGGCACGGTGACGCCGTTCCGGCCCGGTTTCGAATTCACGCCGCCCAGCAAGACGTATCCCAAGGTTACGGCCAGCCAGGAGAACCAGGACTACAGCGGCGCCGCGATCCAACTGACCATCGCCGGCAACACCGGCACCGGACGCGTGACCCTGTTCGGGCTGCCCGGCGATCCCATGAGCGATGAGCGGGGCGCCTACGCCGTCAAAGTCGACTACAACTGGTCCAGCACCGTGACCCCGAAGAAAGACGGGTTCAACTTCGATCCGGCCAGCCGGGACTATCCCCCGCTCGTGCAGAACCTGGCCGGGCAGGACTACCGGGCCACCACCGTGACGTTCCGGGTCACCGGCAGCACCGGGGTGCCGGCCGTCATGCTCCGGGGGCTCCCGACGAGCGTGGTTTCCGGACCGGACGGTGTGTACAGTGTCGAGCTGCCCTACGGCTGGAAAGGCACCATCACGCCCACCAAGCCGGGCTTCTCCTTCGAGCCGGAGAACGTCGTCTTCGAGGAACTGCTGTCCCCGCAGCCGAATCGCGACTTCCTGGCGCGAATCCAGCAGCACGCGGTCTCGGGCCGTGTCGTGGACGGCTCCGGCAACGGCGTGGCCGATGTCCTGGTGGTGGCCGACGGCGAGCCCGGCGTGGTCCCCACGGACGCCACCGGCCAGTTCGAGCTCAAGCTCAATCACGGCTGGAAGGGCAAGGTGACGTTCCAGAAGGACGGCTACGCGTTCACGCCGCCGGTCAAGGTGATTGAGTCGCTGACCAGTCCCCTGCCCAACAACACGATCACCGGCAAGGTGAGAATGCTGACGATCACGGACAAGTTCGTGATTGAGACGGGACCGATCGCGGATGTGGTCGTCACCGCGACCCCGGGCGGCACCACGGCCCGCAGTGATGCCAAGGGTGTCTACCGGATCCAGGTCCCCTTCGGCTGGACCGGCGATTTGAAGTGGGAGAAAGAAGGCTTCGATTTCAATCCGCCCGGCGCGACGTATACGGACGTGCGGGAGGATATCGACAAGGTCAATCCGAGGCCGACCCAACCGGTGACCCAACCGGTGACGCCGCCGACGCCGCCGGTGACGCAACCGGTCACGCCGCCGACGCAGCCGGTAACGCCGCCGGTGACGCAGCCGACATCGGTTCCGGCCGACGAGCAGGCGCGACGGCAGCAGATCGAGCAACTGCGCACGGAAATGAACGGCCTGATGGCCGAGATCGACGCCAACAACAAGACGGGTGTGCCGACCCCGGCGGCGCGGATGCAACGGCTGGGCGAGATCCAGACCCGGATGAGCGACCTGATGAATCCGTCCAGCGCCCAGTCTCAGCCGGCTCCCACGCCGACGCCGTCTCCCGATATGACGACCTTCCGGCCGGGCGACACGCTCCCGCAGCCTACCCAACCCACGCCGCCGACCGGGCTGCCTCCGGTTGGGCCGTCCCCGGTTATCCCTCGGGGCGACCCCGAGCTGGGGGTCCTGCGGCTGCACAACGTCCTGAAAGATATCGCCAACAAGGCGGGCGTGAGCATCACTTGGGATGCCACGGTCAAGAATGACCCGGTGAGCATCTCCATCCCCAGCCTGGTCGATTACCAGGTGGGCTCGGCGCTGCAGGCGATCGTGACGAGCATGCGGCCGGCATACGCCTGGCGGCCCTTGGGCGAACGGTCGTACTTTGTGTACCGGCCGATCTCCAACACCTTCCCGGGCACCGATCTGGCCCAGGCCCTGCAGGATATCTCGGCCGCCGCCGACGTGCCGATCATCCCCGACCCCAATGTCCAGGGACCGGTCAATCTGACCTTCAACAACGTCACCCTGGAGGAATCCCTCCACATGGTGCTGGCCGGAAAGCCCTACGTTTTCAAGAAGGAAGGCAACTACTACCTGGTTGCCGACCGCGGCTCCATGAGCCGGACGTTCATCGACGTCAGCGAAACCCGTCGCATCCGGATGAACTACATCCATGCCGGCCGCGCCAAGGCGCTGCTGCACACGAGCCTCGCTCAGTACGTCCAGGCGGAGTTGCCCAACGCCCTGGATCCGAATGACCAGGGTTACACGCTGATCGTCACGGCGCCCACCAGCATCATCGACCGGATCGCGCGCGATCTGGCGATCATCGACGTCACCAAGCGCCAGGTGCTGTTGGAGGCACGCGTGGTGGTGATGGAGCGTGGTGACCTGCTGAACCTGGGCACGGAGTGGGGCTGGCCCACGTTGCGGGCCGGGACCTTCCGCGACGGGGTGGGCGAAGCCGGGGCGGCGCCGCTGACCGGTTGGCCCTGGGGCGTCCAGCTCGGCTACACGCCCGACCGGACCTTCACGGAATCCTTGATGCTGACGTTGAATCTCCTCCAGGAGAACAGCCAGGCGGATATTATCGCCAACCCGACCGTGGTCGCGCAGGATGGGACCCGGGCCCAGATGGGGGTCATCCAGGAAGAATGGTTCATGATGGCCCAGACCGGCGTGGATTCCTTCTATGCCCGGGCGGAGTTGCAGAAGATCGAGTCTGGCACCGTGCTGACGATCACGCCGCACATCGGGGATAACAACGACATCACGCTGGAGATGGCGGTCGAAGTCAGCGACAGCAACCCGAAGGCCCGCGGCAGCGAGTTGCCGTTGGTCACGCGGCGTACGTCGCGCAACTCCGTCGTCGTGAAGGACGGCGGTACCGTCGCGGTCGCCGGCCTGACGGAGAACCGCAGCAAGAGCAGCGATAAACGCGTTCCGGGGATCAGCTCCATCCCGCTCCTGGGCGAGTTGTTCAAGAACCGCAACCGGGACAAGGCCAGCCGCGAGGTCGCGGTATTCGTGACGGCGCACCTGGTGCACGAGAACGGCGTGACGGGCAACGGCCCCAGTCCGGCAGACCCGACCATGATCGGCAACCAGCCGGCGAGCGATGAGAGCTTCCGGCCTCAACTCGAAGAGATTCTGCGGAACCCGGGCCGATAACCGATCGAGGAAAGGAGCAGGGTGAACAGTGCTGAGCAGGTGTGGATTCATCTTGGGTGCGGCAATGCTCCTGACGCTGGCTCCACTGACCATGCTGGTGGGCGGCTGCAACGGCGGGCTCCGGCCGGTCGAATGGTCGGAGTTGGGCGCCGACGAGGAACCGTATCGGCCGGCGCGGACCGCGCCGCGGGAGTACCCGGACCAATATGAGACGCAGGACCAGTCCCCGGCGCAAGACCGGTTCGAAACACCAGATCGGTTCGAAACGCCGGAACGGTTCCAGGCGCCTCCGCCGCAACGAACCGAGAGGCCGAGCCGACGCCGTGACCCGGCGCTGCGCGTGGTGCCCAAGAGCAGCCGGGAAGTGGCACGGCTCACGCCGGAGGATATCGTCCGCGTCATGCAGCGCGTGGGCTTCTCGGACGACCAGATTCTTGACCTGGGAACCGATCTCTACAATGCCCTGTCCCTTTCCGGCGCCGCGGATGTCTATTACGGCAAGCGTCTGGAGATGATCTTCGCCGTCAACAACCAGCAGGTCCATGTCCAGTCCGGTTCGCGCGGAACTTTCGTTTATGACGTGATCGGCCATCGGTTCGTGCTCGGGTCGGTTCGCGGCCGCTGAGCGCTCTCCCTGGAAGAAGAAGAAGCGGCCGATCCGAAGCCTCGGACCCCGGTGAGTGTCTGCCCCAGCCGTTCGCCGGGCGAGGCCAACACCCCCAGAAGGTGAGACGGTACGAAGAGAAGGTCGCACCCTCTCTTCTGACCCTCTCACCTTCTTGCATTTCTCCCTTTTGACGCGTTCCCCCCGCGGCCTTTCCGTTCCCTTCTCCGCCGGTCCTGGGTGCCGCCTCTGCGCCTGTGCAGGTCGCACCCGCACGAGATGACGGCGGCGCCACTCACGGGATTTCTCGATGGTCAGCTCCGGTCGTGGGGCTATAATCATATGCGGGTGATGGACAAGCGGTCGGGGTATGGACCCGGGACAATTCGCGGCAATCGTCCATCGTGAACGCTTATGGTTGGAGACGACAAGAACAGGATTGACGGACTGCGGCGTGAGATCCGCCGGCACGACTACCTCTACTACATCCAGAATCAGCCCGAGATCCGCGACCAGGAGTATGATCGGCTTTACGCCGAGCTCAAGGCCCTGGAAGCGCAGCATCCGGAGCTCGTTACGCCGGACTCGCCGACCCAGCGCGTCGCGGGCCGGCCGCTGGGAGAATTCGCCGCTGTCCGGCATGCGGTTCCCATGCTC
>JALORE010000315.1 GCA_025459125.1 Planctomycetota bacterium | reverse complement strand
GTAGTGTGCCCGTAAGGGCATAAGGACTTACTACCATAGGAGTCGCTGACAGAATCGAGAACATGGTAGCTTGTAGGATGGGCTTCAGCCCATGCTGCCCTTGCAGAGACTCCGCAAAGACCGCATGGGCTGAAGCCCATCTTACGAACGCCTCGGGCAACAAGGGAGGTTTGTCATATGATCGTCAACGCCTCGGAACGACAGGCAGCGGCCGTGTGGGTAGTTCTCCTGGCCGCCATCCCGGCGGCACGGGCCCAGCAGATCGCCCCGAATCTGGGGTACGTCTACCCCGCCGGCGGCCGGCAGGACGCCACCTTCCAGATCCAGATCGGCGGGCGGTCCCTGGATAGTGTCAGCGCCGTCTACGTCTCCGGCGCCGGAGTGCGGGCCACGATGCTCGCCTACGACAAGCCTCTCTCGCAGAAAGAGATCAACACGATGCGGGAGAAGCTGCTGGAGCTGCAGAAACAGCGGGGCAAGAACGCTACGACGATGCAGGAAATGGCCCAGATGCGGGATCGGATTGCCGATTCCATGCGGCGCAACGCCAACCCCGCGCTGGCCGAGACGGTCACGGTTGAAGTGGCGATCGCGCCGGATGCCGCTCCGGGCCAGCGGCAGTTGCGGCTGCGCACACCGCTGGGACTGTCGAATCCGCTCGTATTCTGCGTCGCGCAATTGCCGGAGTTCTGCGAAAGCGGCGCCGAGACCATCGTCACGCTGCCGGCGGTCGTGAACGGCCGGCTCGTGCCCGGCGAGGGGAACCGCAATGCCTACTTCTCGCGCCAGGCCCAGCAGTACCAGGCGGCCGATGTGGACCGGTATCGCTTCCAGGCCCGCCGGGGCCAGCACCTGATCGTCGCCGCCAGTGCGCGGGAGCTGATTCCCTACCTGGCCGACGCCGTGCCCGGCTGGTTCCAGGCCGTCGTGTCCCTTTACGACGTCCGGGGCCGCGAGCTGGCCTATGACGACGACTACCGGTTCCATCCCGATCCGGTCCTGCACTACGAGATCCCCACGGACGGCGACTATTTTGTCGAGATCCGCGACGCCATCTACCGCGGCCGCGAGGATTTCGTCTACCGCATCGCGATGGGCGAGCTGCCGTTTGTGACGAGCATCTTCCCGTTGGGCGGTCCGGCCGGCGCCAAAACGATGGTCGAAATCAAGGGCTGGAACCTCCCGGCCGATCCGCTGACCATGGATGCCACGGACCAGGCGCCGGGCCTGCACCCGCTTTCCGTGCGCGCGGGGCAGCAGGTCTCCAATACGGTGCCGTTCGCAGTGGATACGATCCGGGAGTGCCTGGAACAAGCTCCCAACAACTCGCCCGACAACGCCCAGGCGGTCACGCTGCCGGTCATCGTCAACGGGCGCATCGACCAGGCCGGCGCCTGGGATGTGTTTCGTTTCGAAGGTCGTGCGGGAGACAAGATCGTCGCGGAGGTCTGTGCCCGCCGGCTGGATTCCCCGCTGGATTCCGTGCTCAAACTCACCGATGCCGCCGGCCGGCAACTCGCATTCAACGACGACTATGAAGACAAGGGCTCGGGCTTGGACACCCATCACGCGGATTCGTTCCTGATGGCCACCTTGCCCGCGGATGGGACGTACCGCCTGCACTTGGGCGATGCCCAGGGCAAGGGCGGGGTGGAGTACGCCTACCGCCTGCGTCTGAGCCCGCCCCGGCCCGATTTCGAGCTGCGCCTCTGTCCTTCTGCGATCAACGGCGGCGCCGGGCAGACGATTCCCGTCACCGTCTATGCCCTGCGCCAGGACGGCTTCTCCGGCGACATCACGCTGACTCTCAAGGACGTCCCGCCGGGATTCCTGCTGAGCGGCGGCGTCGTGCCGGGCGGCCAGAACCGTGTGCCGGTCACGCTGACGCTCCCACCCCTTCCCCAGGACGAGCCCATCAGCCTGAGCCTGGAAGGCCGCGCGACGATCCAGGGTCAGGAGATCGTCCGGCGGGCCGTGCCGGCGGACGACATGATGCAGGCCTTCGCCTATCGGCACCTGGTCCCGGCCCGGGATCTCCAGGTGGTCCTGACGAGGCGCGGGGCGACGCGGAGTTTTGCCCGCATCCTCAGCGAGCCGCCGATCCGGATTCCCGCCGGTGGGACGGCTCCGGTCCGCGTGGGACTGCCCGCCGTCAAGTTCTTCGACAAGATCGAGTTCGAGTTGAGCGAGCCGCCGGAGGGTATCACCGTGCAGGGTACCTCCTCGGGGCCGCGCGGCACCGTGCTCACGCTGCAAGCTGACGCCGCCAAAGCCAGGCCGGGCTTGAAAGGAAACCTGATCGTCACCATTTTCGGCGAGCGGACCCCCGCCTCCGGCCCCGGCAAGCCCAAAACCAACCGCCAGCGTTCCCCCCTGGGCACGCTGCCGGCCATCCCTTTCGAAATCGTCGCGCGCTGATCTCCTCGGCAAGCTCCGAAGACTCCGCTTGCCGCTGCCACCCTGTCTCTCACCTTTACAGGGGCGGTCGGGTGCCATGCCTACGGCTTTGCGTAGGCATGTCTTGCTCCCGAAGTCAAGCATGTCTACGAGGCGCCAGTCTGGCACCTGGCAACAGGCAGACTCGCATTACCGGTTCTGTTTGTCAAAGCCCCTCCTACGCCGGCTTTCTCGCACGGCCGGTCCAAGAACGGCAGCCATGGAAGGTCCTGCCGGGGCGGGACCGGCAGAGGGAGAAGAAGAGCGGGGCGCTCGTCTGGGGGACGAACGCCCCGCCGCGGTGTCATCGTGCGCCGCGTGTGGCGGCGTAGCCACGGTCGGCGGCTATTTCGCCGGATGACCGAAGCCGATGTCGTCGAGGTACAACATGCCGGTCGGACCCGGTTTCGGACTGGCCCTGTCGCCGACGCCGAGCGTGATCTTCTTGACGGCCGTCAGGTTGACACCCGTCAGATCGCTCAACGGAATCCGCCATTCGGTCCAGGCGCCGGTGGCAGTGGCGGCGGCCTGGGCGTGGACGACTGTCTTCTTCTTGCCGGCCTTGTCCTCGACCGTCAGGTACAGCGGCGCCGGATCGTTGGCCCTCTGCGTCACGCCGATGGAGGCGTCCCGCCAGGCGCCGGTCACGGTGCCGGCCGTCGCCACGTTCGAGAACTCCGCCGTACTGTAGGCAGCGGGGTTGTGGCTGGTCAGGCACAGGCCGATGTAGACGCTCGCGGCCATCGTGATGTTCTGATCCGTGCCCAGGGCCGTCCAGGTCTTGCCGTCCCCGGAGCTCTCCGTCTTGAAGAGGTTCCCGGTGCGCGTGACCCGAACCCAGTAGGGGGCCCGGACCGCCGTGCCGGTCCAGTTGGTGCTGTTGCTCGCGCCGCTGGTGGCATTGCGATACTGCTGGGAGCAGCTATTGTCCGGCGTCACTACCATCGACGCGTGCTTGGCGCCGGCATCGAGGTTCTCACGGATCATGACGCCCGCCTTGGACCAGGCGTCGCTGCGGGTCAGGCTGTCCACCCGAGCCGTGATCGAGCCGTTGCCGTTGAGCGATTTATAGACGAAGCGGAACTGGTCGGAGTTGTTCCAGATGTCGCTGCCGGTGCTGCTGACGGTGAAGGCGTTGTTGCCCTTGTCGACCAAGCCGGCCGGATAGCCCCGGAAGTACAGGGCCAGGGTGTCGGCGCCGCCGGAGGTCCAGTCCAGAGGCGTGTCGAAGGCCCGCTCGGCTTCGGAGTAGTAGGGTGTCTTGAGATTGTTGTACTCGAAAGGCATGGACTGCTTGCCGGTGTGCACGATGGTCTGCTCGGCAAATGGAGCCTGCAAGTATCCGACCACGGAGCCGGTGCCGTTGGACCAGCCGTCGATCCAGGTTTCGTAGATCCGGCTGCCCTCGTTATCGGTGTAGCTCTCGAAGTCGTCCACGACCGCGTATTCCTGCGTGGTGAAGCTCCAGACGTCACCCGGATAGGTGACCGCCTTGACGGTATTGACCTCATTGATCTTCCAGTAGTAGGTGGTGCCGAAGTTGAGAGAGCCGGGGTCATACCGGTGCTCGGTCACGGTCTGGACCGGCGCCGTGCCGGCCGCGACCGCCGCCTGGTCGGTCCCGAAGAACACCTGGTGCGAGCCGGCCTCGCGGCCCGGCCGCCAATCCAGTGTCGCATCGACCGGCACGCCGGTGGCCCCGGGGGCCGGCTGCGGCGCCGAAGCGGCCACCGGCACATGGAAGAAGCGCACCTCGCTCAGGCCGTACTGCTTGATGCCGATCAGGCTCCAGTTGCTCTGGGCGGTCAGCCGCACGTAGCGGGCCGGCACGCCGTCGAGTTTCAGCGTGGTGTTGTGCGCGTAGCCGCCTGTCGCGGTTCCCTGGGCGAACTGCGCCTCCTTCAGCCGGGTCCAGGTGGCGCCATCGGTGGAATACTCCACGGTAACGTCTTTGAACCCGTAACCGAGGACCATCTCGAAGTCCGTGTTGTGGTTCCAAACCCACAACTCGTCGAGCTTGTACGTCCGATCGAACTCGTATTGGATCCAGGTCGGCTGCGGCCCGGTCATGTTGCTGACCCACATGGTGCTGCTGCTCGTGCCGTGCAGGTCATTGGTCAGGCCGGAACGATTGATCGTATTGGCCGGGCTGGTGGTGTCCTTGTCCGAGCTGGAAGCGGTCGCGGTCACGTTGGTGATCGGGTAGCTGTAGGGCTCGACCGTGAAGGACCAGACGTCGCCCTTGTGGATGGTGCCGTCGGGGGACTGGTTGACCTCGTCGATCCGCCAGTAGTAGGTCTGCCCGTAGGCGAGCAGGCCGGGCGGATCGAAGGTGGTGTCGGTCTGACCTTTGCCGACCAGCACGCCCGCCGGGCTTGTCCGGGCGGCGCCGCTCACCTCGGCCTGGGCCGTCCCGAAGTACACGTCATGGGTGGACGGATACTCGCCGGCCGTCCAACCGAGGACGACGTCGCGCGGCACGTTCGTCGCGCCGTTGCCGGGGACCGGTCCGGTCGCGGTCGTGACCGTCACATAGTACTCCGCCACGGCCATCAATTGCGGGATGTTGACCGGCGCGCCGGTGTGGTCGTCGATGCGGACGAACCCGCGGAACGTATCGCCCGCCACATAGTGCTTGACCCAGCCGGCGGCGTTGCCGTTATTGTCCGTCGCCAGCACCTCGAGATTGGGGGTTACCGTGGGCGAGGTGGGGCGGGTCGAGGACCAGGGCGTCGTCAATCCCCAGCGGCGTCCCACGTCCGTGATCACCACCTGCTGGTTCTGGTCATTCGGTCCGGTCGCGGCGTTGAAACCCAGGATCTGGATGGCCCCGTTCTGACCCCAGGTGACGTTGGCCGGGTTCCCCTGGTAGTAGAACGGCCAATCCGAGTACCATACCATCTTTCCCCCGGCGTCGAGATAGCGCCGAATCGTGCAACTCGCCGTCATTGTCTCCGCGACCGTGTTGGGCACGACATCCCGGCACATCACGACCACACTGAGCTTGCGGTCGGTGATGCGCGCCTCCATCCAGGTCTTGAGCTCGGCGGCATTGACCACTTTGTACCCGGCCTGCTGCAGGGCATCCCGCACGGGGCTGCCATCGCCGGCCCAGGCGGTCCCGTATGTGCCATCCCAGTAGGCGACCCGGTCATACGGGCTGCCCTGCGCCGATACCACGGCCAGGGCGAGCACCGCCACCACGACGAGAGAACGCAACCCTTTTCCAGACATGATAAGTCCTCCTTCAGAGATTGAGATCCTGCTCTCACTTCACGTCGTTCGCGAGCCTCCCGTTTGCACCATCTGCCGAGGTGTGACATCCGTCGATCCTATGATACCACCTGCTTCAGCTCTTGTCTACCCGGGAATCGACACGCCCGAAAAAGCAGGGTCCCCCGGACGCGCAGCCGCGCGTCGGGGGGACCCTCTCACTTGCGAATCCGCCTTGGGCCTCGGGCGTTACTTCATGGGGTGCCCAAAGCCGAGGTCATCGATGAACAACATACCGGCCGGACCCGGTTTCGGACTGGCGCTGTCGCCCACGCCGAGCGAAATCTTCTTCACGGCGGCCAGGTTGACCCCCGTCAGATCGCTCAACGGAATCCGCCACTCGGTCCACCCGGCAGTTGCGGTGACGCCGGCATCCGGGTGCACGACCGTCTTTTTCTTGCCGGCCTTGTCCTCGACCGTCAGGTACAGCGACGCAGGAACATTGCTCGGCATCGCTGCCCCGATGGCCGCCTCCTGCCAGGCGCCGGTCACGGTGCCGGTGGTGGAGACCTCGGAGATCGCCGCCGTGGTGGTCAGCGCCGCATCATGGCTGGTCACCGCCATACCGATATAGAGCGCGGTTGCCATCTGGACGGTCTGGTCCGTGCCCTGCTGCGTCCAGGTCTTGCCGTCCGGTGAGCGCTCGGCCTTGATGAGGTTGCCGGTGCGGGTGATCCGGACCCAGTACGGCGCTACCAGCCCGGTGGTCTGGCTGTTGGCGGAGGCCCCGGCGATGGCGTTACGCCATTGGAACGAGACACCGCTGCCTGGCGTGACCCCGATGTAGGCATTCTTGGCGTTGGCGTCCAAGGTCTCGCGGATCATGGGACCGGCCTTGGCCCAGACGTTGGTGTTGGCGATGCTGTCGACGCGCAGGGTCATGGAGCCATTGCCGTTGAGCGACTTGTAGACGAAGCGGAACTGATCGCTGTTGTTCCAGATATCGGTGCCGCCGCCGCTGACGGTGAAGGCATTGTTGCCCTTGTCCACAAAGCCTGTGGCGCGGCCGCGGAACCACAGTGCGAGGGTGTTGGCCCCGCCGCCGGTCCAGTCCTGGGTCGTCTCGAGGGTCCGCGTAGTCTCCGAGTAGAAGGGCGTCTTGACGTTGTTGTACTCCAGCGGCATGGCCTGCTTGCCGCCATGGCGGATGGTCGTCTCGGCAAACGGCGCCTGCAGGTAACCCACCACCGCGCCGGTGCCGTTCGTCCAACCGTCGATCCAGCTCTCGTAGATGCGGCTGCCTTCGTCGTCGGTGTAGCTCTCGAAATCATCCACGGCCGCATACTCCTGGGTGGTGAAGCTCCACACGTCGCCCGGATAGGTGATGGCGTTGATCTCATCGACCTTCCAGTAGTACTTGGTGCCGAAGTTGAGCGCACCCGGCGCATAGCTGTGGTCGGTCACCTTCCCGGCGACCGTTAGGGCGTTCGGGTCGGTCCCGAGGAACACCTGGTGCGACGTGGCTTCCCGGCCGGGACGCCAGTTCAGATCGGTTTCCACACTGACGCCCGTGGCTCCGTTCGTGGGCTGCGGCGCCCGGGCCTGGACCGGGATGTAGGAGAACCGAACCTCGGCCAGACCGGACTGGGGGATGACGCCGTTCCAGTTGGTGTTGATCGTCAGCTTGACGTATTTCGCCTCGACCCCGCCGAAGCTGACGGTGGTGTTGGCGGCGTAGTTGGGCATGCCGGGGGCTCGGCTGAATTCCGGCACATTGCCCAGCGCGGTCCACGCGGTGCCGTCCATGGAGTACTCCACCGTGACATCCTTGGCGCCGAAGCCGAGGAAGGCCTCGATCATCTGGTTGGAATTCCACACCAGCAGCTTCTCGCGAACTTGTAGGCCCGGTCGAATTCGTACTGGATCCAGTTGGGCTTTGCGCCGCCGGTCATCCACATCGTGCTCGGCTCGGTGCCGTGCAGGTCGCCCGTCATGCCGGAGCCGTCGATGGTCTTCTCCGGGCCCATGCTGGCTTGGGCACTGGAGGCCGTGGCCTTCACGGGCTTCACCGCGTAGGCATACGGCTCAGCGGTAAAGGACCAGACCTCGCCCTTATAGATCGTGCCGTCCGGGGATTGATTGACTTCATCGATCCGCCAGTAGTAGGTCTGCCCGTAGGCGAGCAGGCCGGCCGGATCGAAGGTCGTGTCGGCCTGGCCTTTGCTGACGAGTACACCCTTCTCATTGGTCCGGCTGGCGGTGTTCACATCCGCGAACACGGTCCCGAAGTACACATCGTGCGTCGCGGGGTACTGGCCTTGGAGCCAGTTCAGGGTCGCATCGCGCGGGACGTCCGTCGCACCGTCCGCCGGACTGACGTTCAGTGCCAGGGCCTTATTGGACAGGCCGGTCATGATGTTCTTGACCTCGGCGTCGGACAAGGCCTTCTGGAAGATCATGAAATCGTCCACCAGGCCCTGGTAAGTATTGCCGCCCATCCAAGAGCCAAGGCAGATCACGCCGGACGTTGCCAGGAAGTTGCTCGCGGCCGTCCGCGTGCCTACCTGGACGCCATTGAGAAAGATGCTCTGGTTCTTGGAAGCCGAGTCATAGCGGACCGCCAGATGGTACCAATTGCCGTCCTTGAGGACATCAGCGGCGGTGTCTACGTCATCGTTATAGAACCCAAGGCGAACGCCATTCAGGGGCCCTTGACCGGAAGCACCGGCCGGTCCTGAAACACGCACGTGCAGGTCCAGGGAAGTCGCGGAGGACTGCCGCTCGGAGAAGATGATCATGTTCCCGATCGACGCCGTTAATACCGGGTTCATCCACATCGCGATAGTGAAGCTGCGATTGTCCAGCGCAACGTGAGCCCCGCGGACATCTCCCGTGCCCGTAAACCGCAGGGCGCCGGCGCCGATCTTGCCCGGTGTGGCCCAGGTCGGGCCGGCCGCGATCGTACCGTTGATGCCTTTGCCGCTCATGTCGGTGGCTACCGTGCCCTTGCCCTCATCCAGGGGCCAGTAGACGGCCAGGGTCGGGTCCATGCCCGCCAGCGCCGACCACGTCGGCCCCAGCAGCAGCAAACACAAAACCGCCAGAATTGACTTGCGCATCATGGTTGTCCTCCTTCAAAGGTACCTTGTCTTGGCGTCACTCTATTCTGTCCGCACACCGCGAGAAGCGGTTCCTCGGTGGTATACGGCGCCCGTACACCCAATTGTTGCACTGGCCGGCACGATTGCGCGCCGACCAAGCGAGATCGTGGTCACGAGTCATGTGGAGAATACGGTCCGATGTGTGGCGGCACGGAAGCCCCCGGACGGCACGGCTCGCGTTGCGGGGCCTTCACCATGGTGTCTGCTCCTCCTTCTCGTCAGGATCAACACTTGCCAGGCCCAATGAGAGCGCCCATGTCAGAACAGGCGTATTCTACCCGAGGTTACCACCCCGAAGCAAGTGAAAACGGTGACTCCTGCGCCAATCGTGTGCGAGGAAAGATCCTGGCGGCTTTAGGCCGCCCGCACGGCTTTCCAGTACGTGTCCCACAAGTCACTGTGATAGAGGCTGGCTAACGCCATCATC
>JALORE010000067.1 GCA_025459125.1 Planctomycetota bacterium | reverse complement strand
CCGGACGGGTGGCAGCGGCAAGCGCAGCTTGCCGATGGTTTGCCTATCCGCCATCGGCAAGCTCCGAGGACTCCGCTTGCCGCTGCCACCCACCACCTCGACCCGGAAGTTCAATTGACATGAAGCAGTAGGGGCCAGGCAGCCTCGCCCTCTCGAAAGGGGACGCATGAGAACGATATCGCAAATTCTGGCTACGGTACTGGCCCTTATGCCGCTGGAGACGTTCGCTGGCGCGCCGGGCCGCGCGGACGAAGCTGTGACGCTGGAGACGGTGCGCCGTCTGGCAGCGCGGAATGAGGCTCTTCTCAGCATGATCCAATTGGACTACACCGTGCAGATCCTCTCCTCCGAGACCGCCCCGGGGCCTGCCGGCAAGCGCGGGCCCGGCCGGCCTTTTGCGTGGATCGACGCTTCGTGGGCCCGGCGGGGAGCACAGCAGTATCTGAAAGAGACTGCCTTCTACGGCCCCAACGAACCGGCGCTGAACACGGAGACGATCTCCGATGAGCGGATCAGGACTGAAGTTCAACTGCCCGGCCGAAGGCGGGCCACCCTCAGCGACCCCAATCCTGACGATTATGCCCGGACCCTGCCCGGCCGCCTGGAGATGCGCCTCGGGCCAGGGCAGTACGCCCTGGCCGACCTGCTTGTCCCGGAGCATGCGAGGCTTCATCCTGGGACGGAAATGGCTGGGGACCGGTCCGCGTACGTGCTCGACGTGAGCCGGCCGCTGCTCGATTCCGCGGGCACGCGGATCTGGCTCGACTGCGAGGCGGGTGTGCCCATCCGTGTTCGGCGCTTCGACCGGCACCCGACGATCCCGGGGGCACAGGTGACGCACGAGGTCAACGACGTCCGCCTGCATCGGCTCGCGAACGGCGGCTGGATTCCGGTGGCCGGGCTGCGGACCGTGGACTCCGGGGCCTACCGCTCCCGTACGCGCATCCTGGTCGATGCCAACAGCGTCAAGGTCGGCGCGGAGGTCCCGGAGTCTCTGTTCCAGGTCCGGCTCCCGTCCGGTGCGGCCGTTTATGACGCCCGGTCCGGCACGACCTCCTCGGTGGGGCAACCGGCCAAGACCTATGAGCAGATCACCGAAAGCGGTGGACGTTTCCTGGCCGGGACCGTGGTGGCGGAACACGGCGTACCGGTCCCGCAGGCGGTGGTGACCGCGCCGGTCGTTATCACGCAACGGCAAGACGGTTCCACCGGCCTCCAATTGCTTGCCACGCAACCCTGCGCCGTGACGGATGGGCAGGGCCGCTTCGCCCTCGAGTTGCCGGAGGAAGGCTCCTACGATCTGGTGTTCCGCCATCCCGATTTCGCCTGCAGAGCGTTGCTGCGGGTACCGGCGGGGGAGCGCCACGTGAACGTGACGCTCGACCTCGGCGGCATCATCACGGGTCGAGTCGTCCGCATGGTCAACGGGCACAAGGCACCGGTCGCCAACGTGGACGTGTATGCCTTCGCACCCGATGCACCCGCCCTGCGTGGCGGGCAACTCCATGCCGTCGCCGATGCCCGGGGCCGTTTCGAGTTCCGGGGCCTCGATGCCAGCCGGGACCGTCCGCGCTTCGGCCGGGAGCAGGAGTCGCGGTACGTTCCCATTTCGTGGCGTATCTACTGCGGCCGGGCCTTGGCAACGGTGCAGTTTGAGAAGGGAGTACATACGCAGGAAGTCGAACTGTTGCTCCGGCCGGACCCCGCGGCGGCGCCCTCACCGGTGGGCAGGGAGTTGCCACGGCTCGCAGACCTCGGCATCAGCCTGCGGCTGGAGGATATGAAGGGCAAGATGGTGCTGGTTTGCTTCTTCGACCTGGAGCAGCGTCCGGCACGGCGTTACGTCGAGGAACTGGCCGGAAAAGCTCAGGTACTCAAGGACAAGGGGATGGTGGTTCTGGCGGTGCAGGCCGCGGAAACGTCGCCCGCTGCCCTTGCCACGTGGCGGCAGCAGTCCCAGGTGCCCTTCGAGGTGGGGATGATGCGGCAGGATATTCCCGAACAGAGATACGCCTGGTCCGTGCGGTCTTTGCCCTGGCCGATCCTGGTGGGCCGGGACGGTCTCGTCCGCGCCGAGGGATTCGCGTTGGACGAGTTGGACACGCTGACAAGACAGGAGAAGTAAGGTCCTTGGCTGAGAACCTTCATCAGAATGAACATTCAGCCCCCTCGTGTCACCCCCGCGCAGACGGGGTTCACAAAGGTCGCGGCGTTTCTGGATTCCCGCCCACGCGGGAATGACAGAAGGCTGGGTGCGGGACCCCAAACGCCACGGATCGCGTTGGGGGACCCTGCCATGCCTGCGCGCGCGTAGGCATGTCTCCTTCGTCGGGGGAGCATGTCTGCGCCAGGCCGCAGACATGGCACCCGAACTGTCGGCTTCTTAAGGAGTCCGTCATGCGAAGAACGATTGCGGCGTGCGTGTGGGTGATAGCGGAGGCCTTGGCGAGCCCGAGCTATGGCTTGGTCGTGAGCGGCCGGGTGGCGGACAGCCGGGCGCGGGCGGTGGAAGGGGCCGAGGTCGCGGTGGTTGAGCAGGTCTGGGATGACCTGGGGGAGCAGGACGTCACGCTGCTGGCTCCGAGCGCCCGGACCGACGCCGGCGGTCGGTTTCAGTTCCAGGTGGACCCTGCACGGCAGTATGATGTCTTCGTCATGGCACGCAAGAAGGGGTATGCCTGTGCCTGGGACGGACTCAACTACGGCCTCAACCACAAAGACAGGGGTTTGTTCCTGCTCGTGCTGGAGCCGGCCTGCACGCTGGTTGGCAGCATCATCGATCCCGATGGCAAGCCCGTGGCCGTGGCCGAGGTCCAGGCGGTGCCGGTGACAAGCTATCTGGACCGGCTGCGCCAGCGACAGATTCTGGGTCCCCGGGACTGGTTCACAACTCGGACCGATGCGCAGGGGACATTTCGATTCGAGCATTTCGCGGCCGATGTCAGCGCCACCTTCCGGGTCCGGGCCCCGGGGCAGGAAAACGTCTGCATTTTCCGCCCGCAGAGGCAGAACGCCTGTGGCTATGAGGTCTGGCGATCCGACCTCCGGCTGATGCTCGCCAAGACCGGCGCCATTAAGGGTCGCGTGCAGGATCACCAGGGCCGGCCGATAGGCGGTGTGGGGCTGCTTCTGCGTGCCGGCCGCGATGCGGTCAATACGTATCCCAGCCGCCCAGGCCGGTCCGACGCCAGCGGGACATTTCTGTTCGAGGGCGTTCTGCCGGGCAGGCATTACCTCGGTCTGCTGTCTGCCAGGGGCGGGACCGATCGCTGGGTGGCCGAGGGTATCGAGGTCTCGGTCCAGGCAAGCCGGGTCACGGATGATGCCGTGATGCGCGTGTCGGAAGGAGGCGTTGTGGTTGTGACGGCCCGGTCGGCGGGGACCCGGCGTCCCGTGGCTGGGGCGCGAGTGAGCGTTTGGAGGCAGACCTGGGGCCGCAGTCAACCCGCGGTCACTGACGCTCAGGGTACGGTCCGTGTGCGCGCTCCGGCGGGCTTTCTTCAGATGTCCGTGGGAGCCGAGCGGTTCTCGGCCTGGAACACGACCGTAGACCTGGCGGCTGGGCAGACCCTCTCCTGCGAAGCCCTGTTGACTCCGACGCCGCGGGTCGCCGGCCGTGTGCTGGACCCAGCCGGCCGGCCGGTCGGCGACACCGCCGTCACCATCCACCCCTTTGGCGATCACGTGTACACCGATGGTCAGGGGAGATTCGAGGGGAGTGTCGAGCCGCGCAGAGCGGATGCTGGCCAAGTTATTGTGGCCCGGGATCCTCCGCGGGGTTTGGCGTCGGTGACACGAGCCCAGGGTTTTTCCCGACCGGTGGAAACCCGCCTGGGATCGGCCTGGGTTCTGACCGGCCGGATCGTCGAGCCCAACGGCGCCCCCATCCCCGTCGCCCGGGTGTCCCTGGGTCTGGATACCAGCAACTGCCTCAGCGACCTGGGCGTCGAGGTCCTGACGGATCGGGCCGGCCGGTTCGAGATGCCCGCCGTGCCGCCGGTCCAGGCGGGCTTCACGTACCGCCTCTCGGTCGCGGCGGCGGGATTCGGTCCCAAATCGTACCAGCGGATCGCGCCGAGCGGTCCGCCGGGGACGGTCGATCTCGGGGCGATTGAGTTACCCTTGGCCGACGAATCGCTCTCCGGCGTCGTGGTCGATGCCAACGGGGCACCGGCCGCGCGGGTCCCGATCTTTGTGAACCCTCGGGCCGGCGTCAGTCAGCCCCCCAAGAGCACGGCCACGAACGAGAAGGGCGAGTTTGCCTTCACCCGCTTGTGCCAAGGACCCATTCGCCTGCAGGCCAGCTTCTCCGGCGAGCCGGGCGGGGCGGGCTACCTCTCGGTCGAGGTGCCCGCCCGGGAGGTGAAGATCATCCTGGGGCAGAAAAGCTCACATACGTCTAGGGTCTCCCTCCTGGGCAAGCCGCTGCCCAACTGGAAGGACCTGATCGACCTTGACTCCGAGCCGACCAAGGGCCAGCCGATCCTCCTGTGCTTCTTCGACCTGGGCCAGCGGTCCTCGCGGCACTGCATTGACGTTCTGGCCGGGCAGACCGAGGCCCTCCAGAGAAAAGGTGTCATCGTCGCGGGCATTCAGGCCGCGGCAACCGATGAGGACACCTGGAAGACCTGGATCAAACAGCGGGGCGGCAAGCTTCGATTTGGGCGGGTCGGGAAGGACCTGAAAGAGGTGAAGTCCGCCTGGGGCGTGCAGTCCTTGCCCTGGCTGATTCTGGCGGACAAGAACCGCATCGTTCGAGCGGAGGGCTTCGGTGTCGACGAGCTTCCGAGCAGGATTACGGGTCTGGGAAACGAGTAGGCGTGCGAATTCGGATGGGTCCACGCGCTGGGCTTATCATTTCCTGCCGAATATGGTATCCTGACCGCAGTGTTGTACCTGTCCGGCACACAGAATTGGCACGGTAACATGGGAGGCCTTCTTGGCAGACACACCAGAGCCACCGATTGAAACGGGTCGAGAACAGCCCCGGCCGCTCGTCCTGGCGATCAACATCTGCGATACGGTGATCCGGGATGAGCTGACGCACAAGATTTCTCTGATCGGCCTTTTCAGCGTCATTCGGACGGTCAATCTTCCGTGTACGCACCCGCTCCTGTACATTTACGTGGCGTTGACCGGTGGCCACGGCACACGCGACCTGGAGATCAGGCTGGTACGCACGGCCGACGAGCAGCCGATCATCAGCATGACCGGGTCCGTTACGTTTACCAGTCCGCTGCAAGTCTGCGAGTTGAACGTTGCCTGGCAGAATGTGACGTTCGAGAAAGCCGGGGAGTACGCGGTGGAAGTGTGTTGTGCCAAGGACCCGGTACCCATTGGCGACAGGAAGTTTAACGTCATTCAAGTGGGTCAGAGCGCCCCACCCGCAGCGGGGGCCCAGGGGCCATGAGTACGCCGCAGGCCTGCATCTCAAGGCGTGCAGACGATTGGTAAAGTACTGTCAGGAAAGTACTTGTGAGCAAGCTGAGGGTGTCCTGGCGGCTTGGCTCAATTCCGTCCAACCTGTGGCTGCAATCCCCCGGTACGATGGCTGATGCCGACAGAGGACTCCCGATCGCAGCGTATTCTGTGGCATCGGCATCCTGCCGACGCTGCATGGGGCTGGAAGCCCATGCCACCTTTGTGCGTCCGGGGAAAAATGCAGCACAAAATTCTTGACAGAATTGCTGGGAAAACTGTACCGTGGAAGCCGAGATAAACGTCTCTTTGCGAGAGAGACGATGTGCGATCCGTAGCGTTGCTGCAGGTCGGGGCGGAAGATGCGCTGACGTGAAAAAACCTGTTTTCGGAGGCGCCAAACATGAGAAGGCGGAATCACATCAAGTTCGTGCCGATCCTCGTACTGACTCTGATTCTCGGCGTCGTAGCTGGGGCGGCGGACGAGCAGTGGCTGCAGTACCGCTCGCTGAGCGAAGCCCGGCAGATCGTGGGGGACATCGGGTACCTGTACACGCAGTTGTCCTCGGCCCAGCCCCGGGACGTGAAGCTGCCGCAACTGGCCGGCGACCAGCCGCTGTTCCTGGAGTGGGTCACGCCGATGGCGGCCTCGGGCCGGGTGTGGATCGTCTTCGACAAGAGCAAGGGCAAAGGCGACTACGACCGGCTGTACCTCGATGCCAATGCCAACGGCGACCTGTCCGACGATCCGGCCTGCCCGCCGTACCGGCGCGAGAGCATGATGGCTTACTTCGGGCCGGTCAAGGTCGTCTTCGCCAGTGCCGACGGCCCGATCACGTACCATCTGAACCTGGAGATCCGCTCCTACCCGGGGCAATCCCCCATGTGCCTGATGAGTCCCGGCGGCTGGTATGAGGGGCCCATCACTGTCGGCGGCGTCAAGAAGCAGTGCCTGCTCATCGACCACAACGTCAACGGCACGTTCAACGACAAGTCCGCGGACTACAGCAAGTCCGATCGTATCCGGATCGGCGAGCCCGGCCGCGCGGAAGCGGGCGCCGTGGGCAAGTACATCGAGGTCGATAACAAGCTGTACCAGGTCGAGGTGGCCCGGGACGGCGCGTTTGTCACCTTGGCGCCGGCCGGCCAGGTGCCCTATGGCGCCGTCCGGCTGAGCGAAGGCGTCACGACGGTGACCGTCGCGGGCGAGAACGGCTCGTTCGTCCGCAAGCCCGAGAACGGGATCATCAAGCTGCCGGTCGGCGCGTACCAGGTCGATTCCTGGAGCGTGTCCAAGAAAGACAACCTGGGCGCAACCTGGGAGCTGCGCGGGATGCTGCCGCCGGGCGCGGCGGGTGGGACGCTGACCGCGGCCCAGGACCAGGAAGCCAGCCTGTCCGTGGGCGAGCCGGTCTATTCCATGGCCCAGGTCAGCCAGAGTGGTTCGACCTACTCATTCAGCCAGCGGCTGGAGGGCCGCCAGGGCGAGCGGATCGTGCTGACCCGCAACGGGTCCCAGCCGCCGGCGCCCAAGCTGCGGATTCGGAGCCGCGACGGAACTTATGACCGCAGTCTGACGGCGGAATATGGCTGAGGCGGCACCTGCTCGCTCCGGTGGCCGGAGCCCAAAGATGTGAGCAAACCTGTCATTGCGACCGTGGAAATCGGCGGGCCGTTCAAGCTGCTCGCCCAGCAAATCTGGATCAAGGCCAAGGACCGCAAAGCGCCGGAGATGGGCGAGGCGATCACGCCGACCGCCGTCCAGGCCGGCAGCGCGGATACAGGGACACAAGCCCTCAATCTCATCAATGGCAGCGGTCTGCGCGATCTCGACTTCGATGGTCTGACCGAGCATCGCGGCGACCCCGGCTTCATGTGGCGCAGCGTCAAGGGCGAGGCGAAAGGCTGGCTGGAGTTCGACCTGGGCCGGCCGCAGAAGCTCGGCGCCCTGTGCGTCTGGAACCACAACGACACCTGGCACACCGACCGGGGTGTCCAGAAGATGGATGTCTCGGTCTGGACGCAGGAGGGCGGCTGGCAGAAGATTCGCGACGACCTGCCGGTCGACCAGGCAGAAGGCGGCGATGGTTACGATGAGCCGACGATCGTCCGGCTCGACGCTGTGACGGCGCAGAAGGTTCGCTTCGACGACCTGGCCAGTTGCGGCGATGCCGACTACGTGGGCCTGAGCGAAGTGCAGTTCTTCGGCCCGCAGAGCGCCCAGACAGCGACCCCCGTGGCGGGGGGCGGCCAGTAAGAGACTGTCCCAAGACGCGAGATGTCATTGCGCGCGGAACGAAGCAATCTCGATCTCTGGGGTTGAGATTGCTTCGTCGCTGCGTTCCGCGCGATGACATGTCCGGCGCGGGGTCCGAGATAGCTTCAAGCAAAGAGAAATAGGTGCGTTCATTGTACCCGAGGAGTCGCCATGCGCCGGAGGTGGTCTGTCGTTGCCTTGATGATCGTCGTGGGATGGGGGTTGCTCGGTCCGGCGCTGGCGTCGCAGCCGGCCGATGCGGGAAGTCCCGGTGAGATTACCATCCCCGGCAAGGTCACGGATGCCCGGGGCACGCCGGTCGAAGGCGCCCAGGTGATGCTGTACCAGGTGATCGCGGAGGAGGGGGGCTCTGGGTCCCGATACCGGGCCGTCGTCGAGAAGACGACCGGCGCCGATGGGACCTTCACGCTGATGGTCCCGCAGGGCGGGGAGCCCCAGAAGCCCAACTCCGGCTACGTGGCTGCTCGCAAGAAGGGGCTGGCACTGGGATGGGACTCCTGGCGGGCGCAGGTCCATGCCCGGGTGGATCTCGTGCTGGCGGAGGCGAAGGACCTGGCCGGAGAGGTGGTCGATGAGAACGGGCAGCCCGTCACCGGGGCCGAGGTCCGTATCATGGCCGCGATGACGGGAAACATCCCGGGCCGTCGCTACCTGGCCTCACCCGCGTTCCTCAGTGCCACGACCGATGGCGGCGGCCGGTTCATCTTTGCGGATCTGCCGGTCGGGGCGACGTTCGAACTTACCGTCGAGAAGCCCGGCCGGGCTACCGTCGAGACGCTCGATCGCCTGCTGGGGACCAGTGACGGATTTCAGTTCGCGCCGGGTCAGGCGGGAATCAAGTTGGTCTCGCCGACGGAGGCAGGGATCGAAGGCGTCGTCCAGCAGGCCGATGGCCAACCCGTCGCCGGCGTGCAGGTGATGGCCCGTGCCACGGTGCGTATGGGTGCGATCCTGGCGCCCCGCTCGGCTACCTCGGCGGCGGACGGCACCTTCCGCCTCGGCGGTCTGCTCGCGGGCAGCTACATGGTCGTGACCACTGTGCCCGCGGGGCAGACGGCCGAATGGATCGCGCAACCGGTAGAGGTGGTTCTCAAGGCCGGGGAAACGCAGCGCGACCTCAAACTCCAGCTTGCCAAAGGCGCGATCATCGAAGTGCTGGTCAAGGACAACGCGGGCCAGCCGATCGAGAGAGCCAATGTCAGCGTGTACAGCACGCAGTACAACCAGGGTTCCTCCGGGATCACCGACGCGACCGGCTTGGCGCGGATCCGGGTCGCGGCAGGCGACTACCGGTTTTCGGGCGCCTTCAAGCAGGGATACGCCCGCCAGATGACGTCGGAGCAGGTAACAATCGCCCAGGGTGAAACCAAGCGGATCGAGACCGTCCTCAATTCGATGCCGAAGGTCGCGGGCACCGTCCGGGATGAAGCGGGCCAGCCGCTGGCCGGCGTCAAGATCGTGGTGCTGCCGGGGAGTCTAAACGAGGCCACGAGCGACGCCCAGGGCAAATTCGAGATGACCTGGGAGCTGATGCCCTTCGGGTCGCAGGCGACGACCTCCATCCTGGTGGCGCGCGATATAGCCCGGGGTCTGGCGGAGGCGATGGAACTTGGCGAGCAGACCGGCAATCTCGAAGTCAAGCTCAAGCCGGGTGTGACCGTTGCCGGGACGGTGCTGGACCACGAGGGCAAGCCGCTGGCAGGCGCCCGGGCCCGCCTCCTGCTGTTCGCGCAGCGGTGGGGCGCTCCGCTGGGCCGCGACGAATTGATCACGGGCGCGGACGGCACGTTCGAGATCAAGGCGGTCCCGCCGGACCAGCAGTACCGGATTACCGCGCTGGCGAAGGGTTATGGCAACCATGATGTCCAGGTCAATCAGCTCACCTCGACCGACGGCCGCTACCATGCCGGTGAATTCAGGCTGGCCCTCGCCAACCTCTCCGTCACCGGCGTGGTGGTCGATGCGAATGACAAGCCCGTGGCGGGCGCCAGTGTCCGGGCCTATGGCGAGAACCAGCCGGACCGCCTCAACATGCAGGACGTCCAGACCGATGCCGCGGGCAAGTTCACTATCACGGGCGTCAGCGCGGGCACGCTCCGCCTGAGCGCGGATGCCCGCGGCGGGGTGCGCCGCTACGGTTACGTGCAGACCGAGGGTGGCGCGACCGATGTTCAGATCGTCGTTTCCGACCGGCCCACCAGCCAGCTCTACGCGCCGCGCAGGCCGGCGTCGCTGAAGGGTAAGCCGCTGCCGCCGATGAAAGACCTGGGGATCGACCTGCCGGCCGGGGCCGCGGGCAAGAGACTGCTCGTGTGCTTCTGGGACATGGGCCAGCGGCCGTCGCGCAATTTCGTGACGCAGTTGGCTGCCCGCGCCGCTGCGCTCGACGAGAAGGGTGTGATGATCCTCGCCGTGCAGGCTGCCAAGGTCCCGGAGGGCGATCTGCGCCAATGGATCGAGAAGAACAAGATCCCCTTCCCCGCATGGACGATCGCCGGCGACACCGACAAGACGCAATTCGCCTGGGGCGTGGTCTCCCTGCCGCACCTGATCCTCACGGACGCAGCGCACCTTGTGGTCGCCGAAGGCTTCGCCCCGAGCGAACTGGACAAGCAGGTCGAAACCGTGGCCGGGCGGTAGCGGTCGGTGATTTCCGGAGCAGCCATGCGCGTGAGAGATCCCCGGCTGGCGGCGCTCGTCGCCGTATCACTCCTGTTGTCCGGCTTTGCCGAGGCGCCACCATCCGCCGGCGGGGCCAGCACCAAGGTGCCGTTGCCCCCGGACGTCCGGGTCTGGGGTACGGTGGTGGACTGGAACAACGGTCAACCGGTCGTCGGTGTCCCGGTGGCGGCGCACGCCGACCGGCGGGTGGCGCCGGCGGCGCCGAGCAGGCAGGCGATCACGGCTTCGGACGCCGACATTTCCGCCTGGGGTGAGGGCCAGCCCGAGTTCCGGCATCTCCGAACGGATTCCCAGGGCCGGTTCACCATCCCGGGCGTCTGTCCCGGCCCGATTTTCATCCACGCGAGTTCGCGTGCGCCGAAATCCCTGCCGGGCGGGGCCCGGGCCGAGGGAGGCGCCGTCAACGTGAGGATAACAGTCTCGAAGTGGGACCTGCCCTCGATTGCGCCCGACTGACCTGGGAGCGACGCATTCCGCAAATCGACCACGACCGGCCCCTGATACGGAGTACACCTGAGAATTTCGTAACGTGGGTGGCATCGTCAAGGCCGCAGGCCTCGGCGATGCCACCCGGGGGCGCCGGTTGACTTTGCGTTGCCCCCTGAGATGCGGGTGATTTGGGCTTGACAGGCGTGACCGAGGGAGCCTATTATAGGGCGTTGTAGAACTGTTGTGCCGATGATCGATCCTGTTCAGTGGAGGAGCATCGCGCGAGAGGTGGGGCCGGACGGGAGAGCCGGGGGGATACGGTCGGCCGTACATATCGTGATATCAGCACTGCCAAAACGTGTGATGGTTCCGGAATGGTAGGGCCCAGCGCGCGCCGGGCGGGCGCGTCGTACCTCCGTGCCGTGGGGCGAGGACCTGTTGCTCCGCGTCGCCACCGGCCGGGCGTCATTGACCTTGGGTGGCGTGCCGATAGGGTGAGCAGCGGACAGCCGCAACGTCAGACATCGTCTGCATTCTCAATAGAGCTGGAAGGAACTTGGACGTGTGGCCAAGAATCGTAATGGGGGCAATCGTTAGGAGGTAGTCTCATGAGAAATCGAGTCGTTGGGTGGGCGCTGGTCGTGTCGGTTGCCATGCTGGCATCCGGCTCGGCCCAGGCGCAGCAAGTCACGAACCTGTTTCAGAACCCCGGCTTTGAGACGGGGGCGCTGGCGCCGTGGAACAGCTACGGCAGTGCCGCCGCCACGGTCACCTCGACCGCGGTGAAGGACTGTGTCGGCGCCGATGTTCCCGAAGGTCCGATCGAGGGGAGCTATTGCCTCAACGTGAAGGTCTCCGGCCCCGGCACCAATTACTGGGATGGTGCCCTGACACCGGCGCTGCAGGCCGGACAGGGGATCTTCCGCCAAGGCCGCAAGTACACGCTGTCGCTCTTCCTCAAGAGCAAGTCCGGCACCGCGCAGCTCAATCTCAAGCCGGAACTGGCCCAGGACCCGTGGACCGGCTACGGCGCGGCACAGGTGACCGCCACCGATAAATGGGCGGAGTACCACATCACGACGCCCGTGATGACGGCGGACGTGACTCCGGCACACATCACGTTCCACATCCTGTTCAAAGCCCAGGAGTTCTGGGTCGACGACGTTAAATGGTACGAGGGCGACTACGTTCCCACGGTCGTCAAGAACAAATTCGGGGCCCAGCAGCCGACGCCGGACAACAAGGCCACCGATGTGCCGTTCGACACCCCGCTGGGTTGGAAGCCGGGCCCGTTCGCCAATAAGCACAACGTGTACTTCGGCGCCAGCTTCAACGATGTCAACACCGCCACCGTGCCCGTCGGCTCCGGTCTGACCGCGCCGACCTTCACACCGGCCGGTCCGCTGGAGTGGGGCAAGACCTACTACTGGCGCGTCGATGAGGTCAATGCCCCGCCGAGCAATGCGGTCTTCAAAGGGGACGTCTGGAGCTTCACCGTCGAGCCCTATACCTACCAGGTCACCGGGATCACGGCCACCGCCTCCAGCCAGGACAAGAGCGCCAGCGGTCCCACGAATACGATCAATGGCTCCGGGCTGGCCAACGACCTGCACGGGACGAGCAGCGATACCATGTGGCTCAGCAGCATGACGGGGACCCAGCCGACGTGGATTCGGTACGATCTCGGCCGGGCCTACAAGCTGCATGAGTTGTGGGTCTGGAACCACAACACGGACTTCGAGCCGGTGCTCGGGTACGGCTGCAAAGACGTGACCATCGAGACTTCGCTCGACGGGACGACCTGGACATTGCTGAAAGACGCCCAATTCGCCCAGGCGCCGGCCGCGCCCGGCTACGCCCACAACACGACCGTCAGCCTGGACGGGGTCATGGCCCGGTACGTGCGTCTGACGGCCAACAGCAACTGGAGCATCGTGGGTCTCAAGCAGTACGGCCTGAGCGAGGTGCGGTTCTTCTACGTGCCGGTGGAAGCCCGGACGCCGCAGCCGGCGAACAACGCCGAGAATGTCAGCCTGAATGCCACGTTGGATTGGCGTCCCGGCCGCGAGGTAACCTCACACCAGGTGACACTGGGTACCAGCCGGGCGGCGGTCGCCGACGGCACCGCGCCGAGCCAGACGCTGGCCAACCACGGCTATGTCCCCGCCGGGCTGGATTTCGGCACGAAGTACTACTGGAAGGTTGATGAGGTCGGCACGGCGACCTATCCCGGCAGCATCTGGGCGTTCACCACGCAGCAGTATGCGGTGGTGGACGACTTCGAGAGCTACACGGACATCGAAGGCCGCCGGATCTACGAGTCCTGGATCGACGGCTGGACCAACGGCACCGGCTCGGTGGTCGGCTACCTGCAGGCCCCGTTCGCCGAGCGGGTCATTACCCACGCCGGCAAGCAGGCGATGCCGTTCGAGTACAACAACATCAAGACCCCGTACTACTCCGAGGCCGAGCGGACGTTCGATACCCCGGTGGACCTGACGATCGGCAAGGCCAACACGCTGGCGCTGTGGTACCGCGGCTACCCGCTGGGCTTCGCCGACAAGGGCGGCAACGCCTTCACCGTCAGCAGCGCCGGCACGGATATCTGGAACAATGGCGATCAGTTCCGCTTCGTCTGCAAGCAGCTCAACGGGAACGGTACGATCACGGCCCGCGTGGACAGCCTGACCCGCAGCGATGCCTGGTCCAAGGCCGGCGTCATGATCCGCGAGACGCTCGAGCCCGGCTCCAAGCACGCCTCGTGCGTGGCGACCCCGGACAATAGCTGCTCATTCCAGCGGCGGGAAACCACCGGCGGCGCCAGCACGGGCGCCAACTGGACCGGTACGCGGGTCAATACGCCTTACTGGGTGCGGATCACCCGCACGAGCAACACGTTCAAGGCCGAGACCTCACCGGACGGCAAGACGTGGACGCAATTGGGTACGGACCTGAACATCATCATGGCGTCGATGGCCTACGTGGGCCTGGCGGTGACGAGCCACAATGCCAGTGCGTACAGCACGGCGGAGTTCTCGAACGTGGTGGCCACCGGCACGGTCACGGGTAATTGGCAGGAGGTCTCCCTCGGTGTGACCCAGTGGAGCAACAGCCCCGCGCCGCTGTACGTGCGGGTCGAGGACAAGGCCGGCAAGAAGAAGACGGTCACTCACCCGAGTGCGGCGGCGACCACCGCCTCGGCCTGGACCGAGTGGCGAATCGCGCTGAGCGACCTGTCGGGCGTAAACCTGGCGGCCGTGAAGAAGGTGGTGCTCGGCGTGGGCGACGCCGCCAGCCCGAAACCGGGCGCCGGCGGCATGCTGTACGTCGATGATATCCAGTTCGGCACACCCATCCTGCCGGTCGGTCTGGTGGCCAATTACCCCTTCGAGAATGAGGTGAAAGACGTTTCCGGCAACGGCCACGACGGTACGATTCTGGGTACCGTCACCTACGTGGATGGGCCGGCCGGCAAGGGCAAGGCCGTGCTGTTCCCCGGCACCGCCGGCAATGCGGTGTCTCTCGGGACCTTCAACCCGTCGGAGAAGACCGGCATGCTGTCGGTCTCGCTGTGGGCCAAGTGGAACGGTCTGAGCACCCAGTGGCAGGGCTTGATCGGTAAACGGAACAACTGGAATGCCACCGATACGATGTGGCAGATCGAAGCGAACCAGACCACCGGAGCGCTGTCGTTCTCACGCTATAACATCACGGGCGGCACCGCCCCGGCCCTGAAGGTGGGGGAGTGGACGCACATCGCCGTGACGTTCGACAAGCTGACGACGCGCTTCTACGTCAACGGCGTGCAGACCGGCACGTCCGCCACGTGGTCCTTCGGTCCGGCTGTGGATGCTTCCCTGAACATTGGCTGCGACAATGCCGGGGGCGGCAACGCCTTCAACGGGGCCTTGGATGAGGTCCGGTTGTACGACGTGGCCCTGACGCCGGCGGAAGTCCTCGCTCTGGCCGGCAAGTAGGGCACAGGCTCTGGTGCCGAGAGTCCTGAGGCGGGCCGATCGAGGGCCCGTCCCGGCTCGGCGCCGGACAGTTGGGATGTGATTCGGGGCCTGCACCAGCCTGGTGCAGGCCCCGATCGTCTTGCCCTTGACAGGACCGCCCGGGCGGGCCTATCATAGAGCGTTGCAGGGGCCTGTTCCTGGTGCTGTATTCCTGGTGGAGGATCATGGGCTCCGGTCCCGGCAGGCCCCCGGAGGAAGGAGGTGGCGCGACGGACTGAGGCGATTCGTGCGTGCGGGCATTACTTCCTTTTCTTATCCTTTGTCTGAGAGGGACATCTCATGCGCAGCAAGTGGATGACGTCGATCCTTATCCTCGGGCTGTCGGCGGTCGCCGCCCAGGCCCAGAACCAGATTCCCAATTGGGAATTCGATCAGCCGGCGACGCTGACGAGCATTTGGAACCTGTGGCGTGCCGAGAACTTCACCGGCCTGTCCATCGTGGAGGGCGCCAAACTATCCGGCCGCTATGCGATGAAGGTGGACATCGGGACCGGAGCGATCGACGTGCTCCAGATCTTCCGGTCCTACCTGAAGCTCGAGCAGGGCCAGAAGTACTACATCAGCTTCATGGCCAAGGCGGACGCCCCGCGGCCGGTCACGGTCCAGCTCCAGGCCCGCACGCTGTACAACTGGCAGGTGTACTGGGTCCAGGCCAACGTCCAACTGACCACCGAGCCCAAGACCTTCAATTACGAGTACACGCATACGGGCGCAACGGTCGGAGGAACCGGGGTCTTCAATAACGACATTGACTTCCATTTCCTCCTTGCCGGCAACGGCACGGATCTGTACCTCGATCGGATCTGGCTGGGCACGGAGCCCCCGCCTCCGCCCGACAAGACGCTTCTGGCACGCGCCTACGATCCTGTTCCCGACGACGGGACGGGCGATGTCCCCGTCGACACGCCCCTGAGCTGGGGATCGGGAGTGTACGCCCAGACGCACAACGTGTACTTTGGGACCAGCTTCGCGGATGTGAACACCGCCACGGTCCCGGTCAGCAAGGGCCAGACGGGGACGACCTTCCAGCCGGCCGGCCCGCTGGAATACGGCAAGACCTACTACTGGCGGGTGGACGAGGTCAATGGTGCGCCGGACAACACCGTCTTTAAGGGCGACGTGTGGCGCTTCACCACGGAGCCTTATGCCTATCCGATCACCGGTGTGACCGCCACGGCCTCCAGTCAGGACAAGACCACGACGACGCCGGCGAACACGGTCAACGCCTCCGGCCTGACCAACGACCTGCACGGGACGGTCAGCGACACCATGTGGCTCAGCAGCATGACGGGCGCCCAGCCGACCTGGATTCGCTACCAGTTCAACCAGGTCTACAAGCTCCAGGAGCTGTGGGTCTGGAACCACAACTCCGACTTCGAGCCGGTCCTCGGCTATGGGTTCAAAGACGTGGCCATCGAGACCTCGCTCGACGGGACGACCTGGACGCCGCTGAAGGAGGTCCAGTTCGCCCAGGCCCCGGCCGCGGCGGGCTACGCCCACAATAGCACCGTGCCACTGGATGGTGTGATGGCTCGGTACGTGCGGCTGACCGCCAAGAGCAACTGGAGCATGGTGGGTCTCAAGCAGTACGGCCTGGCGGAGGTGCGGTTCTACCACGTGCCGGTGACCGCCCGCGCCCCCCAGCCGGCGAATGACGCCGAGAACGTCGGCATCGACGCCACTCTGAATTGGCGTCCCGGCCGGGACGCGACCTCCCACAACGTGACGTTCAACACCGACCGGGCGGCGGTGGCCAATGGGACCGCCGCCAGCCAGACGGTGACCGCGCACCGTTTCGCCCCCGCTTCCCTGGCCTTTGGCACGATCTACTACTGGAAGGTCGATGAGGTGGGCGCCGCGACCTATCCGGGCAGCGTCTGGAACTTCACCACGCAACAGTATGCGGTCGTGGAGGATTTCGAGAGCTACACGGACGACGAGGGCAGCCGCATCTACGAGACCTGGATCGACGGCTGGACCAATGGCACCGGCTCGGTCGTCGGCTATTTGCAGGCCCCGTTTGCCGAGCGCGTCATTATCCACGGCGGCAAGCAGGCGATGCCCTTCGAGTACAACAACATCAAGACCCCGTTCTACTCCGAGGCCCAGCGCACCTTCGCCACGCCGCTGGATCTGACCGTCGGCAGCGCCACCACGCTGGCGCTGTGGTACCGCGGCTATCCGCAGGGCTTCGCCGATAAGGGCGGCAACGCCTTCACCGTCAGCAGCACCGGCACGGACATCTGGGGCAATAGCGACCAGTTCCGCTTCGTCTACAAGCAGCTCAGCGGCAACGGCTCGCTCACCGCACGGGTGGACAGCCTGGTCCGCAGCGATGCCTGGTCCAAGGCGGGCGTCATGGTCCGCGAGACGCTCGATGCCGGGTCCAAGCATGCCACCGCCGTCGTGACCCCCGACAACGGCACCTCCTTCCAGCGCCGGGAGACTACCAGCGGCGCCAGCACCAGCGCGGATGCCACCGGTGTGAAGGCCCCATACTGGGTCCGAATCACCCGCACAGGCAATGCCTTCAAGGCGGAGCGTTCGCCGGACGGCAAGACGTGGACCCAGATCGGCACCGACCTGAATATCGTCATGGCGTCGGCGGTCTACGTGGGCCTGGCGGTGACGAGCCACAACGCCAATGCGTACAGCACGGCGGAGTTCTCGAACGTGGCGGCCACCGGCACGGTGACCGGCGGCTGGCAGAGCGCCTCCATCGGCGTGAGCCAGTGGAGCAATGGCGCCGCACCGCTCTACGTCACGGTCGAGGACAAGGCCGGCAAGACCAAGACGGTTGCCCATCCGGACCCGGCGGCAACGGCCGTATCGGCCTGGACCCAGTGGCGGATCGCCTTGAGCGACCTGTCGGGCGTGAATCTGGCGGCGGTCAAGAAGCTCACGATCGGCGCCGGCGACAGGGCCAATCCCAAGCCCACGGCCGGCGGCATGCTGTACGTGGATGATATCCAATTCGGTACGCCGATCCTGCCGGTCGGCCTGGTGGCCCACTATACGCTGGAAGATAACGTCAAAGATGTCTCGGGCAATGGCCATGATGGCGTGATCCTCGGCGCTCCCACCTACGTGGATGGGCCCGCCGGCAAGGGCAAGGCCATGCTGTTCCCCGGCACGGCCGGCAACGGTGTGGACCTGGGCCGGTTCAATCCCTCGGAGAAGACCGGCATGCTGTCGGTCGCTCTGTGGGCGAAGTGGAACGGCCTGACCACCCAGTGGCAAGGCCTGATCGGCAAGCGCACCGCCTGGGACGCCGCCCAAATGATGTGGCAGATCGAGGCCAACCAGACCACCGGGGCACTGACGTTCTCACGGAACGGTTCCGGTCCGGGCAGCGGCAACCCGGTCCTGAAGGTCGGGGAATGGACCCACGTCGCGGTCACGTTCGACAAGACGACCGCCCGGTTCTACGTCAATGGCACGCAGACCGGTTCCGGCGGCTTCTCGTTCGGGTCCGACAAGAACTCGACGCTCGAGTTCGGCTGCGACAACTCCGGCGGCGGCAACCCGTTCAACGGTGCGTTGGATGATGTCCGGTTGTACGACATTGTCCTGACGCCGGCGGAAGTCCTGACGCTGGCCGGCAAGTAAGGCACCGCCTACGGTGCCAGGAGCCCAGAGGCGGGCGGGGCGCTCCGTGGCCTGTTCCTCCTCGGCGGCTGACGGTCGAGATGTGATTCGGGGCCTGCGCCATCAGGTGCGGGCCCCGACATTTTGGGAACGTCTCCCTCATTTCCATCAGAGGGCACCGACGGATTTTGCGTTTGCCCTGGCTGCGCCCGTGGGTCGGCTCGCCTGCACCCGCGGTCGTAGTATAATATCCGGGACAGCCGACGGATGAGACCACGCGACGGGTGTCGGTCCGTGTCGGCACAGAAAGGGGGTGCCCTATGGCAACCAGGAGAATCGACATCGAGGAGCACGGGTTTTGAGACCATGAGCAAACGGCGCCGCGGCTATCCATCCGAGAGCCGCGTGAAGACCGGCCCTCAGACGGTCCATGGCGGCAAAGAGCTCGCCGAGAGACTCGGCCGGAACGATCCATGTCCCTGCGGCTCGGGCCGGTCCTTTCAAACGGTGTTGTCTGGCGTCCGGTCGCTTTGACGGTGTCAACCGCGACCACTACTTCTAGAGACCGGCCATGATCTGCAAAGCAAGAGCCCTGCGGCAGCGCAGGGCTTTTCTTGTTGCGGGGCGGCCCAGATTCCTCCGCGACCGGTCATTCCGCGGATTCGGCATACGTGCTCATGCCCTGGAAGTCCACCACCACGACCGGTTCGTCGCCGACGACCCAGGCATCGTGGCCGGGCGCCAGCAGGGAGACATCGCCCGGATGGCAATCGAACTCCGTGCCGTCGTTCATGCGAATGTGGATCACGCGGGAAACGTGGTACTGGAAATGGGCGGCCTCGCAACTATCGGTCTTGGCGACGGGCTGGACCGACTCCGACCAGCGCCAGCCGGGCTGCAGGGTAGCACGGCCGACGATGACTCCACCGACGTGGACCAGTTCCAGGCGGCCGTGCGGGAATTCGCGGACCTCATCCGGATGTTCAAAGTTCTTCACGTCGCTCTTCTCCAAAATCGCGGCAAGCTGTTGCTCTTTCATGCGAACCTCCATGCTCCGGTACACCCCGCCCCTGCACTTGGCGGCACAGGATGTGGTTATCGCTCGTGTCGACTACTTCTCATTACCTTCAGCCTCCGCTTATCATGTTGACAGTGTTTCCGGAGTGTTCGGAGGCGAGTATTCTGCCGCAAGCGTGCTGAGCACTTTGCTGCCCCCGTGAACGCCAAAGGGCAAAGGGCGCAGGCTCCCCCCAAAGCACGCTCGCCCCCCGACACCGGATGCGGCGGAAGAATAGTGGCGGTGGATGCGGTTCTCCGCAGGGCGAGCGTGGGCTCCCAAACGCGATCCATTGCGTTTGGGGTCCCCGTCCCCGCTCGCCTTCTGGGATGCTGAGGTTGCGGGAACGGTCGTGCGAGGACACACGACGGAGGGGGCGAACGGGGACGTTCGCCCTACGCGGAGGCGTGAATCCGCCGCGGTATGCCGCCCGCACACCCCGACACGCACGGCGGCGGTTTGCGCTTGACACGGAGGCTCGCGGGTCATATTATGGGGCGTGCTTAATGTGTGGTACCTGTGGTTGACGTTATTCTAGGAGGAGCAGCACAGGACAGATGGGGATCGGGCGGGAGGCAAGGGCGCGGAGCGGTTGGCCAATCATGCCGGACTAACAGCATTGATACGGACGGCGGCGGCGCCGGAACGAGGGACAACGCCCCAAGGGCCAGGTCAGCCCGCGAGCCCCGCGCGTGTGCCTCCGGAGGCCGGGGCTCATTACCGGTGTACCGCCCGTCGATAGGGTATAAAGTGGTCTCTCAGCGACGAACAACACTATCTGCGTGTTCTGTCTGTCCCGGGGAGCCCGGGCCCGCGGCCCGGAGGCAAATCCCGTTTCCATCCTTGACGCCGGACAGCCGTGATGGTGTGTTTTTCCGGGAGATATGTGACTCGCGAGGTTCGCAGGATCTTTGAAGGAACCTGGTGGACGAGTGGCAGTCAAGTGGGTTAGGTCGCAGTGCGGCCGAAGGTAAGGAGGTAGCATCATGAGCAAGCGAGTTGTCTGGTTGGCAGTGGCAGTGGCGATCGGATGCGTGGCTTCCGGTCCTGCCCAGGCCCAACAGGTCCAGAACCTGTTGCTGAACGGTGGCTTTGAGACGGGTGTCATCGCACCCTACGGCACCTATGGCACCTGCACGACGGAAGTCGTCACGCAGTGTGCCGGGGCGACCGTTCCCGAAGGGCCGGTGGAGGGCAAGTACTGCCTGCACATCACGGTTCCGGCGGCCGGCGCCAACAACTGGGATGTCGGCATGACCGACGGCAGCCACAGCTTCCAGCAGGGCAAGAAATATACCTTCTCCTGCTTCATGAAGTGCAAGTCGGGCACGCTGCAGGTGCGCCTCAAGCCGGAACGCGGCGCCGATCCCTGGGAAGCCTACAACGAGGCGGTGGTCACAGTCACCAACACCTGGCAGGAATTCAGCGTGACGACGCCGGTCATTGCCGCCACGGTGACGCCCGCCAGCCCGACCTTCCACTTTGCCTTCGCGGCGGGCGATTTCTGGATGGATGGCGTGCGCCTGTATGAAGGCGACTACGTCAAGCCGGCGTTCAAGAAGAGCTATGCCGCGGCCGATCCCATTCCGGCGGATGCCGCCACGGATATCCCGCGGGACGTGAGCCTGAGCTGGACGGCGGGTCCGTTTGCCAAGACGCACAACGTGTACTTCGGCACCAGCGCCAACGATGTCAACACCGCGACGGTCCCGGTCGGCCCGGGCCTGACCGCGACGACCTTCACGCCGGCCGGGCCGCTGGAGTACGGCAAGACCTATTACTGGCGTGTCGATGAGGTCAATGGCGCGCCGGACAACACCGTGTTCAAAGGCGGCGTCTGGAGCTTCACTGTCGAGCCCTATGCGTATCCGGTCACCGGTGTCACCGCGACCGCGTCCAGCCAGGAAAAAGCCTCGACCGGTCCGGCCAATACGATCAACGGTTCCGGTTTGGCCAACGATCTCCACTCTGCCAGCATGGACGCCATGTGGGCCAGCAGTCTGACCGACGCGGGGCCGGTCTGGATTCGGTACGATCTGGGCCGGGTTCTCAAGCTCCACGCGTTGTGGGTCTGGAACCACAACACGGAAATGGAGGCCGTGATCGGCTACGGCTTCAAGGATGTGACGATCGAATACTCCACCGATGGGACGGCCTGGACCCTGCTGAAAGAGGGGCAGTTCGCCCAGGGCACCGGTGTGAGTGGCTACGCCCATAACACGACCGTGGACTTGGGCGGCGTCATGGCGCGCCACGTCCGTTTGACGGCCAAGAGCAACTGGAGCATGGTAGGCTGGAAACAGTACGGTCTGGCCGAAGTGCGGTTCTTCTACATCCCGGTCGAAGCCCGGGCGCCGCAGCCGGCCAACAATGCCAAAGACGTCTCGGTGGGCGCGACGTTGGATTGGCGTCCCGGCCGGGAGGCCACGTCGCACAAGGTGACCTTCGGCACCGACAAAGCCGCGGTGGCCGATGGAACCGCTGCGGGCCAGACGGTCACCAACCACGGCTTCGCGCCGGTGTCCCTCGATTTCGGCACGAAGTACTATTGGAAGGTCGATGAGATCGGCGCGACCACGTATCCGGGCAGCGTCTGGAACTTCACCACGCAGGCGTTCGCGGCGGTGGATAACTTCGAGGCCTACACGGACAACGAGGGCGGTCGGATCTACGAGACCTGGATCGACGGCTGGACCAACGGCACCGGCTCGGTCGTCGGCTACCTGAACGCGCCGTTCGCCGAGACCCTCAACGTTCACGCCGGCAAGCAGGCGATGCCCTTCGAGTACAACAATACGAAGACCCCGTTCTACTCCGAGGCCGAACGGAGCTTCAACACGCCGGTGGACCTGACCATCAGCGGCGCCAGTACGTTGGCGCTGTGGTACCGCGGCTATCCGCAGGGCTTCACCGACAAGGGCAACAATGCCTTCAGCGTCACCAGCACCGGCACGGATATCTGGAACAACGGTGACCAGTTCCGCTTCGTCTACAAGCAGCTCAACGGCAACGGCTCCATCACCGCCAAGGTGGACAGCCTGGTCCGCAGCGATGCCTGGTCCAAGGCGGGCGTCATGATCCGTGAGACGCTCGATGCCGGCTCCAAGCACGCGATGACCGTGGTAACGCCGGATAACGGCTGCTCGTTCCAGCGGCGGGAGACCACCGGCGGGGGCAGCGCCAATACGGATGCCGCCGGTTTGAAGGCCCCGTACTGGCTGCGGATCACCCGCACGAGCAATATGTTCAAGGCGGAGCGTTCGCCGGACGGCAAGGCCTGGACCCAGATCGGTGCCGATACGAGCATCATCATGTCGTCGGTGGCCTACGTGGGCCTGGCGGTGACCAGCCACAACGCCAATGCGTACAGCACGGCGGAGTTCTCCAACGTGGCGACCACCGGCACGGTCACGGGCGCCTGGCAGACTGCCTCCATCGGCGTGACGCAGCGGGTCAACAGCCCCGCGCCGTTGTATGTGCGGCTCGAAGACAAGGCCGGCAAGAAGAAGACCGTCACCCATCCGAACGCCGCGGCGACGGCCGCCGGTGCGTGGACCGAGTGGCAGATCGCGCTGAGCGACCTGTCGGGTGTGAACCTGGCGGCCGTGAAGAAGCTGGCGATTGGCGTCGGTGATGCCGCCAGCCCGAAGGCGGGCGGCGGTGGCATGCTGTACATCGACGACATCCAGTTCGGCAAGCCGATCGTCCAGGACCTGACGAACCTGATCGCCAACGGCGGGTTCGAAACGGGCGCCCAGGCGCCATGGGGTGCCTGGGGTGGCGGCGGCGCCACGGTGACGACTGCGGTCGTGACCGCCTGCACCGGGGCTGCTGTCGCTGAGGATCCGATCGAAGGGAAGTACTGCCTGAACATCAAGGTGTCGGGCAAGAGCACGAACTTCTGGGATTGCGCGTTCAACATCGCCCCGCCCACCTTCACGAAAGGCACGAAGTACACCCTGTCTGCGTTCTTCAAGACCAAGAGCGGCACGGGGCAGATCAACATGAAGCCGGAACATTCGGCCCCCAACTGGGAAGGCTACGGCGAGCAGGCTGTCACGATCACGGATCAGTGGGTGGAATACCATGTGACCACCCCGGTGTTCCCGAACGACGTGAGCCCGACCTCGCTGACCTTCCACATCGGCTATCAGGCCCAGGAGTTCTGGGTTGACAATGTGAAGTTCTACGAGGGCGATTACGTTGCGACCAAGTAACGCCACGGTGTAGACTGGTGTTCGGCCGCAGGGACGACCTCCCGGCGGCCGGGCCACGCGGCGGGATGGGACCCCTGTCCTGCACGAATCCGGGGCCCACGTCTTACGGACGTGGGCCCCGTTGTTATTTCCGGCCGGGTAGGAGCGCAGTGCCGTGCCGGGACCCAGCCCTGTCCAGGGGCCGCGGACTCCGTTGTATTCAAAGCCCGGGAGGGGTGGCAGCGGCAAGCTCGGAGGACTCCGCTTGCCGCTGCCACCCGGACTTCTCACCTTGACAGGGCACATTGCAGGGTCCTGCCAACGGTCGTACAATGGATGCAGGCGGCGCGTGACAGGCCTGCCGCAAAGAGCTGGTTCATGAGATCGGAGGATCTGGCATGAGACGCAAGGCAACCTATGCAATCGGGCTTCTGTCTTCTTTGGTGGCGGGTCTTCTCATGGCGACCGAGACAAGCCGGCCGGACGGGAAGGACGCCGGCCCGGCGGACGCGGCCATCCGCCGGTTGATCAAGGCCGTCGATCGCGAGCAGATGGCCAAGCACCTCTTCTATCTCGCCAAGGACCCGTTGCCCTATCGCAAGTTGAACCTGACCCTGCCGGGCCACCAGAAGAATACGCTCCACGAGGCGGATGACTACCTGGCCGGCCGGCTGGAGGCGTGGGGCTATCGCGTCGAGCGAGAGAGCGTCCAGGTGCAGGCGTTCCGGCGGGACACCAGCAAGCCCAAGCATGCCCAGTACTCGCCACCCAAGCCCGAGGATCCCTGGTACACCGCGTACAACCTCTATGCCGAGCGAAAGGGACGCGCACATCCCGGGAAGATCATCCTGGTACTCGCCCACAAGGATTCGCAGAGCTGGATCGACTCGCCCGGGGCCAATGACAATGCCATTGGGACCGTCGGCGTGCTGGAGATGGCACGCGTGCTGGCTGCGCATGTCCCCGAGTGCACCATCCGGTTCCTTCTCTGCAACGAGGAACACACGCCCTGGACCAGCAAGACCGCCGCGCAGAAGGCGAAGGAGCGGGGCGATGAGATCGTGGCGATCTTCAACATGGACGGCATCGGGGTCAAGACGCCTGAGCAGAAGGCCGCCGGGAA
>JALORE010000066.1 GCA_025459125.1 Planctomycetota bacterium | reverse complement strand
ACAGCCGGTAGACGCGGTCGAACTCATACTGGATCCAGTTCGGCGGCACGCCGGCGCTCGTCCACATCGTGGTCTCCACGGTGCCGTGCAGGTCCCCGGTCAGGCCGGAGCCATCGATGGTCTTCTCCGGCCCCATGCCCGCCTGCGAACTGGAGGCCGTGGCCGCCACGGGTTTTACCGGGTAACCATAAGGCTCGACCGTGAAACTCCAGGTCTCCCCTTTGAAGATCGTCTGGTCGGCGGTCGCATTGACCTCGTCGATCCGCCAGTAGTAGGTTTGTCCGTATTGGAGCTGACCCGCCGGGTCGTACTGGGTAGCCGTCTGGCCCTGGCCGACCAGGACGCCTTTGGGATCGGCCCGGCTGGCCGCGTTGACGTCGTTGAACGCGGTGCCCCAGTAGACGTCGTGGGTGCCGGCCGATTCGCTCGGCGTCCAGGAGACAGTCACGTCCCGCGGGACATCCGTTGCCCCATTCGCCGGGACCGGATCACTGGCCTTGGTGGCGCTGACCCCGATGGCACCCAACACGTCCGGCGCCAGAGCCTGATTGAGAATCCAGATCTCGTCCACCAAACCCTCGAACCAGAAGCCGGCATTCAGGATGGCATCATGGGCCATCGTCTGTCCCCGCACGGTCCCAACTCCCGTGTCATCCGAGCGGGACCGGAGCTCGCCGCCGGGCCCCTTGCCGATGAGCTTTCCGTCCAACCACATTTCAAACTTGTCGTCTTTCTGGCCGGCGTCTCCGCCGCGGAGGACCGCCGCCACCGCGTGCCACTCGTTGGAACCGATCGGCGCCGAGAGGAAGGTACCAGGGGTCCATTGCGGCGTGTAGTCCGCCTTGTTCCAGCCGGCGGCGTAGACCAGACCTTGATGGACATAGATACTGATCCCCCGGGTACTGCCGCCTTCCTCAAACACGACCTGTTTCTCGGTCTTGCCCACATTGGCACAGTTGAAGACTACGATAATAGTCTTGTTCTGATGAACACTCGTGTTGATCGTCGCGGCATCCGGGATGTGGACGCCGTCGCTGGTGCCGTTGAGCTTGAGCGCGTTGCCATTGAGCCCGGCCACTATTTGCGGGCTGCCCACGAGGTTCCCGTTGACGTTATTGGCGGAATCGTCGGGCACATTGGCGCCAACATTGTCCATCAGGTATGCGTGGCCGTTGGTCACCGTGGCCGGATCGATCGGCACGAGAGACTGGGCGGAAGCCCAACCAGCGGCGATCCCGAGCACCAGGAGAAGATTGAACCAGAGTTTCTTAACCATGTGTCGTCCTCCTTTATCATTTCGGGTTGTCATCTCCCTCCGGTCAAGTTGCGAGTCACTCGTCTCCATCCGCCCTTGGATGCCTGGAGCAGTGGCGGCAGATCGGGACCCGGGCGACAGGCCCCAGGGAACAGAGACGCTCGGTGTACTTGCCCGGCCCACCTCCTTTCGGCAGAAACCATCGGTATGAGAAACAGAGCCGGCACGAACTCACGGCACCAGGGTATGGCGCACGCCTTGCCCCGGAATATTTGTTCCCGGAAAACACGTGCGGTCTGACCCTCCCGATGTGACTTAGACCGCGTTTGCCTACTCGTGCCAATGAGCTCGCGGACCGACACGCCCAACGCCCTTCATTCTACCGGGGCACTGTCTCCCCTGCAACCATCTTGTCACGAGATACCGTAGATTATCGGCCAAATCCGGCCCTCGGATCAGTCCCTGGGCACCCGCGCTCCCACCCCCGGCCCCGGCGGAGGGAGGAGGGCCCGATAAGCCTGTCCGTGCGTGGTGGCACCCCGGATGGTACAATGCTGCTGTCGGTGGACATCAGGCTGGCCGATCACGTAATGGCGCCGCTACCTGGGAACGGCAATATGGCAGCAGAACAGGGCTCGCGAATGCTTCTCCGGCGGCTGGCCCGCCCGGCCCTGGCGGTCTGCGCCACGCTGGTCACGCTGCTGGCGGGCGAAATGGTTGTCCGGGTCTGCGGCTGGGCGCCGGGCCTCAAGCCGATGGGGCTGAGCACTCAGGACTGCATCTATCAGCGTTCGACGAATCCGATCCTGGGTTTTGCGCTGAAGGCCAACTACCGCAGCGATGCGCCCGACTTCATCCAGACTTACGAACGGACCAATTCCCATGGGCAGCGTGATCGAGAGCGCACGCTCCGTAAACCCCAGGGAATCCGGCGCATTCTGTTGCTCGGGGACTCGGTCGTCGAGGGGTACGGATTGCGCGAAGACGAAACCATGTCTCGCCGGCTGGAGGATCTCTACCCGGAGGGCTCCACCGAGGTCCTCAACTTCGGCGTCAGTGCCTATTGCACGCGCGCCGAAATCGAGCTGCTGGAGGTGAAGGGACTGGCCTTCGATCCGGACGTGGTCGTTCTGGTGTTCGTGGAGAACGACTTTGACAACTTCAATCGCGAGGCCTTCGCGCTGGAAGGCCCGCGGGATCGTCCCGCAGCAGTCCAGGCCTTGTTCCGACATTCTCACCTCTGCCGTCTGGCCGGGGTCCGGTGGAACCTGTTTCACTTCGGTGCCCAGGCGGACCCGCTGCGCTGGAACCGGGAGGCCATCGGCGACAACAACGTGACTGAGGGATTGCGCCGCTTCCGGGAACTCGCCGATCGCCACGGCTTCCAGCCTCTGGTCGCCATCTGGCCGCGGTTCCTGGCGGACCGGATCGTGGATGTCTGCTTCCTGCCTCCGGTCGGGGCGAATGATGGTTCGCCCCTACTGGTGGTCGAGCATCTGGCGGCCATGAACGGCCTCCCGTCGGTCCGGCTCTCGGAATCCTTCCGGCGGTATCACGCCGCCTTGGGCACGGCGGCGAGCCCCCGGCTGCGCTACAGCCTGGGTGACGAGCTTCATCCCTCGCGCGAAGGGTGTCGCGTCGCCGCCGAAGCGCTGCGGCAGATCCTGGTCGATCTCGACGCCGGCCGGATCACGCCGGCCCAAGCCATGCAACGCTCGGCGCAGGATGACGCCGAAGCTGTTGCCGCCGCCCGGGCGTTGGGGCAGGCCCAGCCCAACTACGCGCGGGTCTACAACCGCCTGGGCACGGAGTTGCTGCAGGCGGGCCGACCGGCAGAGGCCGTGACCCAGTTCCAGCAGGCGCTGGCCGCCGATCCGACCTACGCGGGAGCCTGCAACAATCTGGGCGTGGCTTACGAACGGCTGGGCGGGGAAGAAGCCCGGGCACAATTCGAGCGTGCCATCCAACTGCAGCCCGACTTCACGCACGCGCATTTCAACCTGGCGCGTCTCCTGATGAAGACGGGGCACGATGCCGAAGCCGTGGCAGAATTAGAACGCACGCTCCAGATCGATCCCAACCACGTCGACGCGCTCAATATGCTGGGGACGGCACTTGGCAGACAGCAGAAGTTCGCGGTGGCCGCCTCCCACCTGGAGCGGGCCGTCCGCCTGGATCCGAACCACGCCGAGGCGCGCAGCAATCTGGGCGCCGCCTATGCCGGCCAGGGACGCCTGCCGGAAGCAATAGCGCAGTTGGAAGCAGCGCTACGCCTTGATCCCAACGACCCCGGGGCTATCGAGAACCTCAAGCGCATCCGGGCCGCCCTGCAGGAGTAACCGCGTCAAACAACGCTGGGGCCTGCCGCCGACTCGGTATCCCATCGACCAGCGATCCTCCCCTGTCCCCTGGGAACCGCGGCTACTTCTTGCCCTCGAAGAGTTGGAATTCCGTGATGGTTGGGCCGTCGTTGGAGTCGAGAACGTACAGCCGGACGCGCCGGGCGGTGACCGGGGCAAACCGGGCCGCACACTGCTCCCCGAGCGTGGTCCCCTGATAGAACGGCCGCCATCGGCCCCCCTCCTCGTACTGCAATTCGAAAGAGCGCACGCGGCCGGCGTACGCTTCGTCGATCTCGACCGAGTCGAACGTGGCCGGTTGTCCAAGGTCCACCTCCAGCCACGCCTGCTTCGTGCCACCGTCGGTGGCCCAGCGTGTGTTGTCGGCGCCATCGATGGCCTTGCCGGGTCCGTAAACCGGATCGCTATGGTATACATTCGAGGCCGTGGCGCGCATGTTCGGCCGGATGAGGCCCGGGCCAGTCACATCCAGCGGCGGGATGTCCTGGGCGGGACCGTCGAGGGTCAACTTGACGATCGTGTCGGCACGGGGCCCCGGGGGCCGGGGGACCGTCAAGGTAATCCCGGAATCGGTCTGCACCACGGGCACGGCGTCGCCCGTGAGCAGCTGGCTCTGGACGATCTTCTTCGGCAAAGCCGGCAAGGTGACCGTCTCATTCGTCCACTTGAGAAGATGAATGTAAACGACGTTGGCCTTGCGGGTGCTGACGAGAGCCGGGGTGGGTTGGAACGGTCCACCGCGTGTGCCATAGATGCTTTCGCCGTTGTCCCGCAGCCAGGCCCCGACCAGCCGGAGCACGTCCGCCTGGGCCGGCTCGATGCGTCCATCCGGCATCGGGCCCACGTTGAGCAGCAGATTACCGTCGCCGCCCACGACCCGGGCAAGAATGTGGATGACCTCCGGTACGGATTTGATCTTGTCGTTGGGTTTCCAGGACCACTGCGTGCCAAGCGTCATGCAGGTTTCCCAACTCCGGCGGTCATCATACCGGCCAATCTGTTGCTCCGGCGTGTAGTAGTCGGCGTCGGGGCTGCGAATCTCGGTGTTACGATGGCCGGTGCCGAGGTCGAGACGGTTGTTGATGACGATGTCCGGCTGCCATTTCCGCACGAGGGCGTACGTCCGGATCTGGTCATAGAGCGGCTCGCGGCCGTCCCAATCAAACCAGAGCAGATCGATGCGCCCATAGTGGCGCAGCAGTTCCTGCACTTCCTGCTGCATCCGGCCGAGAAACGCCGCGTTGCGCTCGGTGCGGAAATCCGGGTCGCGCCAATCCATGGGCGAGAAGTACCAGCCCAGCCTCATCCCTTCCTCGCGGGCCGCCTGTGCCAGTTCTCCACAGACATCCCGCCGGAACGGCGTATTTGCGATGTTGTACTCGTCCGCCTGGGAATGCCACAGCAGGAACCCATCACAATGCTTGGCCGTGAGCACCAGGTACTTCATGCCGCCGGCCCGGGCCGTAGCCACCCACTCCCGGGCATCAAATTGGACCGGATTGAAACGCTCATACAGGTGGTCATAGACTTCGGTGGGTGTCGGGCCCTTGTTGGGGCACTTCGGATTGGAATTGGCCCGCGACCAACTGATCTCCAGCCCGGTCAGACTGACCGGCCCCCAATGCAGGAACATCCCAAACCGGGCTTGGCGCCACCAGGCGATCCGCGCCTCGTGCCGCTTCGCGGCGTCGTGCGGCACGGGGGCCGCCCCCTCCTGCGCGGCAGCTACGGACCACGGCAGCACCAACCCCACCCAAAGGACGATCGACTTGCTCATGGCTGTCTCCTGTTACACCCTGCGAACCCGACTCCCCGTTCGCACGTGGCTTGTTCTTGCCGGCGGGCACGTGCCGAGCGCCGCAGAGTATTGTATCCTCGTCTCCCCGGGGGCGTCCATCGCGGTCCGCCGGCGGCTCCCGCGGGCGGTGTGACCGCCGCCGCTTGGCGTCCCGGCCATGTGGACCGTTCCCCACCCCCGCGGATAGCCCGTCAGCAATCCTCCGCGACGTCGTCCTGTTCAGGGCCGCAGACGGCGGAATGCCTGTCACACGCGGCGGCAGCCGCTACCATCCCGGCAGGTATGCGCTCGTCCTGGCCAGGATCCCTCACCCGCGCCGGACGATCATCGACGTCCGGGGCTTTGAGCCGGTGAAGGGCCAATGGCTCAACGCGGGCAATGGCGTTCTTGGCAGCGTCGAGCAGGCGCGAGAGGCATTTGCGGAAGCTTGTGAACCCTATCTGGCCCCGCCTGCTCCCAAGAGACTGCCGGTGGCCGATCCGCAGACGCATCTGAAACCCTTTGTCGACTTCCTGAAAGAACGGGCCGAGGCGCCGCTGCCGTTCGCCATACCGGCCCTGAGCCGGTACCGGATCGTGATCATGGGCGAGGCTCATCATCGGCCTCGGTACTGGGCCTTCAATACTTCCCTGGTGCGGCATCCGGATTTCGCCCGGCACGTGGGCACGATCTATCTGGAGCTGCCCAGCCACAATCAGGGCCTGGTGGACCGTTTCCTGGCCCAGTCCCGATGCGATCCCAACCTGGTCATCCGCACGCTGAGAGACATGCTGTGGACGGGCTGGCCGGATCAATCCATGTTCGAGTTCTTCCCGGCGGTCTGGCCGGTGAACCAGGGCCTGCCCAAGCTCGCCGGCGCGGAATTCACTGCCGCCATGTCGCACACCTGGGGCCAACCGCGGAATTGGCGCAGGTCCCTGGGACCTCTGGACGCCTGGCCGTATGGGGACGACTGGGAGAGCAAGATTCGCCGCCGGCAGGTGCAGCGAAGCCTGCAACAGCCCGAGCTGATCACCCAGGCCGCGGAACGTCTCTTCGCCGCCCTGCGCCAGGCAGACTACGAGCGCTACCGCAATGGCTCCAACTGGGGGACCTTCCTGCCCGAGGGCGTGGCCTATCAGGTGGACCGTCATTTTGACAGTTGGGTCGCCCGGGTGTGCCAGACGTTCAGCCGCAACCCCATCAAGGCCGTGGATGTGGGCACAGTCTTCCAGAACCCGCGAGGCCTTCCCGCGGTGCCCTATGAGGTGACGCTGGCCGACGGCCGCGTACTGGAAGGGACGCTGCCCTTCACTTACCTGCCTCGCCAGCAAGTCTGGATGGGGATGCAGGGGATGGACTGGCACCTCCAGCATCCCCTTCCGGACGGGAAGCCAGCCTCCGTCAAGCCAAATCCCGCAGCCGCCACGCCATAAGAGACTATCTCAAAACTCGCACACCAGGCATGTCATTACGAGCGAAGCGAAGCAATCTCAATCCCTGGGGTTGAGATCGCTTCGTCGCTGCGCTCCGCGCCATGACATTCAGCGTCTTGACGTAGTTTTCAAGGTCTTCCGTCTCACATCCTGGATTTGTTCCAGGGTCAGCGGCTTACCGTCCAGGGTGCAGTCAACGATCCTGAGGTTCGCCGCAGGATTGACCTGGAACGTCATATCCTTGAATGCGCACTTCTCAAACACCACCGGGCCCGCGGTGACGATCACCACGGCGTGCTTCTTGCCATCGGCGGCCAACTGCTCGGAAGTCCTTGGGGCCAGCCGTCCTTCCACCTCTTCCTGGGAGACGGCTCCCTCCCGGCTCGTTCGTTGCCTCCGCGATCGTCAGCCGCGAGCTCGGGACTGCCCCGATCTCTGCCGATTACTCGACGGCGGGCGCAGATATCATCTTGTCGAGGACGTTGCGCGTAATCCGCTGGATGCGCGGGTCGGGTTGCCAGAAGTACCGCTTGGGCGGGTTCATGAAACCCGGCGGGGTCGCGAGGGCCAGGTTCCACCAGCAGGTGCCGGCGTTGAAGACATAGTTGCCCTTCTTGACCCGGTAAATTGTCGTGGCGTACGTTCCGCTCCGTGCTTCACCGTTCCAGCCATAGACGGGACCGCCGGCCAGGATGGCGAGGTCCTCGTGGTCCGCCAGCGGCGGGCCATGGTACTCCCAGCCCACGAGCTGGGCCACGCGGTCGCCCTTCTTCATGCCCGTGCCGGCGAAGGCCCAGTGATTCGGGTCGGTGCAGAACCAGTCCGCGGAACCGGTGCCGTAGGAGGTGGAACCCATCAGATCCTGCTCGGCCGGGAAGCCGCCGACCCGGCGGATCACCCGATGGGGCCGACCGTCCGTGCTCGGCAGCAGGGAGACCTCGCCCGAGATGCTGTTGCCCGACAGGAACGCCAGGCTGACGCCCGCATCGCGCGCCTTCGTTACGTTTTCGAACATCTGCAGGGTCCAGTACTCGTCATGACCGACGGAGACGAACACCCTGCCGCGCTGCAGCCCGGGCCCATCCGCATGCGTGTCGACGTTCGAGATGTACGTGACATCATAACCCTCTTTCTCCAGCCAGAAGGCCAGCGGCAGTTCGAGCATCAGGAATTCCCCGGAGCCGTTGGTCAACGGCTCGAACCCGGCGGGAAAGCCGTTCCAGTAGATCGCATACGGCCGGTCGAAACCGACATCGTACGCGGGCCGGCGGTTCGACGAGCCCCAGGGGTCCGGCCCGTTATCGTACAGCGACCGCCAGTTGGGCCAGCGGTTGTAGCTGAGCCACGTGAGATCGGAGCACTGAAACATCACGTCGGCCCGGCGGTCATCCCGGACGATGAAGATCACGTAGCACTCGCCCTGCGTCTTGAGGGTGCTCAGCTTGCCCAGGTAGACGCCGCTGACCCAGTTCTTGGGGATCTGCAGGCTGAAGCCCTTGCTCCATCGGCATTCGATCCGATGGCGAGGACCGTCCTGAGGCGTGGGTTGAGCCGCTCCCTGCAGAGGCCCTACCGTCTGTACCAAACGTGCGCCGCTGCCACCGTAGTAGCCCATCCGGTAGATCTCGGCCTGGTATTGATCGGCCGGTTCCGTGCTGACGTAGACGTCGAGGGTCTCGCCCGCCCGGATACTCGTGTGGGAACAGTATCCCTCCACTTCCTTGCGCCGGCGCCACCCCTTGTCGTAGGGTTCATCCTCCGGCGCATAGAGCGGCGGTTTTGACCCCTTCTTGATCTTGGTCAGGAGCCAGTCGGTCGTCCCGGGTTTGTCATTTTCAATCTGAATTGGGTTGGCGGGGCCGGAGGTCTGTGCCGGCGTGTGGACCGCCACCAAGCCCAGAACCGCCCACGCCAGAGGCCATCGGATGTCGAGTTTCTTCATAGCCACTCTCCTTTCGCGTCTTATTGTAGGGACAGCGCATGAGGCAGGCAAGCTGTCGTCATCCCGCGGCGGAGCGCGACTCGGGCCCCAGTCCCGATGAATCCCGGGAGCCGGCCGCCTCGGCAGTGCGGAGGCCGGGCCGGCAATGTGGGGCGGCGTAGACAGGATTTGGTCCTGCGGATAGGAGTTGTTACGCTTTACTTGGACATGACGGGACGGGGGCCGAAGTCGGCATGCGTATTCTCGACATCATCTTGGGCCGACACCGCCAGACTACGGGCGAACTCGGGTACTTCGGTCTGATGGGATGGTGGACGTCTTCGTTCTCCGCCGCCGAGCGGGAGTACATGGAAGCGGCCTTCTGCGTGCCCCCCTTACCCGCCGGCGCCAAGCCACTGACGCGCAACCGGGGCTTGGTGGCCTTCCAGACCGCCGCGGGACTGCTCACCGTGCTGGCCGATCGACTCCAGGAGCAGGCCCGGGATCGGAACCTGGCCTGGCGGGTTCTCGCCAAGGCCGAGGAACGGGCCCTGGCGGAAGGCGACATCTTCGGGCTGCATTTCGTGTATCACCAGATGATCCGTCTGCAGAGCCGCTGGCGGGACCAGTTCCCGGACGCCGTCAACCAGATCGTCGCCGCCTGCCACAGGCAGATCCGCCTGGCGCCGGAGGCCGCCAGGGTGCTGCGACAGATGCGTCCCGACGAGCCCCTTCCGATCCACTTGGGTTACCAGTTGGCGAGCGCCCTGCTGGAGCAGGAAGGCGCTTACCAACAGGCGCTCGAATTGTGCCGGCAGGCCCAGGCCGGCGGCTGGAGCGGCAACTGGTCCTGGCGCATCCAGCGCATCAATCGCACCCTGTACGAGCGAGACCCCCGGGTGAGATCCATCTCTTCCTCGGGAATACGGTGGCTGTAGCGCCCCGGCGGTGGCGGGATGCGTGCGGTACACCATCTTCCTCGGCTCACCTCACTGGCTGGTTGAGCGCGCGCCCTGCCGCAATTCCCAGATGTCTTGCGAACACCGGCCCGGCACAGTAGACTCTCGACGCAATCAGGCGGCAAGGAAGCGCCTGTCCGAGCCGGCAGACGGAGCCTTGCACGTGTGGATCCTGCCCCGCGGAATTCGGCCGGCCAGGTCGGGCGGTGCGAGGATCGGTTTCTGGAGACGCGCATGGAGCCCAAGGCCATTTCACGGGATGCGATTCATCGGGCATTGCTGACGCTGACGAGCGACCTGCCGCCGGGGAGGGTCCTGGATTTCCCCTCGGGGCATGGGAGACTGACCCACTGGCTGAAGCAGCGGGGAAACGAGGTCATCGCCTGCGATATCAACGCCGGGGTCTATCCGGACTCGGGGATCGGCATCCAGCCCGGAGACCTGAACAAGGAGTTCCCTTTTGAGAACAGCTCGTTCGACCATGCCTTCTGTGTGGACGGTCCGGAGCATGCGGAGAACCTGTACCACACCTTTCGCGAGTTCTACCGGGTGCTCAAGGCAGGCGGCACGTTCATCGTCACCCTGCCGAATTTCTCGAACCTGGAATCGCGCTTCCATTACCTGCTGCACGGCGTGATGGAGCCGGTGACGACCGGCGAACAGTTGCGGGCCAGCGCGGGGGGCACGGGTACCTTCCATATCAACCGGCCATCCTATGCGATGCTGAGGATGGCCCTGGAGTTCGCGGGCTTCCGGGTCACCAGGGTGACGTACGACAAGCCGAAACCCAAACAGATGCTCCTGCTTCCCCTCTACGGCGTGATCCAGGCCCTGACGGTCCTGCGGGGCGCGAAAGGCGAGGCCAAGTTCTGGCTGCGCGATTCGAACCAGTGGAACGTGCTCATGGGAGGCAATACCCAGATCGTGTTCTGCGAAAAGCCGAGGAACCCGGCCTGAGGCGACTGTGCACCTGGGCCGTATTGGTCAGCCCCATCGATTGACCGACAGCGTCGGGGGCACCTTGCCCGACGCTATTTTACGAAACCGAGCTTGATGGGCAGCCACATCGAGATCTCGGGGATGAACGTGCACAACAGGAGCGTCACGATCATCGCCACAAAGAACGGCAGGATGGGCCGGATGACCTTGGTCACGGTCGTCCCGGCGATACCGCAGCCGAGGAACAGGCACGTGCCCACCGGCGGCGTACACAAACCGATGCACAGATTCATGATCATGATGATCCCGAAGTGCAGCGGATGCACACCCAGGTTCTGCACGACCGGCAAAAAGATCGGCGTGAAGATCAGCACCGCCGGCGTCATGTCCATGAAGCACCCGACGGCCAGCAGCATGGCATTGATCAGCAGCAGCAGAGCCACCTTGCTGCTCGTCCAGCTCACGAGGGCCGCACTGATGTCCTGGGGAACGCGCTCCGAGGCCAGGACCCAGGACATGGCCATGCTCGTCGCGATGAGCAGGAACACCACCGAGGTCGTGACGCCGGCCTGGAGCAGGAGGTTGGGTAGATCCCGCAGCTTGATCTCCCGGTACACGACAACCGCCAGGATGAACGAGTAGAGCACCGCGACCGCCGAAGCTTCCGTGGGGGTGAACCAGCCCAGCAGGATGCCGCCGATGACGAGGAAGATCAGGAACATGGCCGGGATGGCCCGCAGGAACCGGACCACGCTCTCGCCCAGGGTGAACGTCTCGCCCTTGCCATAGTTGTTTCGGATTGAGATGACGGCGCTGACGACCAGCAGACCCACGCCGACGAGGATGCCCGGCAGATAGCCTGCCATGAAGATCGCGGCGATGGAGACGGTGCCGCCGGTGGCGAGGGAATAGACGATCATGATGTTACTGGGCGGGATGAGTAGCCCGGTCGTGGCGGCGGTGATCGTCACCGACGCGTTGAAGTCCCGGTGATAACCCATCTTGTTCATCAGAGGGATCATGAAGCCGCCGATGGAGGACACCGCGGCGGTCGCGGAGCCCGAAATCGCGCCGAACAGCATGCAGGTGACGACGTTGACGTAGGCCAGACCGCCGCGATAACGCCCGGCCAGGACGTTGGCAAAATCCATCAGCCGACGGGCAATGCCGCCGTAGCCCATGAGCAGTCCGGAAAGAATGAAGAACGGTATGGCCAGCAGGGCAAAGCTGTCGATGCCGATGGCCATGTTGTGCGCGACGGCGCTTAAGGCGGGACTGCCCATCGCCAGGAAACCCAGGACCGCGGCAATACCCATGCAGAACGCCACCGGCACGTTAAGCAGCATCAGGATCAGGAAACTGATCACCAAGACCAGGATCGGCAGGTTCATGCGATATCCCTCCCAGCGCCTGATTCTGCCTCGGGCTCACCGGGTCCGCGCCGCAGCCGGGCAACCCTCTCCACCAGGCCGAGGACGGCATAGAGCGTCAGGAAGAAACCGCTGATCGGCACGGCCAGATACACGCAGCCCATCTTGACGTGCAGGGCCGGCGACACCTGCCCGGCCGCCAGGGTGCTCGCCACCAGGTCGATGCCGCCGACCACCATGACCAGGAACGAAAACGCCGCGACGGAGAAGAAAACGATCACCTCCGTGAAGGTCCTGGCCCGGTCCGGCAGCTTGCCGACGAAGTAGTCGATCCCCAGATGGGCCCCGCGTCCCAGTGCCACGGCGGCCCCGAGCAGGGCCACCCAGATCACCATGAACGTCGCCAGCTCCTCCGTCACCGTGCTGGGGTCCTTCAGAATCAGGCGGGTGAAGACCTGCCACAGGACATCCAGGACCAGAACTGCCACCACGACCATCACGAGCACTTCCAGGGAGCGATCCAGAACCTTCTTCACCGTTTGGAGGGTTGTCATTGCACCTCCTGAATCTGCTGAATGAGCGTGCCGATCTCGGTGCCTTCGAACTCCTGCCAGACGCTCCGTACCGACGTGCGGAACGGGGCCAGGTCCGGCCGAACGATCTTGGCGCCCCCCTCCTGCACGGTCTTGAGGTCCGCTTCTTCCGCTTCGGTCCAGAGCTGCCGCTGGTATTCGACCGACTCGTCGACCGCCTCCTGGAGGAAGCGCTGCTGCTCGGGCGAAAGGCGGCTCCAAACCCGGGTGCTGATGATGAGGATATCGGGCAACCGCGTGTGCTCATCGAGGCTGTAGTACTGGCAGACCTCGTAATGCCGCGACGTGCGGAACGAGGGGGCGTTGTTCTCCGCGCCATCGACGACGCCCTGGTCGAGAGCGGTGTAGAGCTCGCCCCAGGGGATGGGAGTCGGAGCGCCGCCCATGGCCTGGACCATTTTCATGGACATGATGCTGCTTTGCACACGGATCTTCATGCCCGCCAGGTCGGAGGGCTGGTTGATGGCCCGTGCCGCGTAGAAGCTCCGGGCCCCGGCATCGTAGTAGCACAGGCCCCGCAGCCGCTTGGATTCGCCGGCCAGCAGGAGCTTCTTGCCGATCGGACCATTGCAGACCTTCCAGAAGTGCTCCGCGTCCCGGAACAGGTAGGGAATCCCGAAGACCTGCATCTGGGACACGAACCCCTCCATCGGGGCGCTGGAGGTCTTGGTCATGGCCAGATAGCCCAATTGCAGGGCCTCGATGCACTCCTTCTCGTTGCCGAGCTGCTCGCTGGGGAAGATCTCGACCTGCATTCGCCCGCCCGATTTTTCCCGGACCTTGTCGGCCATGAAGACCATGGCCTTGTGGACCGGGTGGGTGGTATCCAGCCCATGACCCAGCTTCAGGATTACTTCAGGCTTCGGCTGGCAGGCCTGCGCCTGTGGCTCGGCGGTCTCGCGACAAGCCCATCCGCCCACCGCCACGACCAGTATAGTCCAACCGACAAGACTCAGGAATCTCATGGCACTCCCGGATCGAATCTACGAAGAAAGTCGAAGACCGGCCCACCAGGGCCAGGGGAATCGTAAACCGCCAACGACGGATCGTCAATCCAAACGGGGCGCAGCCCTGCGCGCGGTACGGGGCTGCCGTTCGGTCATATCGTCCAGGTTCCATTGCTTCGGATCGAACGGGGCGTATGTCGGCTCGACCTGGGGATATCCGCCGACCTCCTGTTCGCTGTCGATGATCCGTCCCTGGCCGCTGGCGGCCGCGGCGACGATCCGGCGATCCACCTCGTCCCGATCCCACGGCCGCGCGCCGGCGTTGGCCAGGACGTGATTCTTGACCTTCGCGGCCGGTAGCGCCGTCAGCTCGGGGGGCCAGAACGGCTGCTTCCGCACCACGCGGCACTCCCCCGGCGCCGCCCGGCTGTCGATCTCCACGAGAGGGACTACGCCAAGGGCATTGAGGATGAGATTGTCGGACAGGAACACCTCGCTCGGGCCGCCGCGATGATGGCGAAACAGGGCTATCGTTCCCGCGGTCGAGGGGCCCGGCTCCAGAACGTTGCCCACGATGACCATCTGCCCGATCGCGTAGGGATGCTCGCCCCATTCGCTGGGCACGAGCGCGTAGTGCACAGCCCGAATGCCGGGATCATAAATGTAGTTGTTCACGACCACGCCGCGGGCGCCGCCCTTGAACAGCGGGTTGCGCTCCCGGTTGTGCGCGTAGAGGTTGCCGACGAGGGCAATCTCGGTGCAGTTGTCGTGGATCAGGGTGCCCTTCGAGTGCTCGCCTTTGCCATGCGTGGACCGGCTCAGCCCTTCGGCGATGATGCAGCTGCTGAACGTGATCGTGCGCGACGTTCCCTGGCGCCACTGCTCGACATCCGCACCCTCGAAGCGCGGGCCCGAGGCGCTGAGGTTCTCGTCGGTCGCCCAGGTGCAGGAGCAGTGATCGACGATGACGTTATAGGCACTGGTCGTGGCGAGCGCATCGACTTCCCAGCCGCTCTGCTTGGCGCGCCCGGCCTCGCCCGAACGGATGCGCAGATGCCGGACAATCACGTCATGCGTCTGGATGCCGATCCCGCCGCGGATGAGGGTGATGCCCGGACTCGGGGCCGTCTGGCCGGCGATCGTCAGGAAGGGCTCGGCGATGCGGATCGACCGGCCGCCCAGATCGATCACGCCCCCGACCTCAAAGACGACGATCCGCGGCCCCGGGGTCCGGATGGCCTCGGCCAACGAGCCCGGGCCGTCCGCTTGAAGATTCGTGACGCGGAGGATGCGTCCACCGCGACCACCCGGCGTATAGGCGGCCCAGCCCACCGCCTCCGGAAAGGCCTTGGACCCGTTCGACCGGGCGCCCCCTGCTGCATCCACCGCCGGGACGACAACGAGAACGCAGAGGGTAGACAATATTCTTATATTCATAAGTTGGCCTCGTTGGGGACGCTCCCCGGTGCGGGACTACGCTACAGCTTGCGACTCCAGACGACCACCTCATCGATGCTGCCTGCCTTTGAGAATCACGGCACGGTGACACAGGGTACACCAATTCCTCGCATCTTCCAAGCCCCTGTCCGAATCGCGCGAGATTCCATCATGGCCCCCGCAAAGTGCGTTGCGCCGCGAAGGAGACCACGGAGACGATCCGCCGGTGACCGGACCTTACCGCAGAGCGCGCGTTGCCGAGGCAACGATACGGTCGATCTCGCGGGACAGGGCCTCGTCCAGTGGCTGGGCCGCATGGCTGGCCAGGATGTCCCTCACGCGTCCCCGCAGCCGGTCGGCGCAGGAGGTAGCGCCTTCAATTTGCCAGGGATCATAGGGCTGCCGCGTCCAGACCGGGCTCGGCAACCACAGGTCTTCGCGAAAATGGCGGACCGTATGCTCCTCCGCCAGGAAGTTGCCGGCGGGACCTACGGAATGAACGACCGCGGTGGCCAGGTGCTCGCTATCGACGGCGAAACCGCGCGCGAGGCGCTGGATGTAGCTCATCAGCTCGTCATCGAACGCCAGCCACAGGAGGCTGCCCGCGTGATCCGTGCCGCAGATGCCGCAATGGCCGAAGGTGTCCGCGCCGGCCAGGACGCCCAACAGTAGCGTGGCGGCTTTCTCCATGCCGGCTTGGGCATCGGGCAGTTTCGCATCCGTCAGGCCCACGTTGATGTAGACGGGGAAGCCGTACGAGCGGGCGATCTGCACCATCGCCGCCGCCATGAGCCCCTGTTCCGGAGAGCCGAAGGAGCAGATGCCGGTGCGCGGGTCCATGATGTGCGGGATGCCGCCGTAGGTGATCGGTGTGCCCGGGGCGAGCAGTTGCGTGATCACGATGCCCGCCAGGATCTCCCCGTTCTCCTGGGCCAGCGTCCCCGCCAGAGTGCCGGGGGCCGTGCCGGCGGTCATTGCCATCGGGCCAATGCTCACCGGCTGGCCCGCCTGGGCGAATTCCCGGACGATGTCGAGGCCGTCCTTCGGCAACTGCAACGGGCTGATCGGCTCCAGAAAGGCCTCGACCATGGGGTGCGCGCGGAGGGCCTCTGCCCCGCCGGCAACGGTGCGGTGGATTTCGAGAAGATAGCGGGCGGTGGCGCCGTTGCGAACCCAGCAGCGCGTCGGCTTGCCGGTGCGTTTCACCAGCTCCCCGGTCAGCACCACGTCCCGGTATTTCTCCGAGAGCGACTCCGGCTGGGCCATGGCGCCGACGATCGTGATGTTTTCGAGGGCATCGCCCAGGCGGATCGCGTCCCGGGTATCCTCCATGGTCGCGGGGCGGCGCCGGCCGGTGTCCAAGTCGATCCAGGCATATTGCCCCGGACTGGACATCAGCACCAAGTCGCCGGAACCGAAGCGAGCGGTCCGCGTCCTGTCGCGGCCATACAGGACATATTGCTTCCCCGCCCGGCCGACCGAGTCCATTACGAGCCTCTCGGGCAAGCGGGCGATTCTGTGCTGGGTATCCACCTGCGCGCCGGCCTCACCGAGCAGGCGCAGCATTTCCTCGTGATGCACCAGGATGCCGGTGTTTCGCAGGATCGCGAGGCTGGCGTCCTTGATCGCTTCGATCTCGGGCACCGTCAAGGCCTGCAAGCGTGCTATCCTGGCCATGCTCAATTCCCCTCAGGCAGAATAGGACCTATGGGACCGATCGGACGAATAAGACCTATCTGGGTTCAAACCACAAGTCAATGGGACGCGCGACGTTCTTCGGGCGGAAAGGCAGTTGCGTCTTGCGGCCGGTGCCGGCGGACTGGTAGCCGGCGCAGAGCACCTCCTGCACGAGGCGGCCGTCCGCACCGGTGGCCTGGGGCTGCTCCTTGCCGCGCACGCAGCGGGCAAAGTGACGCATCTCCTGCGGGAAGCCGTAGTTCCAGAGTTCCTCGAAGACCGGGTAGGTCCAGCCTTGGGTCGTGGGCGCCTTCTCCACGGCGTAGCCGTAGCCGTGTTCACTGTAGGTGGGCAGGGCGTTGCCCATGTGCAGGTCGGCGTACGTGACGCCGCCTTCGCCGTAGACCTCGATGCAGTCGTCCATGCCGCCGCGGCGGGCCCAGCTATCCTCGATCACGCCGACCGCACCGTCGGCGAACTCAATAATGCAGATCGAGTTGTCCTCGCCCTTGGTCCGGCCGCCGTGGACGTGGGTGCCCATCTGGCAGTAGACGGTCTTGATCGCCGGCCGGCCGAGGAACCAGTAGCAGAAAGCGATACCGTGACAGCCCATGTCCATGAACACCCCGCCGCCGGATTTCTGGACATCCCAGAACCAGTCGGCGTGCGGACCGAAGTGCTTCTCGCTCTGCTTGACCAGATAGACTTTGCCGACCGCGCCCTGGTCGGCCATTTCCTTGGCCTTGACGTACTTGGGCGTGAAGAACAGCTCCTCCGCGTACAACAGCAGAACGCCCTGCCGGCGGCAGACGTCGATCATGCGGTCGGCCTCTTCCAGGGTCATGCACAGCGGCTTCTCGCAGACCACGTGCTTGCCGGCCTGGGCAATGTCGATCGTCATCTGGGCGTGGAGCGAGTTCGGGGCCGCGATCGTCACCATCTCGATGTCCTTCTCGGCCAGCATCTTGCGGTAGTCGGTGAAGACCCGCGGGATGTTGTACCTTTTCGCGAGCTTCTCGGCATTGCCCGGTGTCGGTGAGGCGATGGCGACAACCTGGGCTTCCTCCGGCATCAGGCGAAACGACTCGGCGTGAATCTCCCCTTCAAACCGCGACCCGATAATCCCGACCTTGACGCGTCCCTGGTTTGGCATGTCCTACAGACCTCCGATTGTCGGGTGGGCCGTGCCCACCAACACTCAAATTCGTGGGGCAAATGATGGGCACAGCCCACCCTACAGCGTCCAGCCCTGGCGATATTCGTAGTGCAGATACCGATTCGCCTGGGGCAGATTGGTCACCTTGAGATTCTCGCTGTCCCAGACCAGCCGCTGGCCGCCCAGGCGCACGCAGACTGTGCCCAGCAGCACCGCCTCCGTCAGCGGGCCGGCGAAATCGGAGAAGTTCGACCGGGTGGGCGTACCCTCTTTGCAGGCCTGGAGCCATTCCTGGTGATGGCCGATGGAGCGCGGCAGCGTTTTGGGCGGGCGCTGATACGCCTGCATCTTCGCCTCCGGGATGAGGCGCGGGCTGTTGCCGCCCCAGCCTTCGACGTACAGCGTGCCCTTGTCGCCGACGAAGAGCAGTCCATCTTCGCGCGACAGTTCCCGATCCGGCTCCAGCTCGGGCGGCCGGGCCGGCGCGATGCCGCCGTCATACCAGTGCAACCGGACCGCCGGCATATCGTCTCGGGCGGCGAACTCGTAGTGGACCGTCGAGGCCAGCGGCAGGGTCTCGTTGTTGCACAGCGTCGAGCTGGCCTCCACGCTGAGCGGGGCTCCCAACTTCAATGCGGACCAAACCGGGGCCAGGTTGTGAATGCCCATGTCGCCGAGCCCGCCGGAGCCGAAATCCCACCAGCCGCGCCAGCGGAACGGCGCGTACGCCGGATGGTACGGCCGATGCGGCGCCGGGCCCAGCCACAAGTCCCAGTCCAGCGTCTCCGGAATCACCGGCGTGTCCTTGGGCCGCTCGATGCCCTGGGCCCAGTACAGCGGCGGCTTGCCGCTGTGGGTGGGCCGGTCGGACCACGCGTGGACGTCCCGCACGGCACCGATCGCGCCATCCCAAAGCCACTCATTGATCAGCCGGTTGCCCTCGAAGGCCATGCCCTGGTTGCCCATCTGCGTCGCGACCTTGGCCGCGCGCGCGGCCTTCGCCAAGGCCCGCGCCTCGTAGACCGTCCGGGTCAGCGGTTTCTCGCAATAGACGTGCTTGCCCAGCTTGATCGCCGCCATGCTGACGATGGCATGAATGTGATCGGGCGTCCCCACAACCACCGCGTCGATGTTCTTTTGTTTCTCGAACATGACGCGAAAGTCGCGGTACGGCTTGGCCTTGTGGTACTGCTTGAACGTTTTGCCCGCGTAGACCCAATCCACGTCGCACAGTGCGACGATATTCTCGCTGCTGACCTCGCGGAGGTCGCTGCCCCCCTGCCCGCCGATGCCCACGCCGGCGATATTGAGCTTCTCGCTGGGCGGCGTCTGCCCCGCCCCACCCAACACGTGCCGCGGCACCATCGTAAACGCGCCTGCCGCCACCCCCGTGCCCAGCAAAGCCCGGCGGGAAACGGTCGCCCGGTTGACTCGCGCGTGCTCCCCTGATGCCCTCATGTACCACCTTTCCCAAGAATCACCACGTCTCCAGGTCCATGGCCAAGATCAGCCTTCTTGGCCTGCCCGCCGGCCCTGGCTCCTATTCAGGGTATCCCACCAGGCAGACGACAGCAACGACTTTCCCGATCCTGTAGCCCAGCCGCCCCCGGCTGGGGTCCCCTCGGTGAGCCCCTCACGCTGGAGATGCGGTGCCCCGGGAGAGCCGGTTTGACCGGGATCCCGGCTTGCCAGGCGTCAGGCTTGCGGGTATCGTCTGAGCAGGTCATGCTGGTATAGAAATGTGGTCCAAGGTGAGGATCATGGAAACAGAGACCCTTACGATCCGTGTCAGTCCTGAAGCCGCCCGCGTCTACAATGCGGCGACGGCGGAACAGCGGCGAAAGCTCGAACTGCTGCTGAGCCTGAAGCTCACGGAGGTGGCGCGGGCCCCACGACCCCTGGAAGAGGTCATGAGCGAAATCAGCCGCACAGCGCAAGCGCGCGGCCTCACCCCGGAAGCCCTGGAATCCCTGCTCCAGGGATGAGGACCGGCATGAGCGCAGCTTGGAGAAAGCACATCGAAAGCAACCCGCAGATCCTGCGGGGCAAACCGCGCATCAAGGGCACGAGGATTCCGGTGAGCCTGATTCTCGGGTACCTCGCCGCCGGACATGACGCGAGGCAGATCATGGCGGAATTTCCCGATCTCAATCCCCAGCAAATCGCTGCCTGCCTGGACTATGCGCGTGACCTGGCGGATTTCGAAGTGGTGGTCTGAGGTACCAAGCGATCGTGAGTGTTCATCCGAACGACGACTTCTCTCTCGCCGTGGCTTTTGAGGATGGCGCCGAGGGCATTCTGGACATGAGGCCGTACCTGGACTTCGGCGTGTTCAGGAAGATCAAAGACTTCGAACAATTCAAGCGAGTGCGCATTGCGTTTGACACGGTAGAATCGGACTGTGGAGTTGATCTGGACCCTGAATTCGTCCGTGCCAAATGCAGAATCGTGGAGAAAACCTGACAGACAGGACTCTCCATGAATGAGTGTGACCACAAGAAGTACACCGCACAAGCCAAGGCGGGGATAAAAGGCGAGGCCTTCTTCGAAACCCTCGTATCCGATTACTGCATCCCTCATCATATTGTAGGACCGAAGGATGTTGGCATCGACTACATCTGCGAGTGGGTGTACGGCGACAGACCGACAGGAATTCTCTTTGCGGTCCAGGTCAAGACGCTTTCTGCGCACGGCGTGAGACTGGAACCGATTGGCCCTAACAGAAGGCTCAATGAGCTCATCGGATACAGAATTACGAATACACATCTCACCATAGATGAGAGGACTTCTACAAGGTTAACAACGGTACGGTCTTCCTGGCCTTCGCAGACCGACAGTCCCAGACACACGGCTTTGCGCGAGACCTGTTCATCGACCTCATAAGATGTTCCTATTACAAAGGTTCGATTTCCTACGTATCTCCAAGAAGCATTGGCCTTGAGCAGCTCCCCGAAGAGGATGCCGTCTTCTCTGATCGATTCGAGGTGTACCGCGAGCACATTCTCAAGACCTATGCAAAAACAAGAGCATATATCGAGCGTATCGTGAATCGTCAGGGCGAACCCAGTGTTGGACCGGAGGAGTAGCCCTTTATGGTTGGGTCATCGAAGATGGCTGTTACTCATACGAATCGAAAAGGCACGACGTACTTCCTTTGCCGGGGCGTTACCCAGACGGGCCAGGCTCGCTACTTTCCCTTGCGGCGGGGTACGCCGCCCGCGTGACCCTTGCTGGAGCGGCAGAGAACGTAACCCCTGTGCGTCTTTTGCCTAAGGACTTTTCCGGGTATCCTGCCGGTTGATTTCCCGCGCGGCGGCGGCGAGAATGAGGAAGTGAAAACCGCATTGTCTCTTTCTCATGGAAAGGACCGTGACATGACCAGATTGGCATCAGTACTGCTCCTGGTGGCCGGGCTCGGAGCGGGCTGTACGCCGGCGTATACCGTCCACGTGAATACGTTCTCGGAGATCAAAGAGCCGCGGAGCCGGACGGCCTCCATCTACGTCTGGGCCGATCCCAATTCGCGCAACCCGATCCTCGCCGACATCCTGGCCGCGAAGGTCCGGACGTTGCTGGAAGGCAATGGCTACGCGGTCGCCGAGAAGGCCGAGGGCGCCGGGGCACTGCTGACGCTCCGTGCCGGGATCGACACGACCCGGGTCATGGATTACATGCCGGTCTCGCGGCCCTACGGCGGGTACCACGGGCTCTACGGCGGCCGGTTCCGCGGCCTGGGTTACGGCTATACCGCCTACGTACCCTACCTCAGCACGGTCTACACGCACTGGCTGGAGATGAGGCTGTCGGGCCCGGATCCGAGTGCCCAACCGAGATCGCGTCCGGTCTGGATCGGCGAGGCGGTCGTCGGCATGGACGACCCCGAGCTGCGCGTGGCGGCCAACTACCTGCTCGTCGGCCTCATGGAGTACTTCGCCACGGACACCGGCCGGTGGGTGAGCCTGCGGCTCAAAGCGGACGACCCACGCGTCCAGGGCCTGGCCGAAATGCAATGACCTCTCATGTATGATTTACGATTTACGATTTACGATCTACAATTTTTGATTTACGATTCGGTATCGCTCCACAGCACGAATCACGAACCAAGAATCATAGATCGTAAATCATAAATGACAACGATTTCCATCATCGGCGCCGGGCCGGCGGGTCTGATGGCCGCGCTGCACGCGGCCTCCCGTCCCGCACCGACACGGGTGCTCGAAGCCAATGCCGGCCCGGGACGCAAGTTGCTGCTGACCGGCGGCGGCCGCTGCAACTTCACTCATACCGGCACTCCGGAAGAGATCGCCCAGGCGTTCGGCAAGGCCGGCCCATTCGTGCGCCATGCCTTGTATGACTTGTCGCCCCACGAGGTGCGCGAGTTCTTTCGCACCCGCGGCGTGGGCAGCGCGGTGGAGCCGGACGGCTGTGTCTTCCCCGCCAGCAACCGGGCCGCGGATATCTGCAACGGTCTCGTGGCCGAGGCACGGGAACGCGGCGTCCAGTTCCAGTACCGCGCCCAGGTGAAGGGGATCGCGACCGCCGCCGAGGGCTTTCGGATCGACATCGAGGATGGTCCCATAATAGCGGCACGCGTAATTCTCGCCACCGGCGGCCTGTCGTGGCCGCAGACGGGTTCCCGAGGCGATGGTTTCCGCTTCGCCGCGCAACTCGGCCACACCCTCGTGCCTCCGCAGCCGGCGCTGGTGCCCCTGGTCACACGGGAAACCTGGCCACGGGAATTGGCGGGCGTCTCGCTGGCGGAGGTGAGAATTGGGGCGACGATCGGTGGACATAGATACGTCACGACCGGTCCCATGCTCTTCACCCAGAACGGGATCGGCGGTCCCACGGCGATGGACCTGAGCCGCCTGCTGGCCGAGGAATGGGCCCAGGTGGGAGCCGGGGTCGAGGTGGCCATCGACGTGCTGCCGGCCATCGGCGAACGGCAGCTCGATCAGCGCTTCCAGGAAGAATTCCAGGCCGCACCGAGAAGGACAATCGCCAACATCCTGTCCGAGTTCGTGCCGCGACAGCTCTCCCGCATTCTCTGCCGGCTGGCCCAATGTGACGACCGTGTCCAGGCCGGACAACTCCCTGCCGGGAAACGCCGGCACCTTGTCCATGTGATCAAGGAGTTGCCCTTATACGTGACGGGCACGGAACCGATCGCCAAAGCCACGGTCACCCACGGCGGCGTCAGCCGGGCCGAGATCGATCCCCGGACCATGGAATCGAAGCTCCGGCCCGGGCTCTTCTTCGCCGGCGAAGTCATCGATCTGGACGGCCCCTGCGGCGGCTATAACCTGCAGATGTGCTGGTCCACCGGTGCCTTGGCCGGCCGCTCGGCTCTCCGCTCGCTCTTTGCTGCAGGTCCTACTTGATCGCGGGCGGCACGGTGGTCTGTCCGCCTGCCGGGGGCTTGCTCCGCGACGTGGTTGCCGCAGCCGCCGGGCGGTAGTATTCCTTCGCTTCCGGGACAATCTCCTGCTGCAGCTTCTGGATGCGGGTCGTTTCCGCCGGGTGGGTGCTCAGGAACTCGGGCGGCCGGCTCTGGCCCTTGCTGGCCGCTGCCATCCGCTCCCAAAGGCCCACCGCCTCTTGCGGATCATAGCCCGCCATCGCCATGAAGATCGTACCCAGGCGGTCCGCCTCGGTCTCCTGTACCCGGCTGAACGGCAGCAAAACCCCGACCTGCGTGCCCAGGCCGTACGCGCTCATGAGGAGGGTCCGCGTCTGCTCGGGCTGCTTTTGCAGGGCCACGTCCAGGGCCGTACCCAAACCCTGGGCCAGCAGTCCCTGGCTCAGCCGTTCCCCGCCGTGCTCGGCGTAGACGTGCGCAATCTCGTGGCCGATCACGGCTGCCAGTCCCGCCTCGGTCTTGGTAACCGGCAGAATCCCCGTGTAGACCGCCACCTTGCCGCCCGGCATGGCAAAGGCGTTGAGCTGCGGGTCCTCGATCAGGTTGAATTCCCACTGGTAGCCGGCGAAGGGGTCTTTCTCAGCATGCTGCTTCGAATACTCCTCGACGGCCTGCACGATCTTCGTGCCGGCGCGTTTGACCATGGCGTTGGCCTTCGTGTCCGTGCTCAGCTTGCTCTGGGAGATGAGCTGGCTGTACTGCTGAACGCTCATGGAGGTGACCAGGGAGGAAGGGACGAAGTTCAACTGCTTGCGTCCCGTGATCCCCACCTCCGAGCAGCCCGCCAACATCATCAGCAAACTCGCCCCTACGATCACTCGCGCTCGCGCCGCCTGTCTCATGGTGATCCTCCTGGTATCTGCAACGCACTTTTCGCCGGCAACCCGTGCCCGCATCGGCCCATCATGCCCTTTATCCATTCACATACTCTACTATTAAGCCCACTTCCGGGTTTCGATGCAACGCTTTTCCCTGCGTAAAGAACCGCCTCGTCCGGTCCACTGCGAGCGTTCGCGCCCCGGGCACGGCCGCCGCAGTCGAGGGCCTGCTATCGGCGGATATGTACCGCCAGAGCTACGAAATCGGGAGATTGTAGCCAACATATCGGGAGAAGAAGGTGCGGCGGGGTCATCGGTCGGTGGTCCCCACGGACACTGGGTACCTCTCGGCAGAAGCAAGAGAAGAGGCGGTTCAGGGGCCGACCGGGGTGGGTTGGTTCCACGCCTGAGGGGCTCGCGGCATCGCACGGGCGACGCGTACTGGAGGTCAGGAAGACCACACGTGCCCGGAACCAGAGGAGACCGGGCACCAGCGGCCGAGGCCAGAATCAAGAAGGCGCAGCCTTCCACCAGCCTGCTATCCAACTTCTTCCGAAGGAATCCGCCTATCGGCCGTCTTCACGAATGGGTTCGGCCGATGAACCGCCTCCGGAGAAGGTCGGAGTTGCCGCCGCGTGGTCAGGAGGCGGGACCCTCGGCCGGTCACGAGCGTACGCCCACCCCACCTGAACCGCCCTTGGGCGCATGGATGGGGGCGAAGCACGGAAGTGTGAGCCGTCGTCGTCAAGC
>JALORE010000314.1 GCA_025459125.1 Planctomycetota bacterium | reverse complement strand
GGTCGTTATGCCGCCGCCACGGCCCGCCTGCTGCGGGAATCCGGAGTTCGGTTCGTACTCGAGGTCTGGAACGAGCCGCACAACTTCGTCCTGCGCCGGCAACTGGGCGGTCCCTGGCATGGCGGTCCACCGTGCCCTTGGCTCGACCACTACGTCAAGATGGTGACCGAGGCGGTGCAACAGGTGAAGGCCTTCGACCCGACGATCAAGGTCTTGAGCGACGAGGACTGCACCATCATTCATTACCGCCTGTTGGAAGCCGGTCTGCCGCGTGAGCTGGATGGATTCGCGTTCCATCCGTACCTGAGCCGGACCGTGATGAAGCCGGAACTCACCAAGGAGGGACGCGGCGCCGCCTGGGAGGTTCCCTTCACGCTGGCCGATGAGGATCATTCTTTCCGTTCGATGGTGCGGCGGCTGCGGCAGCAGGGCGAGGCGAAATTAGGCCGGACGCCGGAACTCTGGATCACGGAATTCGGTTGTCCCGTCCGCGAAGATGTCCGCGAGAACGTCACGTTCGAACTGGGCAGCGGCACCGAGGAGGAAGTGGCCGCCATCCTGGTACGGGCCTTCATCGGCGCCCAGGCTGCCGGCGTGCAGGTGATGACCTGGTTCAGCTTCTGGGATGGCCCCGATGGTCCGATGGGGCTGCTGACCAGGGATGGACTCAAGCGCAAACCGTACGAGGCCTTCCGGACGATGAGCCAACAACTGGGGGAATATACCCTGGTCCGGCAGGTCGCGGGCAGCCGGCATCCGACCACAGGCGTCCAGGCTTATCTGTTTCGCAAGGGTCGCGACTGGAAGCTGGTGACGTGGGCGATCGACGGTCCCACATGCAAGCTCGCGCTCGCTGGAGCACTGCGCGAGGCGCAAGCCACCGACGTGCTGGGCCAGGCGGTGCAGGCACCCAACGGTGCTGCGGGAATGCGGCAACTGGAGCTGGGAACCTCACCTCTATATCTTTCCGGGGTACGGGGTGAGGAATCGGTCGAGGAGTGCTTTGGCGAAGGGAAATCGTTGTCAACCTCGGGAGCATCCCAGACAGACGGCGCCATGTTCGCCGGTGCTCAGACCCGGCTCTCCGAAGCTGTTAGGCAGCAGTGGCGCAGGCAGATCTGTGGGAACTTCTTCGTCCCGGAGCCGCCGCCGGCCCTGGAGGCCACTACCTATCGCCGCTTCGCGCCCGCGCCCGGCGTGCGGGCCGAGGGCCTGACGTACCGCACCCAGTTCGGCCTGTCGGTGCCGGCCATCCTGTATCTGCCGGACCCGCTGCCGGCCGGGAAGATTCCGGCGTTCATCGTCGTCAACGGCCACGGCGGCGACAAGTACTCCTGGTACGCCTGGTATACGGGAATTCTCTTCGCGCGCGGCGGGGCAGCAGTTCTCACATATGACCAGGTCGGGGAAGGCGAGCGAAACAGCCTGCACCGATCCGGCACTCGCGCCCACGACAAGATCCAGGGCGATGCCCTGCTCGCTCGTCACCTGGCCGGGCTGATGATCACCGATGTGCGCCAGGCCGTGTCGTACCTGGGCCAGCGGGCCGAGGTGGATGAGCGACGGATTGCGGCGGGGGGCTACTCGATGGGATCGTTCGTGCTGGCCCTGGCCGGCGCGGTCGAGCCGCGGCTGCGTGCCTGCGTCCTGGTCGGCGGCGGCAACCTGGATGGTCCGGACGGCTATTGGGACACTTCAAAGCCCATGTGCCAGGGATTGCCGTACAAGTCGCTGGCCTTTCTCGGCGACCGGCCGGCGGCGCTCTATGCTCTGCACGCGGCACGCGGCCCGACGCTCATCTTCAACGGTCCGGGCGATACTGTCGTCGCGATGCCCAACAGCGGTCCACCGTTCTTCCAGGCGCTCCGAGAGCGGGTCGCACGGCTTCACGGTAGCACGAAGGGGCTCTTTGAGACGGGTTTCGCGCCGAAGGACGCCAGCCACCGTCCTTACTTTCTGACGCGCCCGGTGGTCCAATGGCTGGACCGGCAGATCGACTTTCCCAACTGGACGGAGGAATCGCTTCGTTCCCTGCCTGAGACCCGGATCGGTACGTGGGCCGAGCAGACCGGTGTTTCCCTCGACAGGTCCTACGCTACCGAGGAGCGCGAAGGCGGCACGCCGGCGCTGGGACAGGACGTTCCGGGATACACCCCCGAGATGCTGGATGTGCTGCCGCGTGACGAGTGGGAATCTCGCAAGAGCGACTTTGTCCTCGAAACCTGGCTGGAGGCCGTCCAGAAGAACATCGCCAACCTGCGTCGGGGCGAATGATCATTCGCCCTCGAGACCGGCAAGCGGTTACACGGCTCGTTGTGTCGCGGAGGGAAGAGGGGACATTCTGCTTTTTCGTCCTTCTCGTTGTCCGTGCTAACTGAGAAAGTAGAATGTCCCCTTTTCCCCCTCAGCGGGTTCGACCGTTGGGGGGGCTCTCTCGTTTCTTGAGACGTGCGGCGATATCGACCTGGAACGCGGGCGGGGCCAGACGCAGGAGGTCGCCGGAAGCGGTCGCCTCGGCCACCGCGAGACGCTTTCCCGCCAGCGTGTCCCACCATTCGATCGACCACGTCCCGTCGTCTATGCCGGCGAGCGCCAGGGTTACGCCGTCTACCGGCGCGGGGTTGGCCTCCAGCGCGCCGTCCGGCCAGTCGCAGGCGCGGTCGAGCAGCCAGATGAGCGCCTCATCCCGTGCGGCAACGCCGAAGGGCGTCACGGCTCCCGCGACGTTCTCGAAGCGGGCCGGGCCCAGGTCCGCCCGTCCGATCCCCGTTCCCGCGAGAAAACCGCTCAGGGCGGACCAGTGCTGGTAGAGCTTGGCCGTGTGAATGCTCTCCCACCACCAGGTCATTCCCGTACCGACGGCGCCGGTGAAGACGCCGCTCCAGATCGCCTGGTGCAGGGCGCGGAAATGCGGGTCGGTATCGGGCTTCCAGCCGCGCCAATCCGTGCCATATTCGCTGACGAAGAAGGGCTTGGAATACTTCTCAAAGAAGCGGGCGGTCTTCTGGGCGGTCATGCCCGCCGGATGCTTCTCGTTGTAGGAGTGATACTGGGCGAAGTCCATCTCCGGCAGGGCGAACAGGTCGGGCCGCTCGCTGCCGCCGGTGAAACTGGAGGAGATCAGGTGCCGCGCGGGATCGAGCGACCGCAGGCAGCGGCCCATCTCGCGGTGCCAGGCGACGACATCCTCGTGCTTGAGATAGCGGTACTCGTTGTCGATCTCGTTGAAGAACTCCCAGGCGAGCAGGTTGGGGAAGGCCGACCAGCGGGCGACGAGGTAACGCAACCGCTGGGTGTAGAGCTTCTTCGCCTCGGCGTTCGTGAAGAAGTCGTTCTGTGTCTGGCAGGGTCCGCCATTGACGGCGTTGTAGGGGTGGCGGGGCCAGAAGTTGTTGGAGCCCCAGTAATCGGGCTTGACCTCGAAGATGCCGTGATAGTCGAGACAGAGCATGACGAAGACCCCGCGCCGCTCGGCCTCCGCCAGGACGCGGTCGAGCCGCCAGGCGTTGTCGAGCCGGTAGTGGAGCTTGTCGCCCTTGTCCCATTCGATGCCGAAAGCCTGGTGCCACATCCAGATGCGGATGTAGTTGATGCCCGCCTGCTGGTAGGCCGCGAGCCAGTCATCGTAATCGTACGTGCCGCGCCGGCCGTGCCAGCAGGCGCACAGGCCGTTGAGGAACAGCGGCGTCCCATCGTCCAGGCGAAAGTAACGCTTGCCCTCGGGCTCGACGCGTGCCAGGCCACGACGCTTCCCGGCCGCTACCACGACGGCGGTCTTGCCGCGGGCGGCGAACTTGCCGGCGAGCGTCACGGTCGCTACCAGCGTATGCCGGCCCGCCTCCAGGGGCAGCCAGCGGAGACGCCAGCTCCCGTCCCCGCTCGGGGTGAGGACTTCGCGGTTGCCCTCGAGCTTCCGGTCGAATTCCCGGTCGAAATAGCCGGGCACTTGCAACCGCTGTCCGGACGGTGGCACCACTTCCAGATCGAGCGCGATCGCCTCAGGGTCGAAGGGATTGGCCGCCGCAGGCATACCGCCGACGGCGATCTCGACCCGCTCGAAGACCTCGGGCTTGTCGGTCGAGAGGCCCAGTTGGAGTTGCCCCTCACTGTCGGCGCGGGCCGCGCTCAGAAATAGCACGACAACGGCAACGCATACGAGTGACTTGGTGCCCATATCGACTACTCCAACTCCTTGATAAGGAATGTAGGATGGGCTTCAGCCCATGCCGCAAGCCATCAGCATGTCCCCGACCGCATGGGCTGAAGCCCATCCTACGGAATTACTTCAACTCCTTGATGAAGATCCGCCGGAACTGGAGGAAGGACGCGCCCCATTCGCCGTCTTGGCGATCGCCGTGATGCTGCAGCGCCAGTGGTCCCCGCGCCGGGACACCGGGCAATTGCGCGTTGTCGAGAACCGGCTGCCCGTTGAGCGTGACCGTCAGGCGGTCCCCTTTCATCAGGATGCGGAAGGTGTTCCACTCGCCGATCGGTCGGTCCGCGCGGACCTTGGGTGTGACCCCGGCGCGGACCCCAGGCGGAAGGGCCGGATCGGTGCGATAGCCCCAGACCTCGCCGGAGCCGACCGGCCAACACCAGATATTCACCTGCGACTTGTGCTGGCCGCGGAGAAAGACCCCGGAATCCGTGTTCGGGACCGCGATGAGCACGTCCTGGCCGGAGTCATCTTTCTTATACGTCCCATCAGGCAGAATTACCTTGGCGGCCCGGTTGACGTAGGGGCTCTCCTTGATCCGCCAGTCGACCAGCAGCTCGAAGTCACCGTAGCTGTTGGCGGTCCACAGGTTCCGGTCGCCCGGTCCCGTGTGGGGATCGCAATCGATAACGCCTGCGACGACGCGCCAATCCTGGTTGTCGGGATTCTTCACCGTCCAGCCTTGCAGGTCGATGCCGTTGAACAACGGCACGAAGCCTTCCGGCACGGCCTCCTGGAGCTGCGCAGCGGCGCCGGGCCGGGCGGCGACGTCCCCCAGCAATTCGAGCACGGCGGCCGTAATCTTCGGCTCCGCCTGCACCTCCAGACAACTGGTGCGGGCCCGCCACGTAGTGTAGCCGCCCAGCGGGAACTGCTCCGGCGGCGGCAGGTAGCCCTCGGCGCCGTTGGCCAGGCTGATGTTCATCGTTGGTTTCAGCGGGCTGTCGCGCTTGATCTGCAAGCCGGTCTCGCCGTAGACCTCGCACGGAATGGCTGCAATGCCCAGCTCGCCGATCCGCAGCGCCTGTAGCTTCAATTCCCGCGTCGGCGGCAGACCGTCAAGCAGGACCGTCTCCCAGGCATAGACTTCGGGCCAGGTACGCGGCTTGCGCTCTCCCAGATTGGCGGCGATGTACTCCCTGGCTTTGGTCACTTCCTCCGGGCTGGGCCTCCGCACGTTCAATTCGAGCAGCTTCTGCCGCATGGCCAGCGGTACCCAATCGTGGTACTGAATCTGTTGATAGGCCTGATGGGCGGCCCGGGAGACATCCTCGGCCACGGAGAAGTAGTCGAACTGCCGCCGGGGATGGTCGAAATCAAGACAGTTGGCGTTGCCGCTGGTGCCATTGGACATCATGGCTACGAAAGGCGGCTTGGTGCCGTCCGCGCCGACCCGCCGCGCGATCTTCTCGCAGAAGACGCCGAAGTAGTCTGCGGATACCGCCGGGCTGCCGGCGTAGTGCGTGGAATAGTTCGCCAGCAGGGCAACCGGCCGTCCCTCGGGCGATTGCACCGACAGGATGGTGACCGCCGGATCGACCGGCCCCAACCGCTTGATGGCGTTGGGGTTCTGGTAGCCCGGATTCATCTGGGCCTGATCGTTCTGAGTCCCGCTGAAGGGATTGGTCAGTGCGGTGCCGGGTTTCATCAGGTAGCGCCGGCAGAAGACGTTCGTCGGGTCCTGGCCCACCGCCCAGCCGATCTGTGCCGGGGCCAGATTCTGATAAGCCTGCTTGATCCCTTCGGCGATCCGGCCGGGCAGATGCCGGGCATACCGGTCGTCGCACCCGGTCCCCAGGCAGGCACAAACCGAGGGGGCGGAATGCGTATGCGTGGCCGAGATGAGCATCCGCTCCGTGGGAATTCCCGTGGCGGCGTGAGCCGCCTCCTTGGCCTCATCCAGCAGCGCGCGGGGGATCATGCAACTGTCGACCACCGCCAACGCGACCTGGGTGGTCCCGTCGTCGAGCACCAGGCAGCGGGCATGCAACGGATCGACGACGCGGTCCGCCGTCCCCTCGCTCACGCCGCCATTCACGAGGACGGGGAACTCCTGCGGCGTGATGTCGATGGCAAACGCGCCGGCGCGGAAGACGCGTGTCGACCGGCCGACAGCCTGGGAGACCCGGAGATCTATCCCCGCCCAGCCGGCTGCGACCGCCGCGGCCGCCGAGCCGAGAAACGCCCGCCTGGTCGGACCCGTACTCATGCGTGATCCTCCTTTCCCTCCCACAGGGAGCACGGCGCCGGAATCAGCCGCAAGATCCTGCTGCCGGGATCGTTGGCACAGGTCCATCTTGGCCGGCCCTCCGGACTCTGGTATCATTTCCGTGCTCCCACAGGAGCAGGGCGATTGTACACCCGTCGCCGCGCGTCAACAAGGACCCCGTTCTGGGAGGAACTATGAACAGGCTCGGCCCCGGCTGGTTGTTCTGTCCGTTGTTGGTCATGGGCATTGCTTGCGGGAATCTTGCCGGCCCCATTTTGGCAGCGGCGGACCTATCGTCGCTGCAGGTAGGTGCGAGCGTTCCGCTGGGAACTGTAACGGCGACGGTCCAGCGACTGGACACCCTGCCCTTTGTCCAGAGCGAGTTCACCAAGCGTTTCCGGTTCGACTCGTTCGACAATCCCAAGCTCAAGGAGCTGCGCGAGCGCTACCGGCTCGACGCGGTCGTCGCTCCCGGCAAAGACGAGTTCGAGCGGCAGGTTCTGTTGCTCGACTGGGTCCACCACCGGTTCCAGAAGTTCGGCCGGCCCTCCACGGAGGCCCGGGGAGCGCTGGAGATTCTCCGGGCCATCGACGAGGGGCACGCGTTCTTCTGCTCGCACTATGCCCATGTCTTCGTCTCGGCGGCCGCCAGCCTGGGCTGGATCGATCGGGAATTGGCGCTACGCCGGCACCAGGACTCGCCCCAGGGTGGATCGACCGAGCACTCGCCGACGGAGATCTGGTCCAACCAGTATCGCAAGTGGGTCATGATGGACCCCACGGCCCATATGTGCATCGAGAAGGATGGTTTGCCTCTCAACGCCTATGAGATCCGCCAGGAATGGTTCTACCGGGAGGGGCACGACCTCGTGTTCGTCATTGGCAAAGAGCGCCAGAAGTACCGCAAATCCGACCTGCCGATCTTCCTCGGCCGCTTCGCCGGCTTTGGGGACCTGACGGTCCCGGCCGACGAGCTCTGCAAGTACGGCTTCATCGGGTACATCCCGAATACCAACCTGATGGACGCGGGCCTGGACTACGGCCAGATGTTCATCACCAAAGACCAGCTTTGCGCGGGGACCCGCTGGCATCAGCGCATCGCCCCTCCCAACCCCGCGGTAGACCCGTACTTCCCGGTCAACCAGGCCGCCGTGACGCTGGTTCGTGAAGAGGACCAACTCCGGGTCGCCCTCCAGACGCTGACCCCGAACTTCCAGGCCTATCAGGCTCGGACCGATGG
>JALORE010000065.1 GCA_025459125.1 Planctomycetota bacterium | reverse complement strand
TTCCTGGCTCACGAACGTGCCGACGTTGGTCGGCGCACGGTCGGGCAGGTCCAGCAATTGCATGACCACGGAGTCGGCCGACACCGCCAGCGCGGCCTGCACCCCCCGGGCCCGCCGGCCGAGTTGGGCGAGCAGTCCGCGCAGGGCTTTCGCCGACGCGACCCCCGCCGGCTGCGCGTCCCCGATTGGCAGGCTCGCGCCGGCCGCCGCCACGGTGCGGCAACCGTGCTCGTCCTTTTCCACCAGGGCCAGGCTCACCCGGTCCGGCCGGATATCGATGCCCAAGGCTGTCTGCTTGCGCGTCTTCATCGGTTGATCCGTAGTTTCTCAATCCGCACGCCGGAGGAAGATCCTCCGGTGGTGTACGTGATCTCGGCTTCGACCCGGGCGACGAAACCCTGCGCTGTCACCGCCGTGGAAGTCACGGTCGCACCGTCGACCACGACCGTATAGGACCCGCGTCCCAGAGGCTGGTCCACCAGGGGGGCCTTCCAGTCCGGGTCCTGGCGGAGCCGGGCCAGGGCGTCGTTCAGACCCGCTTCGGCCAGCGCCAGGGCCTCGGTGCTCTGCGCGTGGTTGTGCAGGAGCTGAGTCTCCTCGGTGTTGACCTGCAGATGCCCCATGACCACCGTGGCCAGCAGCGCCACCAGCAGCACGGCTACCAGCAGCACCGAGCCGGACGGCCCTCGACGATTGATGATTGATGATTGACTATGGATGATTGGCATTGCCCGGCGGCCGTTCATGGTCACTCCTCTTGAGTCCATCATCAATAATCAACAATCCATAATCGATAATCAACGGCACGTCCGCAGGCAACAAGCACCCGTGACGACTTTGTCCGGCACGCGTTGTCCGGAGCTCTGGAGGCCGGCCTCCCAAGTGACCAACTGGACGTCGGCCGGCGTCGAGGCCGGCCTGTTGAAATCCGTGTTCGCGTAACCGGCAAAACGCAGGTAGGTCACCGGGCCGGCCAACGGGTGCAAGTCGCCGACCGGTCCGAATTCCACCCGGCCCCCGGTTGCCACCGCACAGCGGTACACCGTCCCGTCCTCCGCCTCGAATTCGATGGCCTCGGACTGGAGGACCACAATCCTGCGGGCCTGGGCCAGATGACGACACAGGTGCTCGTTCAGGACCCTGGCATTCTGGACCATCTCCAGGCCGGCCCACCGGGCGTCGGTGCTGTTGCGAATGCCGGCGAACAGCGGCATGAGGGCCGCGAAGACAGTCGCCATGATGGCGGTCGCCACCGTCAGCTCCACCAGGGTCGTCCCGCAGGGCCCGACCCTCCGGTCGCCGGCGCATCCCGTTCTGGTCGCGTTCCAGGATCGCATATACTTCGTCATCGGCAGAAAGAACACGCTCCATTACAGGTCCGGCGGATTTCGAATCTGTCGGCCCTCGGTGAGTGCCGAAGGACTTTTGCGGACCTGCTCAGAGCCGCGCCAGCCGGGTGCACAGGCGGATCTCCTCTTCGCCCGCGGCCAGGGCCCCATCGCCGTCCCGATCCAAGCCGACTGCCACGGCAATGGTCCGCACCGCCGGATGCCGGTCGTCCGTCACCGTGCACAGATACCCATCCCGGAGAGCCCTGGAACTCACCGCATAGCCCTCCTCGTAGTGGCGAATGCAGCGGGCCCGGATCCACTCCAATTCCTGCTGCGCCAAGAGCAGACTCCAGCTCCTGCGCTCGAGGGCACGGTCGGCCGCGTGGGCGGTCGTCAGCGCCTGGAGCAGCGGCACGAGGGAGATCACGAGCAAGGCCGAGGCCACCACGGCCTCCGTCAGAGTCACGCCGGAACGACAGCCCCGCGCGGAGCGCGGCGTGCGGAGGGCGGCGTGCGGAGGGCCGTCGAATGCATCTTTCAATCCGACCTCCGAGATCATTCTCGTTCGTCGCAGCGACGCCATTCGACCGCTCCTGTGGCCGGCACAATCTCCAGAAGGTACGCCCGGCCTTCCGTCTCCAGGCGCAGGTGCGTATCACTGCCGTTGAGCAGGTTGCCCAGCGGCCCGAATTGGAAGCGGCGTCCGCCGCGGCAGCGAACCTCCGGCGGGATCTCGCCGGTCGCGAGCACGGCCCGGCTGCGCCGGTCCACGATCTGATAATTCCGGCAGGGATCATCGCCGCTCAGCGCCAGGACAAAACCGTCGGGGTTCCGGGCCGCGCCGGCGAGGGCGGCGGCCCGCGTCCGACGCAGATCCGTGGCGAGCCGCGCCACGACCGCCTCGATCTTCGCGCCCCGGACGGCGCCGAAATTCAGCCGGGGAATGGCCGCACACGCCAGAATCGCGAGCACCAGCACGACGGTGGCGACCTCGATCAGCGTGTGGCCGTCGGACCGGCAACGACCGGTCCGCCCGGGCAGGCGGTGGATGAGGAAAAACCGGTGGCCCATCATCGACAATCCCTCATCCCCGCGTGTCTCAATGGTTGTGGTTCGACACGCGGTGAGTCGTCAGATTGTACTGGTAATTCGTCCCGAACGGGCACTGCGGCGTGCCATCGGGGAAGTAGTTCGGGTCCCCCGTGATCGCCGGCAATCGCTGGGGCCAGGCGCCTTTCTCCGCGTGGTAGAGCTCGATCTGCGAGTTGACCAAATCCACGTTCGTCTCGCAGGCGCTGATCTTGGCATTCGTGGCACCGCTGATCATCCGTGGCACGGCGATGGCGGCCAGTGCCCCCAGGATCATCACCACGACCAGGAGCTCCACGAGCGTAAAGGCTTTCTTGCTGTGCATCACTATCTCCTTTCGCCTACTTATGACCATGAGACAGCCCCGCCGGAGTATCGACCGAAATCCGCCCCGACTGAAATGGGACCCCCGCTGTCGACGTGGGCGCACCGGTCTGGGTCCCCCATTCAGCGCAGATGGGCCATGTAGTCGAACATGGGCAGATACACACCCATCAGGATCAGACCGATAACCAGTCCCATGAGAACCGTCAGCGCCGGCTCCAACTTCACCAGGAGCGACGCCGTCAGCCGGTCCGCGTCCTTGTCCAGCAGGTCGGCGGCCTTGGCGAGCATCTGCGGGAGGATGCCGGCTTCCTCACCCGAGGCGACCAGTTGGACCACGACGGGCGGAAACAGACGGTGGGCCTGGAGCGAGCCGGCGATCGGGCGGCCGGCGCGGACGGCGTCCTGCAGGTCGGCGGCAATGCGAGCCACCTCCTCGTTGCGGGCCACCCGCCCCGCCGTGCCCAGCGCTTCGACGATGGGAACACCGACGGAGATCAGCATCCCGAACGTGCGAACGAACTGCGAGGCCAGCACCAGGTGATGGAGCGGCCCGAGCAGAGGCATCCGCAGCTTGAGCCGGTCCCAATGGATTCGGACGTGGGGATGCGCCAGGAGGCGCCGGCCCCCCACCGCCAAGGCCGCGCCCAGGGGCAACAGCAGCCACCACCAGTGTCTCAGCAGCCCGCTGAACACGACCAGCAACTGCGTGGGTCCCGGCAGCGGGACGTGCATCTTCTTGTACAGTTGCGAGAACACGGGCACGACGAAGATCAGCAGGCAAGCCACGACCAGGGAGCACACCACACCGACCACCAGGGGATACACGAACGCGGCCCGCGTCTTCTGTTGCAGTTCCAGCCGTTTCTCCAGATACCGCGCGCCGGCGTCCAGCGACAACGCCAGCCGGCCGGAGGATTCGCCGGCCTCGATCATGCCGAGGAAGAAATCGGAGAAGAGATTCCGGTGCGGCTCGAACGCGGTCTTCAGGCTCGCGCCCGCCTCCACGCGCCGGCGCACGTCGGCGAGAACCGCACGAAAGGCCGCGTTGTTTGCCTGCTGCTCGAGCGTCTGCAGGCAGCTCGCGATGGAGAGTCCCGCCGAGTACATCCCGCCGAACTTGTAGGCGAAAGAGGCCACCTCCCGCGGCCGGACGCGGCCGCGGGGTTGCGTCGCGGCCGGCTGGCGCCGGGCGCGGACGAGCACGTAGCCCAGCTTCACCAGCTCCCGGCGCAGCGACGACACGCTCGCGACGTCCGTGTAGAGACTGCTGACTTCGTTCCCCACCGCATCCCGGGCTGTGTACTGGTAGGTCGCCATCATTCGCCCTGGAGGTCCACGACCCGCATCAGCTCATCGATCGTTGTCACGCCGCGCCGGACGGCCGTCATCGCGTTCATCCGCAGGGTGCGCATGCCCTCCCGGATCGCCTGCTCCTTCACGCGGGTATCGCCGGCTCCCTCGAGAATCAGGCGGCGGATCGCCGGCGACACCGGCAGGACTTCATAGACCGCCCTGCGGCCCTGGTAACCCGTCTGGTAACAGTAAGAACACCCCCTGCCGCGCGAGAATTGCGGAGGGTGGAGGGCGGAGGGCGGATTCGAACTCGGAGCCTCCTCCGCTCCGTTCTCCGGAATCCGCAAGCCGAGATCAACCAGGCTCGGGTCCGGCTCATAGCTCTCCCGGCACCGGGGACAGACGGTCCGGATCAGCCGCTGGGCCACGGCTCCCAACAGGGCGGAGGCCACCAGGAACGGCGGGATGCCGAGGTTGATCAGCCGCGAGACCGCGCCGGCCGCGTCGTTCGTGTGCAGCGTGCTCAGAACCAGATGTCCCGTCAAGGCGGCGCTGATCGCGATTTCGGCGGTCTCCTGGTCGCGGATTTCGCCGATCAAAATCACGTCGGGGTCCTGCCGGAGGATGCTCCGGAGCGACGAGGCAAACGTCACGCCGGCCGCCGGTTTGACCTGCACCTGCGTGATGCCCGGCAGACGATACTCGACGGGGTCCTCGACGGTCACGATATTCCTCTGGGGCGTGCTGACCCGTTGCAGCACCGAGTACAGGGTGGTCGTCTTGCCGCTGCCGGTCGGCCCCGTCAACAGCAGCATGCCGTACGGGTTCGCCGTCAGCTCCTTGAATTTGCGGTTGTCGTCCGGATCGGTCACGACTTCGTCCAGCGACCAGCGCATGGCGTTCTGGTCCAGAATGCGCAGGACGATCTTCTCGCCCCCCACCGCGGGCAGGGAGGAGACCCGCAGATCATATTCGTGGTTCTCGTGACGCAGGGAGATATGGCCATCCTGCGGGATTCTCTTCTCCGAGATGTCCATTTGCGCCAGGATCTTGAGGTGCGAGACGACCTCCGGCTGGGCGGAGATCGGGATGTCCACCGCCCGGCGGAGCATGCCGTCCACGCGGTAGCGCACGCGCATCTGGGCCGTCTGCGGTTCGATGTGGATGTCGCTGGCGCGGGCCTCGATGGCGCCTTGAATAATGGATGCGACCAGCCTGGTGATCGGTCCTTCGCCCATCTGCGAGGAGCGCAGCCGCAGGTCCAGGACGGACCCCGCGCGCGGCGTCTCCTGGGACTCGACCCCGCCGGTCTCGTCTCGGAGGCGCAGGGAGGCAATCGCCTGCTTGGTCACGTTTGCCACGTCGAAGTGGTAGTGGATCGCCTGCCGCACCGCCGGCGGTGCAGCCGCCACGGGAATGACGCGGTAGCCGGTCTTCAGCTCGACTTCGTCGCGGGCCCGCAGGTCCAGCGGTGCGCTCATCGCCACGAGCAACTGGTGGCCGTCCCGCCTCAGCGGGATCAGGCCGTAGCGGTTCGCCAACTCGTGCGAGACCAGATGGGCCACGAGCGGATCGATCATCCCCGGCGACAGGTTGACGAACTCAAAACCGTTGACCGCGGCAATCGCCCGGGCCATCTGCTCTTCGTCCACCAGCTTCTCCTGCTGAAGCAGAGCAAGCAGGTTCGCGCCGCTCTCCTGGTGCCGCGCCAAGAACGGCTCCAAAGCATCCGGAGAAATCTGCTTCTCCTCCAGGAGGAACGAGATTATCGGATTCGACGTATTCACGACCCTGTGTCCCCAGTCTTGAGTTTTCCCGGTCTCTATCGGCCAAGGGAACGGGGCACGTTAGGAGGGCACACACAATCCCCCGGGGCCGCGTGGCAATCTGGCCGCTCCCCTGCTCCGCACCGGAAGGGCCGAACCGCGTGCCGGGACCGACGGCGTGGACTGATAATTCTGCCGGTGGAACACCTGGTGGGTGGAAGAGGTTCAGGAATCCGCGCTGTGCCGGGGGGCAGCGGCAAGCGGAATCCTCGTAGCTTGCCGATGGCGGAGGGCCCGACCAGCGGCAAGCCGGCGCTTGCCGCTGCCACCCGGAATCTGCCGGATCAGGCCGACATGGCTACAGGCCCAGGTGCTCGCACGCGTAGGCGAGGCTGTCCTGGACCATTCGCTGCTCGCACTGGACCTGCTGTTCCAGCGGCAGCGCGCCGACTCTCGGCAGCGGCTCGTGCGGCGCCCTGGCCTTGATTGTGCCCAGCGTTCGCGCCAGGTCCGTGGCGGGCACGTCCGGCATCGTCGCCCAGTACTTCGGCGTCAACACCGGCACTTTCAACGGGTCGCGTGGAATCATCTCCAGGCTGAAGCAGATCTCCGGCCGGGCCTCGCGCAGCACCCGCACCGCTGTCGGCACATCCAGGAAGCCCTGCCCCAGCGCGGTCTCGCCGAACAGGAAGCCTTCCTCGTACTCCTGCACGAGGTGGTCTCGCAAATGGACGCTGACCGCGAACGGCGCGTACGCCCGCACGACCTCCAGCGGATCTTCGCACAAGGCAAAGCTGTTGCCGGTATCCACGCACATGCCGATCCATTCGCTGCTGAGCTGCTTCAGCAGCTCCAGTCTTTCCGGAACGCGGTGACACTTGTGATTCTCGACCGCCAACCGCAGCCGGTGGCGTGCCATGATGGGCTCCGCCACACGCAATCTCTCGGACGCTCGTTGTGCCGACCGGGCGAACTCCTCGGCGGAGCTGAATTGCTCGTAGCGGCGGCCCGGAATGATGATGGTCCGCACCACGGTCGCCCCGGCCGCCTTGGCCGTCTGCACTTCCTTCTCGAAGCGTTCCGGATCGAACCGGCTGTCGGCGAGACTCGTGCTGGCTTCGATGTACATCTCGTGGGTCTGGGCCCACCGGCGCAGGCCCGAACAGTACGACTCGTCCCGCACGCCCAGCGAGGTCTGCATTCCACCGGCGCCAAGCCGATAGCACCGCTCCAGAAAGAGCTGCGGGTCCGACAGGTCGCCCTTTTGTCCCCGGGCGGTCTGGGCGCGGTCGTGAACGCGCCAGCTATCGCTGGCCAAGCCCATTTTCGACCGCCGTGCGGGCCGCTCCGCGGCCGTGGCAAGCTGGTTCAGCGCCGCCACCGCCGAACCGCCAGCCAGTCCAACCAGAAACCGACGTCGGTCCAGACCGGTCCTCACGGCATTCATCGTCCCCATACGATCTGCTCCTTATCAAGCCATCGCCAAGCTGCGCTGGACGATGCCACCCAGATCCACGCGGTTCTTGGCCCCGATACCGGTTATACCACGCCCAGCGCCCGCAGCTCGGCGTCCCAGGGCTTGCGGTAGGGACGCGTCAGCATGGCATTGGCCTGCGGATCGCCGACGATCTGCTCCTGGGCAGCGTCCCAGGTGATCTTACGCCCGGTCCGCAGGGAGATGTTGGCGAGATGGCAGGTCGTCGCCACCTCGTGGGCGCTGAAGATATCCGCGATCGGCTGCCGCCGCGAGCGGATGCACTCGAGGAAGTTGCGGGCGTGCGTGACATAGTCCTTCACGCCGTCGCCGCTGGGGTCTCTCTCCTTGTCGGTCCAGTACTGGCCCTCGGGCTCCGGCGTCATCTGCGGCCCGCCCACCGGGTGCCCGCCCAGGATGTTGGCCATCGTGTTCATCGGTTTGACTTTGCGGTCCGGGAAGACCTCGTAGCCGCCGCGACTGACGGTCATCATGCCCTTGGTCCCGTAGAACGCCACGCCGCCCATGCCCAGGCCGGCGCGTCCCGCGGTGGCCTCGCGATACACACAAATGCCCGTGAAACCGGGATAATCGATCAGCACGTCCTGGCTGTCCGGCGTCTCCATGTTGTCCTTCAGGAAGGTCCGGCCGCCGGTGCTGTAGACCGATTTGCAGGCACTGACCCCGGTGAACCACTGGACGATATCGAGCGAATGCTGGCCGAGGTTGGTCATCTGCCCGCCGGCGTAGTCCCAGATCCAGCGGAAGTGATAGATGGCACGATTCGGATTGTACGCCCGCTGGGGGGCCGGGCCCAGCCACAGGTCCCAGTCCAGCTCCTGGGGCGGCTCCTGGTCCGGCGGATTGCCGAACCCGGGCATCAGGTTGCGGCAGTACGTGTCCTGGACCGCCACGATCTGGCCGAGCTTGCCATCCTGGATGAACTGGCGGGCCCGCTGGAAGTTCGGCCCGGAGCGATTCTGCACACCCACCTGCACCACCCGCTTATAGCGTTTGGCGACATCGATCATCCACCGCCCTTCCCGCACGAACAGCGACAGGGGCTTTTCAACGTACACGTCCTTGCCCGCCGCACACGCCATCATCGTCAGCAGCGCGTGCCAGTGGTCCGAAGTGGACACGACCACCGCGTCGATCTCCTTGTTGTCGAGCAGTTTGCGAAAATCCCGGCACTTGATGACGTTGCCGCCGCAGATCTCGGCCCCGACCTGGGCCCGCGGATCGTAGACATCACAAATTGCCACCATGCGCACATCCGGCTGCGCCGCAAAGTTGCGCGTATGAATCCGCCCCATGAGCCCGATGCCGATCATCCCGATCCCGATGCGCTCATTGGCGCCATAGACTCGCCCCCACGAAGCCGCCGTCAGCGCCGTGGCCGCTCCGGCCTTGACGAACGTCCGGCGATTCATGCTTGCCTCACCACGGTCTTGGGCTCTGGGTCTCATAGGTGCGTCTCCTTCCTACAGATAATCCCGCGCGAATCGGCGGGCCGTACCAGCGAGCAGCTCCGCACTGTGCGCGATGGCATAGTCTAATTCCATTCCCGGTCCCATGCAAGCGATCGCCGTTTCGATACCCGCCGCGCGGTACTTCTCCGGTCCCAGGCGAACCTGCCCCGCGCAGACCGCGACCTTGGCGCCCGCCGCGCGGGCGACCCGCACGACCCCGGATACGACCTTGCCCTGGAGCGATTGCTCGTCGAACGAGCCTTCGCCCGTGATGACCCAATCCGCGCCCGCGACAGCCTCCGCCAGGCGCGTCTGTGACATGACCGCGTCGATTCCCGGCACGAGCCGGGCGTTCAGGAAGGCAACCGCTCCGGCGGCCAACCCCCCCGCTGCCCCGGCGCCGGGCAGTTCGGCGATGTCCCGTCCCAGTTGCTCTTTGACCAGCCGGGCCAGATGGGCCAGCGCCGCATCGAGTTGTTCCACCATTTTTGGCGTCGCGCCCTTCTGCGGTCCGTAGACCCGTGCCGCCCCGCGCGGGCCGCACAGGGGATTATCCACGTCGCACAACACCTCGACAGTTACACCCTGAGGCGTCCCGTCGCAGGGCGAGCGTCCCCGCTCGCCTGAAGGACGTCGTGCGGGGACGCACGACCTACGAAGAGATGCTCTGACGAGCACATTACGAACGGGTGCAACGATCTTCGCGATCCGGGCGAGTTGGCCGCCACCGAAGCCGATTTCCTGCCCCTCCTGCGAGAGAAAGCGCCAGCCCAAGGCCATCGCAGCACCGACGCCCCCGTCCACAGTCGCACTGCCTCCAATCGCGAGCAGAATATGCGTGGCGCCGTGGTCGAGGGCGGCTTGGATGAGTTGTCCCGTGCCGAAGGTGGTCGTCTGCAGGGGATTGCGCTGGTCCGCTCTCAGGAGCGGCAGACCGCTGGCGGTCGCCATCTCGACCAAAGCCGTGCGGCTGTCGGCCATCCAGACAAAGCCCGCTTCGACTTCCATCTCGGGCAACGGACCCATCACCTTGACACCGACCCATTGCCCGCCGGCCGCGGCCATGAGGACCGAGGCGGTGCCTTCGCCGCCATCGGCCATGGGCTTGGTCAGGACCTCGGCCGACGGCACGGTCGCGCGGAGGGCCTGGGCGACGGTATCGCACGCCTGCACGGCCGTCAGCGAGCCTTTGAACGAATCCAGGGCGACCACGATCTTCACGAGTCTGTCACTCCTTCCTGACGGTCGAGACATAGGGAATCGTCTGCGGCCCTTCCGGGAGAACGCAGATCGACGTGTCCCGGCCGTACGCCTGCACGAGCTGCGCAACGGTCCCGGCGATGTCACGGCAGGGTTTCAGAAAGGCGCGCCGGATCTGTTCGTCGCTCAGATGATGGCTGAAGAAGTACACGTCGGCCTTCTCGCAGACCTGGGCGTGAATCTGCGCCTGCCAGGCGTCCTGACACTGCCCGGCCTCGGACCGCACCTTCGCCAGAAGCTCCCGGGGGCCGGCGGCCTCGTAAAGAAGCCGCTGGTACTGGCCGTGCGCGGGGATGCCGTCCCAGCAATCGGCCGCCACGATGATAGCCCCGCCCGGCTTGACGATCCGCGCGGCGGCGCTCATCCCCTTCACCGCTTGATAGAGGTTCAGGTCGAGCGGAGCGCCGGAATTGCTCGTGACCACGACATCATACGGCACCGGCACGGGAGCGAGCGCGTGCTGCTTCACGAAGCTGCAGCCGCGCTCATGCGCTGCGTCCAGGTCGCCGGCGAAGACGCCGGTGATCTCTTTGTCGCGGTTGAGCGTCACGTTCAACAGGAAGGACGGTCCCGCCAGCAGAGCGGCTTCCCGAATTCCCTCCCAGATCGGATTGCCGCGGGTGACCGCCCAGGCCGCCTGCGGGTGGTCCATGTTCCGGGCGCAGTGGTTTCTCTGGATCGTTTCGAAGGCAGCCAATCCCGGCATGCAGGCCTTGCCCCCGCCGGAAAAGCCCACAAAGAAATGCGGCTCGATGAAACCCGTGAGAACCCGTACGTCACACCGCAGGTACTGGCGGTGGACCCACACCGCGTTGCCGCTCGCGGTCGTCCCGACGTGCGCGTGCGCGTCCTGATCGTACGCGTCATTCTGCACGATCCGGAAGCGCCGGACGATCTCGTCACCCAGCATCACCTCGAGTTCGTGCGGCGTGTTGGCCCGGTGGGTCCCGGTGGCGATGAACACCGTGATGGCGTCATCAGGCACCGCGCGGAGCTCTTCCAGCAGGACGGGCAGGATCGTCCGGTACGGCGTCGGGCGCGTGAGGTCATTGCAGACGATGGCGATAGTGTCCGACGGCTGGACCAGCTCCCGCAGCGGCCGCGCACCGACCGGGTTACGCAGGGCCTCCCGCACCGCCCCTGCCTGGTCCGCCAAAGCCTCGACATGCCCAGGGCGGACGACATCCACATGCAGCCCCTCGGGCAGCATCACTTCCAGGCCGGTCTTGCCATAAGCGAGCTTGATGTTCACGAGACAGACTACTCCATCCATGCTAACTTGGCGGATAGTGGGTGGCGGCGGCAAGCGCCAGCTTGCCGATGGTTCCTTGGTAGTGTGCTCGTAAGAGCATACCATAACGCCTTACGGCGTCACTACGAACCGGCCTTGCCGCTGCCACCTGTGCCTCTCTCCTGCACCGGTCGTGATACGCATCCTACCCTAATCCATTTCAAAGCCGCCATCGACGTTCAGGGTCTGGCCGGTGATGTAATCGGCGTCGGGCGAGCAGAGGAAGGCCACCGCCCCGGCCACATCCTCGGGCGTGCCCGCGCGCAGCAGCGGGACTTTCTCGATGAACGCCTTCAGCGCCTCACCCGGTTGGGCGCCCATCAGCCGGCTGCGGTCCCGGTCGATCTGCTCCCACATGGGCGTCGGGACGACCCCCGGGCAGACCGCGTTGACGTTGATGTTGTAGGGGCTGAAGGCCAGGGCCGCCGACTGTGTCGCACTGATGATCGCGGCCTTGCTCGCCGCATAGGCCATCTGCACGCTGCGGCCGCGCCGGCCGGAGATCGAGGAGAAGTTGACGATCTTGCCATAACTGTGGTCAGCCCGGCCCCGGGCCACGACCTCCGGCGGAATCTGCCGGATCAGCTGCCGGCCAACCGCCTGCATGCAGAAGACCGTGCCCTTGAGATTGGTGTCCACCACGCGGTCCCAATCCTCCTCGGTCAGTTCCAGGAAGGACTGGGTTTGGGCGATACCCGCCGCATTGACAAGGACATCGATCCGGCCGAACTGCGCGACAGCATGATCCACCAGGGACTGAATCTCCGCGGGCTGCGCCACATCCAACGGGTGCGCCAGCGCCCGGTGGCCGAGGCTCTGCACCTGGCGGGCTGTTCCCTCGGCGGTCTCACGCCGGATCTCCGCCACGACGATGTTCGCCCCCTCACCGGCCAGGCGCAGCGCGACCGCCTTGCCGATCCCCTGGCCTGCGCCGGTGACAATCGCCACTTGGCCCGATAGTCGCTGGTCCATATCATCCTATCAGCAGCCGAACACGTCGGCGGCAACAGCACACAGAAAACGAGAAATCCTGCGGTGGTACTCGCACAAGAACTCCGGCGGCAGGTCGTAGAACTTGTCGCGGTGGACGAACCGGCCGTCATCGTCGCGCCGGCCCACCGAGGCAAAGTTGTAGTGGTGGAATACGCTGTGATGCGGCGCCGGGGCCGGATCGCCGCTGGCTTCATACTCGCGGAGGCACCGGGCGGCGAACTCCGAGCCCGCGGCGGCCTCCCGCCGGGCGTACGCCAGGGTGTCGTCCCACCAAAACCGGAATCGCTCCGGACTCACATCGTGGAGAACCTCGCCCAAGATCACCTGTAACGAGGGCGAGACCTTGAAATGGACCCGTCCGCCGGTGGCCCGGCCGATGGCCTGCCGCGCGGCGGAACGAAGGTCGTCGCCGGAATGGATGTCCAGCATGATGCCCTGTGCCGCCGCGCTGTCCTGAAGCCCGCGAATCCGCCGCGCAAAGCCCGCGGGACCGTCCGCACCGGTGTAATCCTGGCCTTTGACGATGCCGACGTTCGGAGCAATGTGCGTCACCGGGACGGCGCGCCGCCGCAGTTGCTCGATGAGAAACAGCAGCTCGGCCGGACTCGTCAGGCACGTGGCCGTATCCAGCCGCGGCGGGCATTCATCGATACTCAGCTCCAGATCGAAGGGAGTGCCTCCCTTGAGGCCCCGCAGGCAGGCGGACAACTCCGCCACCACATCCAGGGCCTGCGCGTACTTGCGAGCGTGTCGATCCGCACCGGTCGCGGCGTAATCGACGATATCGGATACGTCGAGCGTGAAGAACGTGTAATCGCGGGCGGCGTCGATGATGCGTTTGGCCCGCTCCAGTCCGCCCGGCTCGCGCCGCACGGTGACGTGGTCGGCATCCGCGCCGTAGACCGGCAGGGAGTCGGTTTTCAAGGCCTCGATCACCCCGGCCAGCCATAGCCCCTCGAACGTGCTGCCGGTGTGTCCTTCCGCCAGGGTGCCGAAGCCGTACAGGTAGTTCGTCCGCGCCGGCCAGCCCGCCAGGACATCGTCGAGCAGATTCAGCTCGCGCACCGAGTTCTGGATGGCGTTGGCGGCGAACTTCCCCTCGTCCATGGCCCGCCAGATGCCGGGCCAGACGGAGGTGGACATCCGTGTGCCGATCCCCAGCCGCGGCACGGCCCCCAGCGCCCGCGGGGCCTTGTCGGGACGAACCGCCCGGACCCAGTCGCGCGTGGTCACCGCATCGGCGGCACCGACCTTCAGATGCATGTCATCGCCCACGGGGATTACGTGCAACAGGTTGGCACCCCTCCCGGCGCCGGGCCCGATCTCGATGAAGACATGCTGGCCGTCCGTCAAGCGGGCCAGAGAGCACGCGCTCGCGCCCCACTGTGCCCATGACCCCGGATAGACGGTGCACTCACTGTGACGGGGTACGGAGCCCCCTTCCATCACGGCCCGGCGGACCGCAAGCCAATAGGGCTTCTCGACAGCACTCAGGAGTCGGCGCGCCCCATCCGCATCCCAGGTGACGGTATCCAGGATGGCGGGATTCACCGCCGGATCGATTTCCAGTTGGCCGAAACGCATGGTGGGATGTTACCCAGCGGAATTGCCGCCGTCAACGCAACGGAGCATTGCGTCACCGTCCCGGATGGCGTATAAACCTGATGTGCCGTGTGCGGACCGGATGCCTGCGGATCGGCAAGTGTGCCGGCAGGATCGCTGAGCAGCCACCGCCCGGGCGACCGGTACGTGGATGAGAGAGACGCCGCGAGGATCGAAGGTCATGGGGTCCGAAGGATTGCCGAGACAACCGCAGGATGGGCCGCAGGCAACCGAGGTGCTGCCGCCGCCGAAGAGTCTCTTCGGCACGCTGCGCCGGCTGGGGCCCGGGATGATCATCGCCGGCTCGATTGTCGGCTCGGGCGAGTTGATCCTCACGACCAAGGCCGGCGCCGAGGCGGGCTTCTGGCTGCTCTGGCTGATCGTCATTGGCTGCGTGATCAAAGTCTCCACGCAGATCGAGTTCGCCCGGCACACGATCACCTGGGGCGACACGCCGCTGAAGGCCCTCAACGCCGTGCCCGGCCCGCGGCTGCGGGTCAACTGGATTCTGGGGTACTGGACGTTCATGACGATCCTCGTCGTCTTCCAGCAAGGCGGCATCCTCGGCGGCGTCGGACAGACGCTGGCGATCGGTTGCCCGCTGACCGCCTGCGGCGCCGCGTACAACCGCCTCCAGGACGAACTGGTGCGAGACCGAATCGAGCTCAAGTCGTTGCAGGCACGGCAGCCGGATGACGCCAGGATCCCCGACCTGGAACAAAACGTCACCCGGCTGACAGAGCAACTGGCCGCGTACAAGGAACCCTCCGATCCATACCTCTGGGCGGCCATCCTGGCGGCGGGGACCTCCCTGCTGCTGTACGTCGGTCGCTACGGACTGATTCAGATCGTCGCGACCGCGCTGGTTGCCACGTTCACGCTGGTGACGGTCGTGACCGTCGTGGCCCTGCAGATGCGGCCCGAATGGGCCATCCGCAGTCAGGAGCTGGTGCAGGGTCTCAGCCTGCGGCTGCCCCCGGTCGATCCGGCCGCCGGCACCCACCCGATGCGCACCGCTTTCGGGGCCTTCGGCATCATCGGGATCGGCGCCGCCGAGCTGATCATGTACCCCTACTGGTGTCTCGAAAAAGGCTATGCGCGGCATACCGGTCCACGCGACGGCACGGCCGGATGGACCGAGCGGGCCCGGGGTTGGATTCACGTCCTGCAGATCGACGCGTGGCTCTCCATGGTGGTCTACACGTTCGCGACGCTGGCCTTCTACCTGCTGGGCGCCGCCGTCCTGAGCCGCATCGGCTTGGACCCGGAGGGGCGGGACATGGTCCGCACGCTCTCGGCCATGTACATTCCGGTCTTCGGGCCGTCGGGCCATGTCATCTTCCTGATCGGGGCGTTCGCGGTGTTGTACTCCACGCTCTTCGTCGCCGCCGCCGGCAACGCCCGCATGGTCGCGGACGCCTCGGGTCTGTACGGCCTGACGGACGGCTCCGAGGCGGGCCGAGCCCGATGGACGCGCCGAATCAGCACCGTCTGGCCGTTCCTGGCGCTGGTGCTGTACGTGTTCGTACGGGCGCCCGCGGCCATGATCGTCACCTGCGGCATCGCCCAATCGATCATGCTCCCGCTCCTCGGAGCGGCGGCCCTGTACTTCCGGTATCGTCACAGCGACCCGAACCTGCAGCCCGGCCGGCTGTGGGACGCCCTGTTGTGGATCGCCTTCGCGGCGTTCCTGGTCGTGGGCGTCTGGTCCGTGTTCACCGTCTTCGTGAAATGACATGGGAGGTATTGACGATGATCCGTACGTGTCCGGTGCGTACCACGCACCATTTTGACGTTGGCAGCCAGCGGTGCAAGGATGGTGTGTCGACTTCTTTGCATTCCAGGCTCATGATGGGTGGCAGCGGCAAGCGCCGCCTGCCGATGGCTCGTGGGATGGACGCCAACGCCAGCGGCAAGCTCCGAAGACTCCGCTTGCCGCTGCCCCCCCTGTTTATAGCCTTTGCAGGGCTGGTGAGACGGGCCCTGCGGCTGGCGCTTCTCCTGATCGTCCTTGTGGTCACCATCCCGGCCTGGCCCACGGCCGCGGCGGCCGCCGGCAAGATGGACGTCCAGGAGAAACCCTTTGGTCAAACCGCCGACGGGCAGAAGGTGGCCATCTTCGAATTGACCAATACCAACGGCCTGCGGGCGCGGGTCATGGAGTATGGGGCCATTCTGGTGTCGCTCGAAGTCCCCAACCGCGACGGCAAACGGGTGGATGTCGCGCTGGGTTTTGACGACCTGGCGCCCTACCTGCGCGGGCATCCCATGTTCGGCTCCACGGTCGGCCGGTACGCCAATCGGATCGCGGGCGCCCGCTTCACCCTCGACGGCGTCGAATACAAGCTCACGACCAACTCCGGCAAGAACCACATCCACGGCGGCGGCAACCTGCGCTTCGACAAGGTCGTGTGGCAGGGGCAACCGGTCCAGGGTGACGACTGGGTGGGCGTGCGGTTGAGCCATGTGAGCAAAGACGGCGAAGAAGGCTTCCCGGGCAGCCTCGATTGCGTCATTACCTACGTCCTGAACAACGCCAACGCGCTGCAGATCCGCTACGAAGCCACGACCGACAAACCCACGATCGTCAACCTCACCAACCACAGTTACTTCAATCTCGCCGGCGCGGGCAATGGCGATGTCCTCGGGCACGAAGTGACGATCAACGCCGCGTTCTATCTGCCCGCCGGCGAGGGCCTGATCCCAACCGGCGAGATTCACAGGGTCCAGGGGACGCCGCTCGATTTCACGGAGCCCAAGACCATCGGCGCGCGGATTGAGGAGCTGACGCAGACCCGGGGCTATGACCACTGCTACGTGCTCGCCGGCTCGCCCGGCTCGGCCAGCCTCGCCGCACGAGTCTATGAGCCGACCGGCGGCATCGTGATGGAGGTCCGCACGACGGAGCCCGGGGTGCAGCTCTACACCGCCAACGGCATGAAGAACATCCAGGGCAAGGCGGGCAAAGTCTACGGCAATCACTACGGCTTCTGCCTGGAGACGCAGCACTTCCCCGACTCGCCGAACAAACCGCACTTCCCCTCTACCGTCCTGCGTCCCGGCCAGAAGTTCGAGAGCGCCACGAGCTTCAAGTTCTCGACACGATAGAAGAGGAAAAGGGGACATTCTACTTTTTCATCCTGTTCGCGGTCGGGGCTGACTGAAAAAGTAGAATGTCCCCTTTTCCCCATCCCGTTAGCCTTTGAGGCGATCGTTGTTCTTTTTAGGCTTGCCAAGTGCGCCGGCGTCCTTTATCCTCCCGTCGTCCGGAAAACTTGGGGACAAGTGTTGGGGTCTGCAACAACCACCATCGAACCGAAAGGAACCGCCGATGAAGCATGCCGGGACACTGGGAATCACTGTCGCATTTCTGCTGACCGCCGTCTGCACCTGCCCGCCCGCCGCCGGCGCGGATGACAACTGGCCGACGTGGCGCGGACCGACGGCGACGGGCGTCGCCGCCCAGGGCAATCCCCCGGTGACCTGGAGCGAATCGGAGAATATCAAGTGGAAGGTCGAGATCCCCGGCCGGGGCCATTCCTCGCCGGTCATCTGGGGGAACAAGCTCTTCCTCCAGACCGCGATCGACACCGGACGCACCAAATCTGCCGACGCCCAGCCGGCGCAGGGACCGGCGAACGCCGCCGGCGGACGAAGCGGTCGCGGCGGACTCAGCACACCGACTCCCAAAACGGTCTATCAGTTCGACCTGCTCTGCCTGGACCGCGCTACCGGCAAGGTCCTCTGGCAGAAGACGGCGACGGAGGCAGCGCCCCATGAAGGCCACCAGCCGACCGGTACCTTCGCCTCCTACTCCCCCGTCACCGACGGCAAGTACGTCTGGGCCAGCTTCGGCTCGCGCGGCGTGTACTGCTTCGACCTGGAAGGCAATCTCCAGTGGAGCCAGCCTTTGCCCACGATGAAGACCGTCATGAGCTTCGGCGAGGGCAGCTCGCCCGCCATCGCCGGGGAGGCCCTCATCGTCGTGTGCGACCAGGAGGCCGGCTCTGCGATCTTCGCCTTCAACAAGATCACCGGCGCGCCGCTCTGGCGCCAAGACCGGGACGAGCCCACCTCCTGGGCGACTCCGGCGGTGGTCGACGTGGACGGCAAGACCCAGGTCATCATCAGCGCCACGAACCTCATCCGCAGCTATGATGCCCGGACCGGCGCTCTCATCTGGCAGTGCAAAGGCCAGACGCGCAACGTCATTCCGAGCCCGGTCCTCGGCTTCGGCATGGTCTTCTGCACCAGCGGCTACCGGGGCTCTTCGTTGCAGGCCATCAAGCTGGCCGGCAGCCAGGGTGATCTCAGCGGAACGGCAGCCGTCGCCTGGCAAATCGACAAGGGGACACCCTACGTCGCCTCCCCCCTGCTCTACGGCAACCGGATCTACGTCTTTTCCGTCCTCACCCCCAAGCTGTCCTGCTACGAGGCCCGGAGCGGCCAGCCGCTGTTCACGGAGCAGACCCTGGAGGGCATCAACCAGGTCTATTCGTCCCCGGTGGGCGTGGCCGACCGCGTCTACTGCCCCGGCCGCAACGGTGTGACCGTCGTGCTCAAGAACGCCGATACGTTCGAGGTGCTGGCCGCCAACAAGCTCGACGACGGCATCGACGCCAGCCTGGCCGTCAGCGGCGACGAGCTTTACCTGCGCGGCAACAAGTCTCTCTACTGCATCGCGAAGAAGTAACGGCGAAGCAATGGAATGCGGATAAGAGGAGTCTCACCCGCCGGACGGCGGAACTCCGAACGAGTACTCCACCGTTCCAGTCTCCTCACGCCCGGACCTGGACCTTGGCGAGTTGCTCGTAGAACTGGATGATCCCGCCGTGATCGTTGGTCGCCTTGCCGTCGGCTTTGAGGGCCTGCATGATCTCCATGACCACGCTCGACAGCGGCACGGGGACGCCGAGCTCGTGCGCGGTGTCCAGGGCGTTGGCGATATCCTTGATGTGCAGCTCGATGCGAAAGCCCGGCTTGAAGTTGCCCTTGAGCGCCAGCGGCACTTTGGCGTCGAGAACCGTGCTGCCCGCCAGGCCGCCGCGGATCGCCTGAAAGACCTTCTCCGGGTCCACGCCGGCCTTGGTCGCCAGGACCATTGCCTCCGACATCGCGGCAATGTTCAGCGCGACGATGATCTGATTGGCCAGCTTCGTCACGTTGCCGCTGCCGATCGCGCCGACGCGGGTGACGGTCGAGCCCATCTTCGCGAGGATGTCTTTCACCGTGTCGAAGGTCTCCTGCGGCCCTCCGACCATGATCGCCAGCGTGCCCGCGACCGCCTTCGGCTCGCCGCCGCTGACGGGGGCATCAAGCATGGCAACCCCTTTGGCCTGGGCCTGGGCCGCGATCTCCCGGCTGGCCAACGGAGCGATCGAGCTCATGTCGACCAGGATGGTGCCCGGCTTGGCGCCATCGAGGACGCCGTCGCGTCCGAGCACCGCCTCGCGCACGTGCGGCGAGTTCGGGAGCATCGTGATGACGACCTCGCTGCGGCTCGCCACGTCCTTGCCGGACAGGCCGCGGCGTGCGCCGGCCTTGAGTGCCTCGTCCATCCGCTCCGCGAGAACATCGTACACCGTCAACTCATAGCCCGCCTTGAGGAGGTTCAGCGCCATGGGTTTGCCCATGATGCCCAGCCCGATGAACCCGATCTTCTTCATCCATCAACCTTTCCACAACAGAGCAGGTGTGCACAGCACACCCTACCTGGCTTCCGCACCCCGACCAGCGGTGCTCTGCAAATCGCAAATCATCAATCGTAAATCATAAATCAAAGCTTTCCATCCGCTTCCAGCCGCTCTCGATGAATTGCGAGAGCGTTCGCTGCGTGACGCCGTAGGTGATGAACTCGGCCGGCTTCATCCCATCCGGCTCGTAGGCCCGCACAAAATCCGGGATCTCCGCCAGCCGCGCGATCACGTCAGCAGGGACCTGGGCATCGATCCGCTCCTCCTGCGGCAGGTCGGGCGTCAATAGCAGCTCCTGGATCGACGGAAAGATCGACATGATGACGTCCGCGCCGGCCAGTTCCGTCATGTGGTGCGCCCCCCGCAGGGCCGCGATGATCAAGACTGCCTCGTAGCCGCGTTGCCGATAGAGCGAATACGCCCGCTTCGTGACGGCCAGGCCCGCCTGGCGAAGGTCCGCTTCGCTGACGGAGAACCCGCCATCGTGGGCGACCTCACGCAGGTAGTCATCCAACCGGCCGATCATGATGACGGCGAAGCACTTGCCCGGGACGATCCCGTTGGCCTTCGCCCGCTGCAGACCGCGGCGATACCGCTCGGCGGTCGCGAGTGTCTGGGGCACGGTGTAGCTGATCGTCAGCGTGCAGGTGATGCCCTCGGCGGCGCACTCTTCCAGGACATCGAGTCCCGCGGCCGTACCCGGCAGCTTGACCGCGATATTCGGGGCCAACTGGTGGAACCGCCGGGCCATGGCCAGCATCGGCTCGCGGTCGCCGGCCTGCGACGGATTCACCTGGGCACAGACGTATCCCGTCTGTCCACCGGTCTTCTGGTATTGAGGCAACAACTGCGCCGCGGCGTGCCGGACGACGATGCCCGTCAGTTCCTCCGCCTTCTTTTCCGGCGCGGGCTTCCCCGCCAGCACGCGTTGAATCTCCGGGGCCCAGGCGGCCCGGTTGGCGTGGAGCGCCAGGCTCGCCAGGAAGGGATTCGTGGTCGCCCCGATGGCGCCGCGCTCGATTCCCCGTTTCAACTCCGCCGGGTCGGCCGAGTCGTGCCACCAGGTCGTCCTGGTCTTGCTGATCGCCCAACGCAGATAATCCTGTTTCATCTCAGACTCCTGTCAAGTTGGCGATAGGATACCCGCCGCCACTGTTTCGCACAAGCACCCCCGTGACGGACCCCGGGCAATGGCGTGTGAGCGCGTTGTCGCGTGGTGCAACGGCGCGTGATATTCACCCTACAAGGCACACCCCTCTGTTCCATGCAGGGCGCGTATCACCAGCCCTGTGAAGGTGCTGTGTCGACGTCTTTGCATGCAAGCCATGCGATGGGTGGCAGCGGCAAGCACAGCTTGCCGCTGGCCCGTAGGACAGACGCAAACGCCATCGGCAAGCTTCGAGGACTGCGCTGGCCGCTGCCCCCCCGTTTCTCACCTTTACAGGGGCTGGGTGCGTGTCACGCACCGTCTTCATGGGACATCGGTGCGCAAGGCACGAACGGGGCAGTCGCCATCACCATCCCGGCAGGTTCCGGCGGATACGTGTCAACCGGCCGGCTTGAGGACGATGGAGCGGAGGTTGAGCGCCTGCCACTGGCCCGACACCGGCTTGAGGCTCAACTCGTGGGTCCCCGGCTCCAGCGTGACGACGCCGAGCTTGACCGTCCGGAAGGTCTCGTAGTCCCCGGTCTTTTCCAGTTGGCCGGCGAGCTTCTGTCCACCGACGGCGACTTCGAACCGGCTGCGCTCGGCCGGGGTGGCCACGGTGGCTACGATCTCGAACCGCCCGCCCTTGTCCAGCTTGAACTTCCAACTGATCCAGTCCTGCGCGTTGGTCCAGTAGCCGATATTCGGTTGGCGGCCCTTGGACTCGACCCGGGCGCCACTGCCGTGGATCTCCGCCAGCGGCGCGGGCAGGACCATGCTCCCATCCGCCTCCTGGCCCGGCAGGACCTTCTCCACGTGGAGCTCGCCCTTGACCTCCAGGACGACGACCGTATCGATGGCGTCCAACGGCGCGGCGGGGACGTCGACGGTCACGCCGGCCTCGCCGGCGGCGGTCCGGAGCGTCTGATCCGTCGCCAGCAGCCAGGCCGCTCGGACCTCGTTTCGCAGGCCCGGCACGACCAGCTTGCCCGTCTGGGGCCAGTCGAAGACGTGCAGGTAGAGCGTGGCTCCGCCGGCGTGCAGCTTCTTCGTGCAGCGGCCCCACGGCAGCCGACTGAACGGGCTGGCGGAGGTCGCATAGATCGACTCGCCGTTGACCTTCATCCACTTGCCGATCTCCTGGAGCCGCTCGACGCTGGGCTGCGGGATCTCTCCCAGGCAGGTCGGCCCGACGTTCAGGAGGTAGTTGCCGCCTTTGCTGGCGATATCGACCAGGTTGTGGAGCAGGGTCTCGGTGGATTTCCAGTTGTGGTCGTAACTCTTGAAGCCCCACGTGCCGTTCATGGTCATGCAGGTTTCCCAGTCACGGCCGGGCATACCGGTCGCGGGGATCTGCTGCTCGGGGGTGCTCAGGTCGCCGCCGTAACCGCCGCCGAGGCGGTTGTTGGTGATGATGCCCGGCTGGAGCTGGATGAGCGGCAGGAGCATGTCCGCCCGCTCCTTGTTCATGTTCGTGGGCGTATCCCACCAGAGGACCGCCAGCTTGCCGTAGTTGGACAGGATCTCCTTCACCTGCGGCACGGCAATCGTGCGGATGTACTCATCCATGTCGCCCTTCTGGGCGGGGTCCCACTGCCCGCCGGAGGCGGCGCCGCCCGGATGGTTCCAGTCCTGGGCCTGCGAGTAATAGAAGCCCAGCTTGATCCCGTGCTTCTCACAGGCGGCGGCCAGCGGCTTGAGCAGGTCTTTCCCGTAGGGAGTCGCGTCCACCACGTCCCAGTCGGTGACCTTCGAGTCGAACAGGGCAAAGCCATCGTGATGCTTGGAGGTGATGACGAGGTACTTCATGCCCGCTTCCTTGGCCAGGCGGACCCAGGCGTCCGGATCATACCGGACCGGATTGAACTGCTGCGCGAACTGCTTGTACTCCGCCACCGGGATCTTGCCCCGGTTCATGATCCACTCGCCGATCCCGGAAACCTCTTTTCCTTTATACGTCCCGGCGGGCACCGAGTAGACGCCCCAATGGATGAACATCCCGAACCGCGCCTCGCGCCACCACTGCATCCGCGCCTCCCGCTGCGCGGGCGTCTCCCCCGGCTGACCGATGATTTCCTGACCCATCGCGGTGCCGCCAAGACAAACCACCAGCACGGCCGCCAGAAGCGCCGCCGGCCGTACCGGACGAAACCGAATACTTCGCATCGGAGAATCTCCTGTGGGAGGTGTGCGAGGCACACCGTCTCCTGCCCGCGCGTCGTGGTGAGTGTGTACCGCACACCCCGCACCCGGCGTCACCACAACAGTCTATCTGCGAGCAAGCGTGCATACTACAAGATTCCGACCCGCGGACTTGCGTCATGCCCGGACTTGAAATCCCCCCCGGTTTGTTGGACAATGAGCCCCGTGGTGGTCTGACACGCTGGGGAGTCGGCATGAGTGATGTCACACGCATCTTGAATGCCATCGAACGGGGGGAGGCGGGGGCTACGGACAGGCTCTTGCCCCTGGTGTACGAGGAGCTGCGCCTGCTGGCGGCCCAGAAGCTGTCCCACGAGCCGCCGGGCCAGACGCTGCAGGCGACCGCTTTGGTCCACGAGGTCTATCTTCGCTTGGTGGGGGACCCGCCGCGAAGCTGGGAGAACCGCGGCCACTTCTTCGCGGCCGCGGCGGAGGCCATGCGGCGGATTCTGGTCGAGCGTGCCCGGCGCAAGCGCAGTCTCAAACAGGGTGGGGCCCGGCACCGCGTGGAGGTGGAGGAGGCGGACCTGGTCATCGACGGTCCATCCGTGGACCTGCTGGCCCTGGATGAGGCCCTGACACGGCTGGCCGCCGAGGATGGCCCACTGGCTGAACTGGTGAAGCTGCGGTACTTCGCCGGGCTGAGCCTCGAGCAGGTCGCCGAGATCCAGGGCATCACCCGCCGCACCGCCACCAGCCATTGGGCTTACGCGCGGGCGTATCTGCACCGGATGATCACCGACGGAGAAACCGCTCCCTAGCCGCAGCGGCCAGCGGCCCTGCCGACCCGTGGGTTCTTTTCATTTTGTTCGCTCTTTTGTTTCTCACTCCGCTCGTGGATTTCGCATTGACGGATAGCAGATCAGTTTGATTGGGTCGAGCCGATGAAAGATGAACGCGTCGACATCAAGGCGGTCTTTCTGGAGGCCCTGGAGAAGAGGACTCCGGAAGAACGCCGGGCGTACCTAACGGCCGTGTGTGGGACCAGTCCCGAGCAACGGGCCGAGTTCGAATCCCTGCTGCACGCCCACGAGGCGGCCGGCGATTTCCTGGAGACGCCGCCCGTGGGCGAGAATATCCCGCTCGCGGACTCCCTTCTGACGGAGGCCCCCGGCACGGTGATCGGCCGGTACCAGCTCCTGGAGAAGATCGGCGAAGGCGGCATGGCGGTGGTTTACCTGGCCGAGCAGACCGAGCCGATCCGCCGTAAGGTGGCCCTCAAGATCATCAAACTGGGCATGGACACCCGCCAAGTCATCGCCCGCTTCGAGGCGGAGCGCCAGGCCCTGGCCCTGATGGATCATCCCAGCATCGCCAAGGTCTTTGACGCAGGCGCCACCGAGACCGGCCGGCCCTATTTTGTCATGGAACTGGTCCAGGGCGTTTCGATCACAGAATACTGCGATAAGAACAGCCTGAGCACCAAAGACCGATTGGCCCTGTTTCTCCAAGTCTGCCACGCCGTGCAGCACGCCCATACCAAGGGTATCATCCACCGGGATCTCAAGCCCTCCAATGTCATGGTGACCCACCATGACGGTAAACCCGTACCCAAGGTCATCGACTTCGGCATCGCCAAGGCCACCAACCAGAAGCTGACGGAAAAGACGCTCTTTACCCGCTATGCGCACCTGATCGGCACTCCCGCCTACATGAGTCCGGAGCAGGCGGAACTGAGCGATCTGGATATCGATACCCGCTCGGACATCTACTCCTTGGGTGTATTGCTGTATGAACTGCTCACGGGAACCACACCGTTCAGCGAAGAGGAACTCCGCAAGGCCGGCTATGTCGAGATGCAGCGAGTCATCCGCGAACAAGAGCCGGTCAAGCCCTCCACCCGGATCCGGACGGCCACCCGGGAACGCCGATCTGTAGGGGCAGGCCCCCGTGCCTGCCCAACGTCGGGCGGCCACGGGGGGCCGCCCCTACGAGAGGTCCAAGGCGATTTGGATTGGATCGTGATGAAGTCC
>JALORE010000313.1 GCA_025459125.1 Planctomycetota bacterium | reverse complement strand
CCGCACGTCCCGGCAGACTCCGGTGGCCAGCAACATCCAGGACGCCAAAAGGCACTGACACGCTCGGGTGAAGCCCAGTTGCCGCGGCTGTTTCTGATGCACCGCGGCGGCCGTGGCGATCACCTTGCGGATCAGATTGTAGGCCAATAAGGTCACCCACAGTTCCCGGCGGACCATCTCGGGCGTCTTGCAGCGAACATGGTCCAGGTGCAAGGTCTGTTTGATCTGGCGGATATCCAGTTCCACATTCCAGCGAAAGCCGAACAAGTCCGCGAGGTCTTGCCGAGAGTATTTCTGCGGGTCGGTCAGGGTGGTGATGATGGTGAGAGTCTCGACCCGACAGCCGGGGACCTGCACGTGGAAACGCACCTCCCGCAGCGTGAGGGTCTTGGGGATCTGGGCGTACTGTTCCCGCGTCATCCACGGCCATCGCTGCGGCCGCGTCCAGGTGACCAGGTGGTCGTTCGGCCCCAGCCGCCGGCCCCGGCGAAAGTCGCTGCGGCGGCCCTGACTCTGGCGGACGCACACCTCGACCCCCCGCTGGGACAGCAAAGCCAGCATCGGGAAGGAACAGAAGTACCGATCGAAGATCACCACCTCACCGGCGGCCAAGGTCGCCAGCATCTGCCGCAGCAACGCGGTTTCGCCGGTCTGTTTGCCTTCATAGGGCCCCACGGCCAAGTCGCACACCGCCGCGGTGGCCAGCGACAGCACGACGCAGGCGCGCGCCAGCGGGAAGCCCACGCCCGGACGCTGCACGTGCGGTTGGGGATAGGCCGCTTGGTTTTCCGGCGTATCCGGCATCGTAAAGGTGAAGCCATCGACCAGCTTGGCGTGCAAGCCTTTCCACAACCACGCGGCGTCGGCCCGGTCTTCCAACTGCCCGGAGACGTCCCGGACCAGACGCTGAAGCGCCGGCAATTTCAGCTTCGCCCGCGCCCGACAGTAATCCCCGGTGTCCCCGGACGGCGGACGCTGCCCCGTCTGCACCAGGTACGTCGCGATGTCCGCCACGGCGGCCGTGCAGGCCACCCCTTTGCCATCCCGCAGCGTCTGCGCCAGAAACGCCCACAAGACAAGCTGGGTTGAGAAAAGATCCTCCTGCCCGAAGAGCCCTTCTTCCTCCTGGAAGACCCGCTGGATCGTCTCGCGGTCCAGCACGGAGGCGAAGGGGAGACCGGGCTCGTGAAGAAACGAATCCACCAGGACGGAAAAGGGATGCTTGCCCGCTAGGGGTGATGTCGATAGGCTGGTCATGAGAAAGCCCTCCTTGGTTCTCATGGGAAGACGAGCCAAGGAGGGCCACACAGTATATCGGCTAAGGAAGGCCGAAAACATAATACCGCTAACATAATACCGCTTCGGTGGTCCGGAGCAAGACCCTCTTAGCCAGGGAAGAACGACAGGATTATCTTCCTGCCCGGATGGAGATTTGCGCCGGCGCGATCGGAAACTCACGGCAGTGCCATTCGGCCTTCGGCCTTGACGATGCCGCCCGGAGCGCCGGCTGGCTTGGCGTTCGTCCTGCCTCCTCCCGCCACTACTGTTTCACGGTACAGGCCACTTTGTTCAGCAGCGATCCGCACAAAAGCCAAAGGACCCGTCGGGTGGCAGCCTCCAGGCCGGCAGGCCTTGGGGATGGGCAGCCCTGCCGTCATGAGCCGATCTATTTCGTTTCGTCGGCGCGCATGCGCCCGCCGGTGTCCGGGGCGAAGATGATCACGACCAGGCCGAGCAGATACACGGTCGCCATCGTCATCGCGGCCCTGCGGTAGTCACCTTGGAAGAACTGGGCCAGGAGTCCCGCGCCGAGCACGCCGAGCCCGGTGAGGACGCGGCCGATGTTGTAGGCGAAGCCTTGCCCGGTCGCACGGATGTGCGTCGGGAACAGCTCGGGCAGATACTTCGGCAGCCAGCCAAAGTAGGCTGTCACAAACAGGCCCGCCACCATGGCCATGATCCCGACTTTGACGTCGAATTTCGTCGTGAGCCCGAACAGTGCCATGACCGAAACCCACGTTGCGATGCAAAGCAGGCGCCATGACCGCTTGTTGCCGAGCCACCCGGCCAGCACGCCGCCCATGAAACCGCCCGCGACTTGTCCGATCGATTGCCACTGCGACACGATCGCCTTGGCCGTTCCGGCCTGCGCCGTGCCTTCGGCGATCTTGTCCACGTAGGTCGCGAGCCAGAGGAACGCGCCCCACGTGCCCAGCAGCGCCACGGTCGACAACAGGCTCCCGACGATCACGCTGCGCCGATACTCCGGCGAAAACAGCTCGCGCAACGACACCTTCTGGTGTTTCGCACGCGACACCTTCCACTTCGTCGGTTCCGGCACGAACCAGATCACCGCCAAACTGAGCATGCCGAGGATGAATCCCATGCCGATGACCCAGCGCCATGTCGCGCCCTGGGACAACATGAGCCGCGAGTAGGTCGCGGCGATCAGGTAACCGACGTTGGCCGCCGAGCCGATCGCGCCCGCGAGCACGGCCCGATGCTTTTCCGGCCACGTCTCCACCACGAGCGCGACGCAGAGCGGCCACGTGCCACCCAGGCCCAGTGCGCCGAGGAAACGAAACGCCGCCAGATGTGCCCAGTGCGTGGAAAACGCCGACAAGCCGGTGAACAGCGAGTAGGTGGTGACGGCGAAGAGCAGGGTCCGTACCCGGCCATACTGATCCCCCAGGCGTCCAAACCACACTCCGCCCACGGCGGCGCCCCACAGCCACATGGCCATGGACAGGCTGAAGTAGAAACTGATGTCGCCCTCGCTGCCGCCGGGAAGTAAATCCTTGAGCGCCGCGCGCGTCATCAACGCATAGACGCCTTGCTCCACGCCATCGAAGCCCCACGCCATGAGGGCGGCAATCAGCGCCAGCCAGCGATAAAAGGGTCTTTCCAGGTAAGGGTCACGTTCAGGAATATTCATGAGCGAGGGACTCCGATGACACCATCTTCATTTCTCCCTTCCGCGGAACGCTTTCGGGCAGGGCCAGTTTGGTTATCCGTTTCTCTCAAGGTCTCCATTTCCAGTGCCTCTTGCCGGTCCTGAAACCAGAGTCTTGCGACTCCCAAACAGAACCAGCGACAGCATGGTAGACGAGCCCGGTCAATATGTCAATCCGTGGCACCGGGCGTTTTTCCGTTCGTCGGTCCGGCCGTACCACGGCCACCGCGGGGCGCCGGAACTTCGGATTCTTCTTGAACGGGCCGGCGCGAAGTTCATCCTTATGGGTAGAAGACAGGATCTTGTCGCTATCGAGGGCACGGGATGCGTTCCGAGGACTCGGTTCCGGCGCTGGTTCGTCGCTGTCAGCACGGCGAGCGGGCGGCATTTGAGGATTTGTTCCAGCGGTACCAACCGCGGCTGCGCTACTATGTCCGCCGTCTGGACGCCGGCGGGGACCACGTGGACGACACGCTCCAGGAGGTCTGGGCCAAGGTTGTGCAGCGGATCGGCTCCGTCCGGGATGGCCGGGCCTTCAACGCTTGGTTGTACACGATCGCACGCAACGAGGTGTACGGCCGGGCCCGAATCCGGGACCCCTTTGTCGCGCTGACCCAGGAGAGCCTGGAGACCGTGGCGGACGATCCGGAGCCGCTTTTTCGGGAAGATGAGGCGATTCGCGTCCACCGGGCGCTGGAGACGCTCCCGCCCGAGCAGCGGGAGATTCTGACGCTGTGTTTTCTGGAAGAACTCTCCCACCAGGAGATCGCCGGGATTCTGGGCATCTGCGTGGGCACGGTCAAATCGCGCCTTCACTACGCCAAGCGGGCGCTGCGCGCCAGACTGGACACAAACGATGAATCCTCATGACGCTTTACGAGACAACCTGCTGCAGGCGGACGGCATCGCGTCGGCCGGTGTGTCTGAAGCCGAGCTGACCCGCTTTCGCCGGCTGCTGGGCGGGACGAAACGAGCCGGCATCTCCTGGCCACGGCGACTGAAAGGGCCGCTGGCCAAACTGGCCGTCGCGGCCGCGGTGACGGTGGCGACGGCGCGGGCCAAGACCTTCCTCTGGCCCGGGTCCTGTGCCGTGGTCTGGGCGGCCGTGCTGAGAAAAGTGAACGGCTTCGACACCTGCACCTATCGCACCCGGGAGGTCACAACCACCGGGCCCAGACCTGACGGCTTTGAGTTTGCTACCGAGAAGGAATCCAGGGACTATCGCTCGGAAGCATATGGCTCCTTCAGCGAAACCTACGAGAACGGCCAGCTCACGACCCGCACCTACACGTTGCTGCGGCAGAAACTGCATCTGTATTTCAGCGCGGCCCGCGCACCCAAGGTGTGCTTTCGCAGCCCTGTCAGTGACGAGTCGATTCGCGAATTCCACACCCACGATCCGCGGCAAATCGTGGCAAAAATCCTTGCAGGAAGATACGTGGAGATCGGCAACGATGTCATCGAGGGCAAAGCCGTGAGAGGCGTCGAGTTGCGCGACCCGAGTTTCCTGATGGACGAAGGGCAAGAGCCGCGTCGCATAGAGGATTTCGTTGAGGATTTTGCGGCCCGGTTCTGGATCGACCTCCAAACCCAGTTGCCGGTTTGGATGGAGATCAGCTCTGTCCTCAAGGGCTCGACGGTGCGAACGACGAGGATTTGGGACCAATTCGAATGGGGTGTGCCGCTGGAGGAGAGCCTGTTCGAGCCCGAGATTCCCGCGGACTGCCGGGTCATCGAGCATGACCCCAGCCGCAAAGCGCCAGACACGCGTCCGAAGACCCCGGCAGAAGAGGCCTTCGCGCAGCACACGCTGGCGGCGCCCTATCTCGGCGATTTCGACGCGCTGCCGCTCCCGGAGGTCGGGGGCCTGTCGCTGCTCGGCGTCGATCCGAGTGTCCCTTGGCCGGCGGTGAAGCTGCTGGGGGACACGAAGATCCAACTCGCCCACGATGCATGCGTGGCCCGCTGGCCGCCTTATGAGCAGGTGCGGGCGCAACTGCAGGAGGAACTCCGGGGCAAACTCGATCTCGATGCCAGGGACGGAAACGGCCTTGTGGCCACGGGGATTGCTTTGCGGAACCGGTTTTGGGAACTGGGCGGTGGCTTGTCCGAGGTCGCCTACCCGTACATCTACGGCGCACGGCTGGTCGCGGAGCTGGCGCACCAGCGTGAGCCCGAGGACTCGGCCATCATCGACCAGATCGCCGAATCGATCATGGCCTACGAGGTGTTCTACTACGTGGAGGAGCCGGCGCCCCCGGGAAAGGCGCAGAAGAATCCCCTCTACGCGGGGCTCCTGGCCGACTGGCGCGGCCGGCAGTATCAACTCCTGCAGGCCGGCCTGCGCCGGGGCGAGACGCCGACCTGGAAAGACTTCGTGCGCTGCTGCGATTTCATCTGCCTGGCGTGGTTGCGGGAGGACACGGCGAGATGCTTGGAGGTGACGCGCCTGCTCATGGCGCAGGCCGAGAAGACCGGCTGGACTTTCTATCTGGAGGGCTTGCAGCGCGGCGAGCAGCGGTTAGTCGCCGGCGAGCGTTACCGGGGCGAGATCACCTTTACGGCCCCCCTGATGGATGTCTCCCAGGCCCAGTACGGCCGGCGGCTCTGGTCCTTCCAGGGCCCGCCCCAGTACCGCCGGACACGGCTGCCCATGCACCTGAAGCATCTGCGCACCTGGTGACCCGCAGGTTGGTCGTGGCGCCGTGAGACGCTTGTGTCGCGGGCATCTTGCCCGCGATTCGAGGGCGGGACGCCCTCCACACGGCGCGGCCAAGATGGCCGCGACACAAGCGCGGGCAAGGCAAGCGATGGGTGTGCCCCGAACCGCATGGGCTGAAGCCCATCCTACATTCTCGGGGCTTGTGCTGGGTGGCAGCGGCAAGCGCAGCTTGCCGATGGCTCGGGGGACAGACGCCAACGCCATCGGCAAGCTCCGAGGACTCCGCTTGCCGCTGCCACCCTGTCGCGATTCGAGGGTGGGAAGTCCTCCACACGGCGCGGGCAAGATGCCCGCGACACGGGTTGTATACTCTGACGAGCACCCTGCGAACAAGATACCAGAAGAGCGGGGCGGCCTCTGAGGGCCGCCCCGATCGTATCGACGTTAGGCGAGAGCCCGGCTCAGTCCTGCAGCGGGCGGACCCAGATGTTGCGGTAGCGGACCGGGTTGCCGTGGTCCTGCAACATGATGGGGCCCTTGTCCGGGAGGGGCCGGAACGGGCTGATCGCGTGCGGGCCGTCCCAGTTGGTGCCGCCTTCCAGGGTGACGTGATCCTGGACGAGCACGCCATTCTGAATCACCGTGAAGGTCGGCTTGCGGGTGACTTTGCCGTCGGCATCGAAGAGTGGGCGATGGTAGACGATGTCGTAGGTCTGCCATTCCCCGGGTTTGCGGCAGGCGTTCACCAGCGGCACCGCGCGACCATACAGGGCGGCGCACTGGCCATCCGGGTAGGTCTTGTTCTCGTAGGAGTCGAGGACCTGGACCTCGTACTCGCCCTGGAGGAAGACGCCGCTGTTGCCCCGGCCCTGACTGGTGCCCTGCACCTTGGCGGGCGTGGCGAACTCGACATGCAGTTGACACGAGCCGAAATCTTCCTTGCTGTGGATATACCCGGCGCCTTTCACCGACTCCATGTACCCGTCGCGGACGATCCATTTCGAGGGCCGATCGTTCACATCGGTCCAGTTCTTCATCGCCGCCTCGGTCCCATCGAAGAGGACGAGGGCATCGGATGGGGCTCGGGTCCCTTCGCCCGGCGTAATGACCGGCGGGGCGGGACGGTTCATGTCATGGATCATCCACCGGCCGCTCGGTGTGTCCACATACTGGATCTTCACGGGCTTCTTGGCAGGCGCGCCGGCCTTGGCGGTTTCCGCCTGGGCCCCCTTGGTCTTGGGCGCACGGGTCTTCTTCGTCCGCTTCTTGGCCCCTTCTTCCGCGGCGTATCCGGTCACGAAGCCCAGCAGGGCGATCCCGGCGGCCACCAGCAACATCTTTCGCATACATGCTCCTTTCCTGTCAGCCTGAAAACCTCATACCCTGGTCCCGGTCCCGGCGCTCATGTGACACACGCCGGGATGCCAGACTATACCCCAATGCGTCCGTCGCGCCAATCGCGACGTGGCGGTCACACCGGAGGAACGCAGCGTCCCTGGCAGTGAGACCGGGGGCGTCTTGGGCGGGGGACGAATGAGCAGAATCCCTATCCTGCCAGCGCCGCGGGACGACGGTAGGTACTGGAGGGACTCCGCCGTCATGGCGGGGCGACAAGCGAAGGAACCGCGGGAAGGAAACGAATCATAAAGAGAGACACACCGACGCGAAGCATCTGGCGGACGCTGGTATATCTGTCGCTGGCGCTGATTCTCGCCGCCGGGGCACTGGCGGCGCTGCCCGGTTGCGCCAAGAGAGACAAGAATGTGGGCAATCAACTGAACAAAGCCGCGGACGATCTCGGCGAAGCCGCGGAGGAGGCGGGCAACAAGGCCCAAGATGCCCTGTAATTCGTGCCGTTTGGTCGGTGGGGCGACGGCCGAATCTCATTGGAATCAGGAGGGTGCCATGAACCTGACGGAGCAACTTCGGGACGAGGCCAGCCGGTCGATCCACACCTTGCGGCGGCGGTACGCCAACACGGCGGATGCAGCCGAGCGCAAGACCCTGGCGAAGCTCATCGCGGCCCTGGGGAAAAAGATGACGCTTCTGGACCGAGCGGGGCTGCTCGACGCCGCCGGGATTCTGGCCGACGGCGTCTCGGACCTTGAAAGAGCGGTCGCCGCCGCCAGGACGGGGCCCTTCGACGGCTATCTGGCCGCCATGGAAGCGCACCTGCAAAACCTTTACGTTCTTTCGGGGGTCATGCATGCGCGCGAAAGCCTGCCCGCGGCTCCCGAGGAGGCGCAGAGAGCTCCGGCCGCCAGGTCGGCGCGAAAGCCGCGCGCCCGTGCCGCCCGGCGTGCGCCGCGGGCGGCCGACCCGCCCCTGGCGGTCAAGGATTTCGGTCAGCTGCGGGCGGAGTACGACGCGTATTACGCCGCCTGCACCGTGCGGCCGGAGCACGCGGCCAACCTCGCCTATTACGTCAAGCGCCTCAACCAGGGACGGGAGGTTTACTCTCAGGTGGGCGGCGACTTGAACGGCATTCCCTGGATGTTCATCGGCGTGATCCACGGCATGGAATGCGGGTTCAACTTCGCCGGACACCTGCACAACGGCGACCCGCTCCGGGCCCGCACCGTGCAGGTGCCCGCCGGGCGGCCGGCGGCCGGGTCGCCGCCGTTCACCTGGCGGCAGAGCGCGGTGGACGCGCTCACCATGAAGAAATTCCACGAGGTCGGAGACTGGTCCATTCCGCACATGCTCTACCTGCTGGAAAAGTACAACGGGTTCGGCTACCGCATGCGGCGCGTGCCCAGCCCGTACCTCTGGAGCTTCTCCAACCTGTACCACAAGGGGAAATACGTCCAGGACGGCCGGTTCGACCCCGAGGCGGTCAGCAAGCAGTGCGGGGCCGCGCTGATGCTCAAGGCGGTGGCCGGCAACTGAGCGCCGCCGGGATGCGGGCGGTCGATTTCACAAGGATGATGAACTCGTAAAAACTCATCCGAATCGATGGCTTCGTAAAGACCGTGACGGTCACTCAATCGGGGCATAGAAAGGTCCGGATCACCTCCGACTACCCGCGGCTGGGCGCGGTCGAGCTCGAACTCGACCGCGTGGGCGAGACGATCCAGGGCGCCGGCGCGAACGTCGTGTTCCTGCTGGATCTTGCCAAAGATCCGCAGCAGCTGCACTACAACCCGGACGGAGAGGCGGCCTACGTTGGGCGGCGGTGATTGAACTAGATGGCGGTTCACTGCCGCTTTCAGCCCTTTTCAGCTTGACAAACTATTTGAAATTCCTTATCTTTCAAGCATATGGTTCTTTCACATATCCTCCCTTGGGCTGAATGACGGGCTGTCTCCAACTATCTCCGTGTATTGAGCCTCGAGCGTAAGGCTTCGATATGGGGGCGAAACGGTTTCGACGGGGACAATGATATTCAAGCTGCATGCCGAGCGTCCTGTCGGCTCGTAAATCCT
>JALORE010000521.1 GCA_025459125.1 Planctomycetota bacterium | reverse complement strand
CGTGAATGTCCTGAACCATCTTTCGCCAATGCTCGATAATCATCGTGGTGTCAACGGTGGGCAGAAACTTGATGCCCAACCCCGCCCATCGTTTCGCCTCGGCGCCATCCAGCCACAAGCTTCCGAGGTCGATCCCTCTCGCCTTCGTCTCTTTGATGATGATCTCCAGTTTGCTCATGACGAGCGGGCTGTCCACTTGCCCCGGTATGCCCAGGGATGACGATAGATCCCACACGCCCATCATGAGGACGTCGATATTCGGAATCGTCACCAGTTGACGAATATTGTCGATCGCCTCTCTCCCCTCCAGGAGCAGTATCGTCACCACGTCTTCATTTGCTTTCGCGAAATACGAGGCATCGGTTCCCGCATATTTCGCGGACCGCACGCACGGACATGCTCCCCGGAGTCCGTCCGCTCCATAACGGGTGGCCTTGATGGCTTGCACTGCCGCAGCGTAGTCGGTGATCTGGGGCACCATGATTCCTTCTGCGCCAATATCCAGTGCCTGTCCAATCAGGAATGAGTCGTTCTGCGCCACCCGGACAACCGGGGAGGTATTGGCCGCGTTGGCCGCGCGCACCATGTTCGTGGCGGTTTCGATGCCCAGCGGCCCATGTTCAAAGTCGATGATGACAAAGTCGAATCCTGCATACCCGGCCAGCTCCACAACGGCCGGGCTCGGGATTTGGACGAAGATCCCGAAAAGATGCGGTTTCGTCTTCAGTTTGACCTTAAGAATCATCTGCTCCTCCTTCTCGCTCCCCTGGGTCAAGCCTGATCCCCTCTGCCCGGAGAGGCGCGGCAGGAGGAGTGCGGACGAAGAGCGGGCTGTTTCTCCGCCGCTCTCGTGGACCGCCGTTTTTTGGCAGCAGACCCGGTGTGCGGGCGAGCCGGCCTCGGGTACCAGGCCGCAGGATGAGTGTGGGCGCCAGGCGTCCGAGGGGTGGCTCGGGGCCCGGCGATCCGCGCCGTATTTGCGGTGAGCAACACTAAACCGAAGTCGGGGAATGCGCCCCGCTCGCCAGCGCTGCTTTCACCTTCGCCCGGTGGACCTGGCTGCGCGCGGTGCCCGACTGGAAGCAGGGGCCGCAGTACTCCCGCTTACGCTCCCGCCAAAACCAAGCCCCGCAGCGCCGGCAGCGGCGAAGCCGGTGGCCGTATGCCTCCAGGAGCTCCAGCAGTCCCTGGTCCTGCGCCTTGGGATCACGCCCGCGGGCGACGGTGATCCCCCGCGCGGTGGGCACGACCGTCGCCACGACCGGGCAGCGGATCGGGAGCCCCTTCCGGAAAAGGCGCAAGACCCGCTGTTGGAATGCCCGGGCCGCCCGCTCTCGCTCCTCATTGGGCAACGCAGCCCACTCGGTCCCGCTCACAGGCCGGCTGAAAGCCAGCGTTCGCGTGAGCCCCGCCAGCAGGTCCCCGCCGGCCCCGAGGGGTTGTTGCGCCAGCCAGCAGAGCACCAACGCCTGCCCCTGGGCGATCGCTCGCTGCTGTTTCGCGTTGGTCGTCATGACGATAAGATACCATTTCGAGATCTATCGTTACAAGGAGAGACTCTGTTTGATTAGGCAAGTATCTATGACTATTGCTATTAGAGATTTCCGGTGAATCTTTCTGTTTAGCCAACGACGAGCGGATTGCAAAACCGATGCGGAGGCAACGGCCATGGTCGTTCATCCCTGACCACAAGTCGCTACGGGAGGACGGGCGACCCAGTCTTGGCGCCGCACTGTTTCCCGCCGCCAGGGTGCTTTCGGGCAGAAGGCCGAGATGGGCTCAAGGTCTAGATACTCGACTCCATTGGGTTCGGCGACGTTGCGGACGGGTGTCCGGTGTCTAGGTTTTGGTTACGATAGACAGATATTTATCAATTTATCGTTGCTTCGACAATCAGGTAATATCCCATAAAAATGGATGTGTTTTTACGGGATGATACCTATCATGTTTCTGAATTCGATTTAGGAATCGTAGGGTTCGAAGGGATCGCCAAACCCGTAATTTTCTCAGGGGCGACCGTTGCCCACGTTTTCGATGTCTGCAGCCTTCTTCTTCGTGGTTTGGGTTACCTGATAAGTGTCACGACATCGTTGACACGGGAACAGGCCACAACATCGATGACAACGTCCCAATGGCTTGCCGGTCGGCGGTCGTCCCAATGGCTTGCCGGTCGGCGGTCACGTCCTGCACGCTGGGTCCCTTCACAAGGAGGGACTCATGGGGACTGTACGCCGGCTCGACGATTCCCGAGGTGCGGCGGTCCGTCGGTACCGCAACGGCGAGAGCGCCCGAAGCATCGCGGCCACCTTGGGCCGCTCGCGGCAGTGGGTGTACAAATGGCTGACCCGCGCCGCGGCGGGCGGCCCAGACTGGGCGAGCGATCGCTCCCGCCGGCCGCACGTCTCGCCGCAGGCCCTGCCGGCTGACGTCGTAGAGGCCGTGCGGCTGGTGCGCCTCGAGCTCTACAACGCCGGCCTCCTCTGCGGGGCCCAGAACATCCGGTGGCGCCTGGAGGAGCTGACCGTCACCCCACTGCCGTCGGTTCGGAGCATCGGCCGGATCCTCGCTCGCGAGGACCTCACGCATCGCCGGACGGGTCGGTACACCCCCAAGGGCACCCCCTACCCCGCGCTGGCAGCCCCGCGGCCGAATGCCGTCCATCAGGTCGACTACGTCGGTCCCTGCTACCTCCAGGGGCCCGTGCGATTCTGGAGCCTCAACACGGTCGATGTGGCCACCGTTCGCTGCGCCGTCGAGCCGGTCATCTCGCGGGCGGGCCAGGCGACGGTGGACGCGCTCTGGGCCACCTGGCATCGCCTGGGTCTCCCGGGGCACGTGCAGATCGACAACGAGATGGTCTTCTACGGCAGTCCGGCCCACCCCCGTGGGATGGGGGTCCTCATCCGCCTGTGCTTGCCCCTGGGAGTCGAGCCCTGGTTCATCCCCTTCCAGGAGCCTTGGCGGAACGGGGTCGTGGAGCGGTTCAACACGCACTACCGGTCCAAATTCCTCGCCTGGGTCCAGGTGCCCGACTTCCCCGGGCTGCGGCCGGCCAGCCTGGCCTTCGAGGCCCGGCACAACACGCGGTACCGCTACACCCGGCTGGGCGGCCACACGCCCGCGAGCACGCTGGACACGCTGGCGCACCCTTTGCGGTTCCCGGACCGCGAGGCGGCGCCAACCGTCCCCCTGCGGAAGCCCGAGGCCGGGCGGTACCATGTCGTCCGTTTCATCCGGAGCGACCGGCGCCTGGATGTCTTCGGGGAGCGTTTTCTCTTGCCCCCGGAAGCCCAGTACGCATCGCCGAGTGGCCGTACGCACTCCGGAAGTGACGGCTCAACCCGTGTCAACGATGTCGTGACACTCTGTGGTGTCATCGATGTCCTGGCACCTGACACCTAGGCCGTTGTCAAGGAATAAGTCGAGCGGAGACAATCTGAAACGGCATTAGGAGCCGTAACGAAACAGAAAGAGATGTATAGGTTATTTCGTAACGGCTTCTAACGGGAGGCGCCGCCCTGGTCGGCTATTATCTCGGGCACCGGGAGACTGCCGACCTCGACCTCTTCGCCTCGAATGCGGCCATCGACGAGGGTGAGGTGGCGTTGCTTGCCGCAGCGCGTGACGTCGGGGCTACGGTGGAGCATGTCCAGACCGCCCCGGATTTCCGCCGGCGCCTCGTCCGGAGAGAAAATCAGAGCGTGATCGTGGACCTCGTCAGCGATTCCGCGCCACAGGGCCCGCAACCGAAAAACCGTTTCGGTGGCGTGCGGGTCGACCCGCCCGAAGAGATACTTGCCAACAAACTCTGCGCGCTGTTCTCTCGTGCAGAACTCCGCGACCCCTTAGACGTCCTGGTGCTGGAGCGCGCCGGCTTCCGCTCACAGGACACC
>JALORE010000312.1 GCA_025459125.1 Planctomycetota bacterium | reverse complement strand
TTGGCGCTGTTCGGCATCAGCGATGACGACGGCGTGGTCATGGGGACTTTTCTCGAACAGGAGATCCGCCAGACGCGTCCCGCCACGATCGCCGGCCTGCGGGAGGCCACGGTGCGTGCCGGCCGGCGGCGCATCCGGGCCGCCTTGATGACCGGCACGACCACGATTCTGGCGCTGGTGCCGGTCCTGACCTCAGCCGGCCGCGGCGCCGACCTGATGGTTCCGATGGCCATCCCTTCGTTCGGCGGCATGATCATCGAGTTACTGACGATGCTGATCGTCCCGGTGCTGTTCTGCTGGCTCCAGGAACGCCGGATCGCCAGACGGCCGGCCGTGGCGTGACGCCGGTCATTTTTCCGCGCGGATCTCGATACCGCAGAGAATCGTTTCCGTTTTCGGATCGGCCGGGGTCAGAGAAATCTCGAGCCACTCCGACACGGGGATGCCGGGGAACGTCTTGACGATTCCAACCTGCGGGGCTTTCGCCTCGGCCACGATATCGAGACCTTTCAAGACCGTGCGAGTGCCGATGCTGACGTCGAAGACCCGCTCTCCCGGCTGCTTGGCATCGGGCTCCACGAAATGGAGAGAGACGGTGTAGTTCGTGGGGACACCCTGCGCTAGGCGGATACGGATCGACCGCAGTCCCCGGGCGCCCGAGGCCTCCACCCACGGGAGCACGCCGGCTTGCAGCCGGAGCGAGTGGCGGCGGAAGCAGGAGAACTTCTCCGGTGTCACGGTCAGATCGAGCTTGGGAGAACTACCTCCGACACCGGGGTACTCCAGCCAGAGCGTTCCGTTGTCGGCCCTGCGGTCTCCCGGAGCCCCGAAATTCACGCCCACGTTCCGGACCGAGGCCTGACTGGCCCCGAGATCACTGAACGACCACATCTCCACGTCCGGCATGTGAATCAGGGCCAGGGAGGTCTGGTTCTGGTAGCTGCAGGTGCAGGTCTTCGTGTAGTCGGGCGCATTGAGTACGCCGTTGGCGACGACGAGGTTGGAGGTGCAACTGGAGCGGAACCCGCCGAAGTTGCCGGTGCCTGCGTCGGAGGTCAAATCGTAGAAGCCGGCGGCGGCCGACCGGAACGTAATCAGGTTCTGGCTGGCGATGGCCGTGCCGCAACCGTAGTTGCGCGAGTACTTCCACGGCGCCGGCTCGTTCGTCAGCGGGTGTTCTCGCATCTGCTGTTGCCCGGTGTGGAGATGATAGGCGCTTTCCTGCGTGAGGATCGTCTCCCCGAGCAGCATGCAGGGCCCGGTGTAGGTGATCTTCTTGTCCCAGAGCACCGCGCCGGTTGCGCCCTGCAAAGCCGCCATCCGGTCGCCCGGCTCGGTCGGCATGTCACGGGATTTGCGATACGCCTGGAGCAGGATATCGAATTCCTGGGAGTAGGCCAGCCAACTGCCGAACACACCGTCGCGGTTCTCCCAGAGGATCTTGCCGCTGTGGAGATCCAGGGCCAGGAGACGATCCGGCGGTGGCGGCGAGGAAGGCTTGGTCTCTGCTGGATGGTTCGGGTCCGCCGACTTGCGGCCGCTGCCGGCCGTCTGGGCCGGCTTTCGGGCGGCGTACGGCGGCGCGATGTCGAGGCAGAAGAGCTTGCCCTTACCCGCCGCGATGGCATTGTGCAGGAAGCCGCGCTGCGCTTCGATCGTCCACAGGACCTGGCCGGTGTAACGGTTCATCACCACCAGACGTCGGGCGGCACTCTTGTCGAAGACCGTCATCGCGTGGGCGACATCTTTGCTGTCCGCCGAGGTGCCGATGGCGTACTGGGCGAAGTCCGCCCCGGCGATCAGGCAGTCGTCGCAGACCCCGATGTATCCCCAGGCCTTGGGCGGCGTGCCCTCAGGGGCCGGCAGGCGGATGACTTGGCGCATCTCTCCGGTTCGGGCGTCCAGGACGTGGCACTCGGCATCCTGGATGACGTAGACCCGGTCCGCCGTAGCCACGAAGTTGGTGCCGCGCACGTTGGCCCCGGGGATATGTCTCTGGTTGCCGCTGGTATCGCGGAAGTCGTGCTTGTAGGTGGCGTCGTAATAGACCCCGAAACCGCCGAGCCCTGGGAGGGTCTTCTTCCACAGGATCTTGCCGGTATAGACATCCCGGGCGCTGAGCGAGTTGGGCCCCTGAATAAACAGCCGTCCATCTACCACCTGCTCGGGCGGGCCGTGTCCGTGGCGGGGCAGGACATCGGCAAGAGCGGCCTCCTCGCCAAACCACAGCAGGCCCAGCGGCGGGGCAAGCTGATCCTTCGAGCAAACGGTGTTGGCGACGTCGCCGTACTGGTGGGTCCAGTCCGCCGATCCCGGCACCGGGCCGGTACGTCGGACCAGGAGCGTCCCGTCCGGTGTATCCACCTGGAAGCCGGCCATGTCGATCTTCCCAATTGACGCTCCACCTCCTGTCGCAGCCCAGGCAATACCCGTATAGGGCCGCAGCAGAGCGCAGAGCTTCTGGGCAGCGCCCTGGCTGCCGTCCAGTCCGGCCACCACCGGGTTCTCAACAACGATCCAGGAGGCGATGTAGGGCGGCACGGTGATGGAGTCAAGGTTCCCCTGCAACACGCAGGCCCGCGCGCCGTACAGGCCCGCCCGGTCCAGCTCGTGACGCAACGACGCAACCCGGGCGGCATCCGGCTCCAAGGCCATCACGTACAGAGAGGATTGCCGCAACATCTCGCGCAGCAGGCTGCCATCGCCGGTTCCGAGCCAGAGACAGTATCCCTGGGCCCCCGGACTCTGTTTGAGCACGCGTCGTATCCGTTCGCCCTGCTCCGCGGGTGCCGCAGGTAGATCGGCCGCCTCAACCCGATGACGACGAACCTCGGTCTTTCCCGCGCCAAAGCAGTACAACTGCCCCTCCTCCGTGACGACAAAGAGTCTCTCGTCGCCGGCGAGCATGCTCCAGACCCTGCCCTCCACCTTATCCTGCCACACGATCCGGGCGGGCTCGTTGCTCTCGGGGGCAACAAAGGCGGCCACGCCACCCTGGGCGTCACAGCCGTACAGCCGGTCGCCGGCCTGGAGGTGGATGCGCTCAAGAACCGGTTCGGTCCGCGTCTTCCAGGTGGCCTTGGCGACCGCGACGGTCTTCGTCTTCTTCTTGTCCTTGGGGTCCGGCGCTTCGGTTTCCGCCAGGGTGTACGCCAGCACCTCGCCGGTCGAGTCGATACCCACCACGGCGTTTCGAGTCATAACCTGACCGGAAATCGTTCCCAGGGGCAGGCCATCGGAGAGCCGATACGCCACCTTGCCATTGAAGTACCAGTCATTCCAGATCGAAGCACTGCAGCCGCCGACGGTCTTGCCGTAGCTGTTGTCGGATAGGCGGTAGTAGAGCAGCTCACCCGTGCCGGCATCGAAGCAGGCGGGGACCGTCCGGCTGGTCACCAGGAGCTTGCCGTTGCTGATCGCCATGTATCCCTGCGGTGCCACCCCGGCGAAAGCCGGGCTGTTGTGCGGCTGGACCATGTAGTTGGCGCCCGTGCCACTGTTCTCCCAGACCACTTTGCCGGTGGCGGCATCGATCGCGTAGATGAACACGCCCATGAATGGCCAGATGCTGGCGGCGCAGTAGATCTTCCCATCTTGAAGAACCGGCCCGCCGCGCGCGGGCCACGCGGAGATGAGCCGCCCATTGCCCAGGATTTTGCGACCGTCCGGCGCCAGGGGGGCTTTCCACTGGAGCTGGCCCTCCTTCGCGTCGAGGCAGTACAGGAATCCGTCGTCGCTCACGAAGTACACCCGGCCCTGGCAGGCGATCGGCGCAAAACGCACGGGTCCATCGCAGAAGAACTGCCAGTTCTCCCGGCCGGTGGCGGTGTCGTAGGCGGCGACCTTGTCGCTGACCATGGAGGGCACGAAGACCTGCCGGCCCATCACCACCGGCTCATAGGAGCGGTCGAATTGGAGCTTGTAATGCTCGTGGCGCCACGCCGGGGCAGGTTCGGGCAGATCCCGGACCCAGTGCAGGTGCAATTCCTCCGGCAGTGGGCTGGGAGACGCCGCCGTGCGGGCGGCATCATGGCGCCACATGGGCCAGTCACCCGCCGGAACATCGCAGGTCTCGGGCTGAGGCGAAGGGGACGCAATTGCCGCAGATGGAGACGCGGCCGGGAGAGCGACCGGCTCGTCGGGCTTGGCCGATTCGACCGGCTTGCTGGCTGCGACTTGGTTGGGCTCCGTCGCGGTACGCCGCGGGGCCCGCGTCCGTTTGCGTGCCGTTGGTGCAGTGGCCTTCCTCGCTGAGGCTGCTTTGTCGCCGGTAGGAGCGGAGGCGGCCACCGCAGGCTGTCCATCCCCGCGCAGCAGAGCCTTGTCGCTGGCGTGAAGATACCGCGGCGTTTGCAGTTCCGCCACGAGCTTTTGCGGGAGGACGGGGCTGGCGGTGAAGTCATTGTTCTTCCAGCCGGTCTGGGCGAAATACGAGGCCCGTGACCAGTCGTAGCCGATCAGATGGAACCACTTGATCTCGGGACGTTCCGCGATGATGGCGAAATATTGTTTGAGCAGCTTGGCGTTATACTGCTCCCACTGTCCCATCCCATGGACGATCCGGCCGGCGGGCGGCTCAAGCTTGGCACCGTAGGTGTACCGCGGCGGATCCTGCGCCAGGACAACGACGCTCCAGATCATGGTCCATACCCACGTCGTGGTCATAGCGGTGAAGATGCGACGTGGACTCAGGTTACTCTGTATCATTCCTGCTCTCCTGATGTGGTATTTCCCGATAGGACAGCGGATGGCTCTCCTGGCACCTGTGCTTGTGCCGGCCCGCTACGAACGGGACCGGCGGGGGGCACGCAGGCGGGATGGGCCTATCGTTTTGGGTGAGGGGGCGTCCCCGGTGACCTTGATGCGGATCTCCCGCGTGACCGCGTTGCCATCGTTGTCGGTCACGGTCAGATAAGCGGTATAGAAGCCGGGGTTGGGGAAGATCTTGACCGGCTTGGGATTGAGATAGAAGGGTTCCTTTCCGGGTCCACTGCGGGGGTTGTAGGAGAAAGTCCCATCGCCGAAGGTCCAGACGTACTCGACGACTTTGCCGTCGGGGTCCGTGGCCTGCGCAGAGAAATGCACGGTCAGCGGAGCGTCGCCTTCCGCGATATTGGCTTGGGCCGTCACCTGGGGCGCTTGCCCGGTCACTGTCTTACGCAAATACCACGGCGTTGCGGTCGGATCGGTCTTGAAGAAAGCATAGATCTGATCGGCGCACTTCTGGGCCCCGGAAGCTTCGGGGTGGGAATTGTTGTACACGTCGCTGGTGGGTTCGCAACAGGTCCAGATCAGTCCATCCGAGCGGGGCTTCAGGCCGTCGCACCAGAAGTAGGGTCCCCACAGGATCAGCGGCGCCGTGACCGGGCCCCGGGCCGGGTCCCAGTTCAGGCCGGGGTCGCCCTTCATCTGCTTGTCGATCATCCAGCGGACCGCGAACCCCGCCGCATGGCAATCCGGCTCGCCTTTGCGGTACATGAGGTAGGCGCGCTCCCGGCTGCTGTAGTAGGCCAACTTCACGTTGGGGAAGTGCACCTTGAGGTTGCGGGCGGGGTCGGGATTGCCCTGGGCATCGAGCGGCCGAATCTGCTCTTTGGCGATCTCGAGCACGGTGGCCTCGAAGTCAGCGCTCCGGGTGGCCCAGCCATCCGGGTAGAGCCCGCCCGGCTCCGTATGGCCGTCGCGGGTGTACGTTCCTAACCCCAGGTCCGGCAAGGGGATATAGCCTAACTCCTTCAGGGAACGGTCCATCGGGTTTTGCGGCTGCGCCGCAGCCTCCTGCGGTCCCACTCCGCAGGATGCCGCCACGACGAACAGCACCAGCATCATCCGCATGGGTCTTGCCTTCATATAGATCATCCTTTCGGAAGGCGACAATCGCTCATGGATTGGCGTCCCGAGCGCGGCAATTCGCGATTCGAGGCTCTTGCAGGGAGGACGCAGAGGACCTTGCTGCTATTGCGACAAGCACACCGGTAAAGGCCGCTTTTACGGCTGACGTAGGCCGGTACCGGTGAGGGCCAGCTCGGCCGTCGATTCGTCGGGATCGTCACTACCTACCACCAACCGGGCGTAATTGTAGCTCTGGGCGGCGGCCGGCGTAAAGCGCACCGTCATCGTTTTGTGGCCGGTCAAAGGCGCCACCGCAAAGGGTACGGCGGGGGGTGCCACCAGACGGTACGCGGACTTGTGGAGACCCGTGAATTCGAGCGAATCCACGTGCAGCTCACCGTCCCCGATGTTGCTGATATCGAAGGTCAGGTCTAGATAGGCACCGACAGCGGTCGGCGGGAACGCAAGGGAAGGCGGCGCCAGGTCAATGTCCGGTTCCCGGGCAAAGAACGTAGCCGGCGGGACCTCCAGCACTTGCCATTCAATGTGGCTCTGCTGGCCGGGGCATTGACGCTCGATACGAAGATTGCCCTCACCGGTGAACTCGGCCGTGGAGAAGGGTCTCGGGTAGAGGTCGCCTGTGCCATTGCAGGTCTGGCCGTGGAAGACCATGGCGCGGCTGAGGTCGACGGGGGGCGTCAGGTGGCAATCCGCCTGGTACCAGCCGGCGTCATTCGCGAAATCGACCCTGCCGCGCTGGGCCAGTGCCGCAGGGCCAAAGTCAACCACGTGGTAATCGACATATCGGGTCCCGGTGGTGCCGGTGTACTGGTAGAACTCAATCGTGCCGGCGGAAGCCAGGCGTCCGGCCACGGCTGAGTAGCTCAGGCCGTTCACGGTGGACCGGGTTTGATACAGAAGGATTGAGGACGTGGGATTGACGGGCTGGATCTTGGCCCAGGCGGGCGCTGCGGCGGTGGGACCGGCGAAGTGGGTGCTGCCATGCTGCACGCTGGCGACCGCTCCCGGCGCGAACTCGACCACCACCCAGTTGTAGCGAATCGTCGAGTGGCCGGCGGCGGCCCGCTCGAGGTGCACGGTGGTGTTCGTGCCGACGTGGGCCGTCAGCATGGCTTCGTGATAGTAGGTGCGGTTGGCCGCGGATGTGTCGGCCGTCACATAGGCGATGCATCGTGCCGGATCGACTCGGACTTCCGGGACGGCCGGGCCGGTGACGCGCTGCCCCGTTCGCGGCGGTGCGCCGTTCAAGGGGGCATCGACCAGCATCTCATCGTTGCCGAATGTGCCGCTGCCCCGGTAGGCCTGGAACTCCCGGCCGAGACACTCGATCACCTGCCAACTGACCCAGGTGGCATTGGTGGTGGCGGTCCGCTCGATCCGGATGGTGTGCTCGTCGAGCAGGTAGCCTCGGGCGAGGACGACGTTGGCGTTGTCCGCATCCGGCTGCCAGCCGGTGCCGTAGCTGAGCAGGGCGAAAGCCCGGCCGGTGTCGTTGACGGGCAAAATATCCACATCACAGCGTGCGCCCGTGACCTTCACGCGGCCGGACTGCACGCGATAGCCGGTGTAGTAGCCGACTTCGCCATGCGTCACGAAGCTCTCGACTGCGTCGGCCCACCGGCCACCGGCGGGGTTCCAGGCATACAGCCGGTAGTAATACTCGGTGGCGGCGTCCAGACCGGTGAGGTCCACCCGAACGGGCCCAACGCCGCGGGGTCCCACGTCCACGCTGTGGGACCATCGCTTCGGGTCCGTGCCGCCCTCAGTGTCGCCCCAGTAGAGGTAGACATGGGGGTCTTCGCCTCCGGTGTTGGTGACCTGACCGACAAGGCGGGCGGAACTGCT
>JALORE010000311.1 GCA_025459125.1 Planctomycetota bacterium | reverse complement strand
CCGAGCCCGCGTTTCATCACCGTCAGTTCCATGGTGTTCCTTTTATGTGTATTTTCAGGCCAATTTTCAGGGCGCGACGCGTCACGGACACGGAGCATTGCCGCGGGGCATGTCGGCCAGCACGATGCTATCAAGGCAGCGGCGGCTGTCAACGCCCTGCACGGAGCGATTCAAGGGATCGTCTGCAACAGCGACTTCATGGCGGTCGTCAGCGCGGCGGCGTATCCGGCCCGATCGAGGACGCGGAAGATGAACCGGTCTCGCGCCCGCGCATCGCGGGACCACTGCGTCACGCCCTTGTCCGAGCACTGCACCCGGATCGGCTCGAAGGTGAAGACGGCATCCGGGGCACCGCCAGCCAGGGGAACGATGCGGCCGTCGCGCGTGACGGTCTGCCAGGTGGCATGCAGGAATCCGGCCGTGCACCACATGTTGCGGTGCAGCGTCCCCTGCCGGGCCAGCAGCGCGTCGTCGCTGGGACCGAGCAGATAACGCAGCCAGTCGCAGCCCGGCGGCGGATCGCCTTGGGCGCTACGCCCAGATTTGTACATCCAGGCAAAGAAATTCTTCATCCGCGGCGATAAGTGCGGCAGGATGTCGCTTTGCAGAAAGCGGTAGAACGTGCCGAACTCCATCACCTCCGGTCCACCCTGCCCCGGCGCCGGCCGCTCCTCGAAACACGGCATCCAGTAGATCGGGCAGGGCAGGTCGAAAATCGCCGCGTACGCCGCGGGGTTGAGGCTCACGTTGTACTCGAGCCAGGCGGCTTTCGTTTGGTCGGGCGTGCCGGTGCCGGCGTTGAGATAGATGGCGGCGCACTTTTTGGCAAACAGCGCCGGCTCACGCCGACCGGCGACCGCCACATCCCGGCAGGCGCCCAGAACGCTGATCACCACCGGCCGGGGCGATTCCCGCAGCAGGCGAAGCAGGGCGCGAATGCCGCCGTCCTCCCACGGCGTGGCCTCGGGCTGTGCGTCGTCGCGCGACCGCATCGGCCGCGGCGAGCCCACCACCACCGGCACGGCTTGCCCGGTGAGGTAGTTCATCTGGGCCACGCCCAGCACATCGGGGTCCGTGTTCCGCGCGGCGGGCGGATAGTCGGTCAGGATCGCCCGCAGATCGACCCGGCCCTGGTGGGCGAGCGCGTACACGCACGCGAGATCCCAGTGGTCGTCCGGGTCATTGTGCGGACGGAAGAGGTCCGTCACATGCAGCATCGGCACCGCGGCCGGGCGCGGCGCTGTCGCGACGGGTGCCGTGCCGGGCACCGCGGCCGCGACCGCCGCGGTCTTCAGGAAATCCCGCCGTGTTGTCGGACGAACTGGAGAATCGTTGTTCATAGGGTCCTCCGGAATGCGCGCTCATGACCGCGCCGGGTCCGGCGGGGTGGACGCCGGTGTCCCAGTCCCACCCTGCACCAGTTGCGCCCCGCTTTCCAGCCAGGGACGGAGAATCGTCTCATCCTGCACGGCCCGCCGGGCCACGGAGCGGGAGGCCTCGGCGATGCGGATGGTCGCGGTGACGAGCCGCTCCTCGAAGTAGCCCGCCTCCACCAGCACGTTGCCATCAGGATGGATGATCTTGCTGTTGCCGTGCGAGCCGGCCAGCGTCTGCGGGTGCGCGGGCGCGTTCGCCATCACGCAGAAGATGCCGTTCTCCGTGGCCCGCGCGATAGGCATTGCCTGATACGCCGACAGCTTGTACTCCTCTCGCAGCCCGCTTTCATGGCTGCAGAAATAGCAGATCTGTGCCCCCGCGATGGCCGGCAGGCGGACCAGCTCCGGATAGCGGACATCGTGACAGATGATGAAACAGGACTTCACTCCGGCCACCTCGTAGACCGGCAGGACCCGTCCCGGCGCCGGCCACGATTCCGCCAGATGCGTCTTGGAGTAGCGGCCGCAGACGGTGCCATCCTGGTCGATCACCAACAGATCGTTGAAGATCCGCTGCTCTTCCCAGTGGACCGTTCCCAGGATCACGGCGATCCGAAGCCGCCGAGCCGCTTCGATGACCCGCATCTCCCCCCGCTGGAAATCCTCCGGCCGCGCCGACTTCCAGTAGTTTCCACCGGCATAGCCGCACAGGCATGCCTCCGGAAAGGCCACGACATCGACCGCCGCGGCCGCGGCCTGCTCGATCCATTGCAGGACCTTCTCCGTACTCTTGCCGACGTCAGGACCGGTCAGGATCTGGCAGGCCGCCACGCGCAGACAGCCCGCGCCCTTCTCCATCAGCGCGTGCCTGGTGAATGACACCCGCTCCGACGCCCGCGCCGCATCCGTCGGGGGCCCGCCTGCTCCGGCCCAAGCCAGGGCCCCGCCGGCCAGAAATGTGCGCCGAGAGACATCCGCCTTTCCCACGCTCATGGATACCTCCACAATACCACCCGGGATCTCCTGACATGCCCAGCCTGCCGTGTCTGCCCGCCAAGCCGCCGGCACCCTATGACATTCGCACGCCAGTTTACTGTGCGGAGGGAGAGACGACAAGCGATGGTATTGCAGAGGCTGCATGACCGTTCTCGCGGCTTCCACAGAGCGCGGGTGGCGGTTCCTTCGCCGGGGTGCGTTTACCGCTTTGGAGGTACCGATGGGAAGGGGGCAAGACCCGGCTGGGAGGGTGTGCTGTGCACACCCACCCCTGCAAGGGTGTGCGTGGACTTCGTTGCCTTCAAGGTCTACGATGGGTGGCAGCGGCAAGCACAACTGGCCGATGGCTCGTGGGATAGGCGCAAGCGCCAGCGGCAAGCTCCGAAGACTACGCTTGCCGCTGCCACGCTGTTTCTCACCTTCACAGGGGTGGCACAGCGCACCCTACGAACGGGCGGCCGCGGCGCTCGGGTCGAGACTCCCCGTGCGATGCAGCGCGTTGGGGAAAGGCCCGGGGTCCCCAACGCGAAGTTGGGTTCCCAAACGGGAGGAATCGCGTTTGGGGGACGCTTTTGCGTTGGGGGGCACCTCCCCATCGGTACCCGCAAAGCGATAGAGGCACCTCCAGAACGAGGCGAACTCGCGACTGGAGCGCCGGAACTTGTGTATGTTTTTTTCTCCATATCTTTCCTGCGCACGCCAGCGGTTTTTATGGGGCGTGCAGAAAAAAACCGGCGGGAATGCAGGCCAACCCAGCCGGCACAATGTTGACATCCCTGCGCAGGAACGATATAATAATGGTACCCTTAAGGAGGAGGCTCGGCGTCTATTGGCAAGAGGATAGCCGCTGCGACCCTGGACGCAATCATGGGCGGAAGAACCTTCGTTGGGGGATGAACGCACAATGTACCCATACAGTTTACGCGAGGAACCCGAGCCTCGTAAGGAGATCTTCGAGATCGTCGTTGCGGCGGTGACGGTGGCGATCCTGGTGGCCTGTGCACTCTCGGACCTGTCGGTCCTGAGCCAGATGACGCCGGGCAGCGCGACGCATGCACGCGAGCAGACCCGGCAGTCCCTGGCACAAGTGCAGACGCGCAACGAGGCGTTGACAGCCGAGTTGACGAAGGTCAGCCAGCGGCTGGAAAGCACCCGATCCGATCTGACCAAGCTGACCGAAGCATACAACAAGCTCGGCACGCTGGCCACCGCGACGACCACCCGGCTCAATCAGCTCGAGACGATGGTGCAACAGGCGAACGAGCGTATGGCCAAGATCAACGAGTCCGCCGCCGTGCAGCAGATCGCCAAACAGCGGGATGAAGCGATTGTCCGGTCCAAGCAGAGCGACGACCAGGTCCGCCAACTGACCCTCAGACTCCAGAAGGCGGGTATTTACCAGTAAGAAGCGTCAAGCTGGAAGTTTGAAGTCGGAAACATGCAGGACGGGCTTCCGCCCATCGCTTGCCACGCAAAGCCAATAGCTGATGGGCTGAAGCCCATCCTACTGCCCGGGCACGGAGTAGCTGGCCTCCACTTCGGCGTACATATCCCACTTCGCAGGCGTCCACGCGGAGATCGTGCCACGGCCGGTGATACCGCGGAAGCGCTTGGTCCCCGACAGAAAGACGATCGTTCCGATCTGCTTGGTATTGGGATCGCCGGAAATGTCGATCTTCGCCAGGATGCTGGAGCCGTCCTCGAAGTCGTACATGGCGAAGCCCTGGCAGTACTCCTTGCCCTCGGGTGACGTGGTGTGGACCGTCGAGCTCCACAGCCGGGCAAAGCCGCCGTCGCCGAGGACAATGAACCCGCCCCGCTGCACACCGTCCACCGAGGTGATACGACCGCCAAACTGGTTGCTCTGCCGGGAACAGGAGAACTCCCGCCAGCGGGTCAGCTCCATCGACGTCTGGGCGGGGCTGAACCGTGCCGCCAAGCTCAGGATGCAAACGACGGCCGTCGCGAGAATCAGTGTCACCGGCCTCCTGGTTTCCGCGGTTCGGTTCGGTCGCTCGGTATTCGCGGGATCCATCGTTCGATTGTCGCTCATGGTGCTATACCTCCGTTGGGACGGAAGGCTTCATTCCTCGGCTGCCCGCAGGGCATTCTGCGACCGCAGCCGAACCGTACCCCTGTATCGGCTGCTTGGCGGTGTCAAATAAGCAACGGACCGACCCCGGCCGGCGAAAAGACCGTCCGAAAAAACCGCCCGCTGCCGAGTCGGAGTCCGCCCCCCTGCTCGCGTCATCGTTGGGGAGAACCGGAGGCGGTCCGCCGCGTATCATCCGTATACGCGGTGCATTCGAAAGGGTGGGTCGCCACGACAAACTGCCGTGGCGAGAATAGGAGATGGTCATGGTCAGGTTGCAGGTTGGGGACCGGGCGCCGTCGTTCTCTTTGGTGGACCAGAACGGCCGCCGGGTATCGCTGGCGGACTTCCACGGCACGCGGCTGCTGCTGTACTTCTACCCGAAGGCGAATACGCCCGGCTGTACGCGCCAGGCGTGCAGCGTGCGCGACGCGGCGGAATCTTTGCAGGAGGCCGGCGCCGCGGCGGTGGGAATCAGCCCGGATAAGCCGGACAAGTTGAAGCAATTCGACGACAAATGCGGCCTGCGTTTCCCCCTGCTGTCCGACCCGGACCACAAAGTGGCCGAGGCCTACGGCGTCTGGGGCGTCAAATCCCGGTATGGCAAGAGCTGTGAAGGGATCATCCGTTCGTCGTTCCTGATCGACGAGGACGGCTATGTCCTCCAGGCTACGTATGACGTCAAGCCCGAAGACACCGTGCCCAAGGCCCAGGAAGCACTCGTCTGAGCCGGCCTACGTGCCGGCTTTCGGCTCACCCAGGGTAATCGTGAGCGGACGACAGGCAGATTGAACAGCCTGGGAGACCTCGGCGAAATTCGCCTTCTCGCAGAAGCCCACCAGGAAGTGCGCCGGCACCGGCGTCATGTACTTGTTCAAGCCCTTACGACCGAAACCGAAGACGGTCATCTCGCGATTCATCGGCCAATAGGAGTCGATCGCGTCGTCATCCTCCTCATGCACCAGGTACAGGACGCGCTGCATCGCACTGTCACCGAAGTAGAGCCACTCCGCCGTCTCACCCCGAGCCTGGATATCCCCCTCCCAACGGGCGCTCGCGGGCGTCCGCGTGCCATCGGCTCGAACGCAGTAATCCGCATCCTCCTCCAGCTTGCCGCCGGGCGTTCCTTCGTAGAGGAACCAGTAGGCGTGGTCGGCCTTCAGGACGGTCTGCCGCGCATAGGCGGGGAAGATGTCCCACCGGCAGGCCCATTTGCCGTCCGCGGACTCCGAGGCGATCACCGCCCTGACCGGTCCGGCGGCCAGCAGCCGGCTGGTGCACTGCTCGTTGCCGGGATGGAAGTTGCCCTCCGGATGGACCATATTGGGCAGCCCGCGGTACTTGCCGCCCGAACCGCTCTTGCTCACCGGTCCGTCGCCGGGGTTGTAGGAGAGCCAGTCGTGGCCGTCCTGGTCCTCCAGGCTCGCAAAGCCGGCGCCCTGCTGATGGTAATACCAGGTCGCCTGGGGCGTGACAATCTTGAAGCTCTTCTGCCCTTCGTGCTCGGCCGTCTCGGTCACCGTGACGAGGGAATCCGCCTTGCCCGTCGCCGGCGGAGCGTCTTCGAAGTCGAAACCGATGTGATAGACCCGTTCGTCTCCCGGCGCCATCGGCTCCGGGAGCAGGAACGTCAAGGTGCCCCGGAGCGAGGCGGCGGGACCGTCCTGGGGGTCCCGGTCGAACTGCACCGGCGCCACTTCCCGCGCCGTCTGGGTGGCCGCATCGACCTGCCACACCCGGATCCGCGGAACGCCGCCCGGCGAGGTTTGGCCCAGGCGCTCCAGCAACCGGCCGAAATCAAGAGGCACTTCCACTGGTCTGGCTGCGCGGGCAAAACCGGCCGCGCCGACCAGCGCGGGCACGTGATACTGGTTACCCTTGCTCTGAACGGCACGAGGACCCGACTGGTTCTCCCACAACTCCACCGGCTGGTACGGCCCGCTCCAGTTCGCGCCGAGGAGGTCGAGATCGCCATCGGCGCCGATATCGCCGGCCTGGATGCAGTGCGAGCCTTTCGTGGACAGGATCTGTTTGTCCCAGGCGGCGCCATTCCCCCGGTTGAGAAAGACCACCACGTCGTCGGGATCGTCCCCCTGGTGCATTTCCGAGGACGCGATATCGACGGTCCCATCCCCGTTGAAGTCGCCGGTGGCCAGGCCGTGAATGACACATTCGATCCGCTCGACGATCTGGTGCTCGGTCCAACTGCCCTGCCGGGGATCGGCCGGGGCCTCGAACCAGGAGAGCCGGTGCCAATTGCCCTTCAGCTCCGACGGCGACAGGACCACGTCCGGGCGGCCGTCGCCATTGATATCGGCCACCTCAACACCGGCGCTGGGATGCCAGTCACCGAACTTATGCGACTGCCAGGCGCCCTCGAGCAGACGGCCATCGTTCTCGAACCAGATCCCGCCGATGACGATATCCGCATCGCCGTCACGATCCATGTCGGCCAGGGCCAAGCCCTCGCCATGCGGACATGCGACGATCTTGTGGACCCACCGGTCGGCAGCCTCCCGTCGCCACAGGTAGATCTTATCGCCGGCCTTGTGGCCGAAGTCCGACTGATCGCGGGTCACGATGTCGAGCTTGCCGTCCTTGTCGAGGTCGGCCAGCTCCACGTCGTGCGTGCGGTGGTCGGCCACCGTGTGGGCGGTCCACTGCGCTGGGGCGGGATTGCCCTTGGGAAGTGGGTTCTCATACCAAATCACGCCGCCCATGACGACATCAAGGTCGCCATCGCCGTCAATGTCGCCCGCCTCGCCATCGACGGTCCGGTAGCCGCCTTGGGCGATCTCGCCTTGGGTCCAGTCGGGGTAACGATACCAGACCAACGGCCCGGCCTGGCCGCCTACGACGAGATCCGGGAATCCATCGCGGTCGATATCCGCAATGATCTTCGCCCACGGGTCCTTCACGCGGCTGTCAACGGTCACGTGCTGGAAGGGTACGTCCGCGGCGAGGGAGAGCCCGACCACCGACAGGATTACAGCACTCACAACGCCCATCGCCGTCTTGCGGTTCATCGCGGCTCCTCACTTCTTGTCTTCGTACTGAATCAGGACCATGATACCGGGCCAGTTCACTTCCATGCCGTGCACCATCTTGCCGTCGATCAGCGGCGTCTTGCCGGTCGCCAGGGTGTTGACACCCGGTCTGAACACGCTCACATCGCTCACGGGCACGCGGTGGAAGTAGTACTGGTACTTCGGCCCTTCCGCACCGAACACCTCGGCGCCG
>JALORE010000310.1 GCA_025459125.1 Planctomycetota bacterium | reverse complement strand
CTTTGAGCGGTTCACAGTCCGTGAGTCTGATGGACGACTCCTGTATCTGTCAAACTCTGGGAGTCCCCCGGCAGAGCCGGGGGATTACCCATGTATTTATGATTTGAGATCGATGCGATGGAAGTCCATACATCTTGTCTTCGCAGTGGCCGTGCTGGTCCCGCTCGGTGTCCTGGCGGTTGCCACCCTGCGCACGATCGCCACGGGCACGGAGCAAGGGGCAGGAAACGAAGGTCCGACTGGAGACCGTAGGCCGCAGACCCAAGGTGCCTCCAGCCTCCAGCCTCCAACCTCCAGCCTCGGCTCTTCCCCCGCCCCGCGCCCGTCGGACCCCGCCCCTTCTTCTCCCCCTGCCGCGCACTACCGTTGCAGGGTGGTCCAAAGCTATCCTCACGACCGGCAGTCCTTCACGCAGGGCTTGGTCTATGAGAATGGCATCCTCTACGAAGGCACCGGTCTCTATGGCCAATCCGCGCTCTTCCAGCGCGATCTCCCGACCGGCAAGGTCCTGAAGACGCTTCGCCTGCCCGACCAGTACTTTGGCGAAGGCATTGCCCTCGTCGGCGACAGGCTCTTCCAACTCACGTGGCAGTCCGGTATCGGCTTCATCTACAGGAAGGACACCTTCACCCCCCTGGGCCGGTTTCGCTACCGCGGCGAAGGCTGGGGTTTGGCCTACGACGGTAAGCGCCTGATCCTCAGCGACGGCACCGCCACCCTGCGCTTCCTCGACCCCAATACCTGCGCCGAGATCGGCCGGCTCGAGGTCCACGACCAGGGCCGCCCCGTTGCTCATCTCAACGAACTCGAATTCGTGGCCGGTGCGTCCCCTGTAGCACAGCCGCCCCCGGCCGTGGAATCCGGCGAATCACCCCCGAACACGGGGCAAAAAGCTGGAGGCGGGAGCGTAGAGACTGGAGGCGCCTCCAGCCTACAGTCTACAACCTCCGGCCTGCTCTACGCCAACATCTGGCCCACCGACCGCATCGCCATCATCGACCCCGCGACCGGCCGTGTCACTGCCTGGATCAACCTGTCGGGCCTCTACACGCCGCCCCCGGAAGACGAGGGCGAAGCCGTCCCCAACGGCATCGCCTGGCTGCCCCAAACCCGGCACCTCCTCGTCACCGGCAAGCTCTGGCCCCAAACATACGAGATCGAGCTGATTCCGCGCTGAGACTCCTCTTCGTAGGACGAGCGCCCCCGCTCGTCTATGAACGTCGGGCCGGGACCCCCGCCTTCGTGGGGGAAGAGCCTGCCCCCGGCTTGACCGGAGGCACGACTTGCGAGGAGTTTTTCCGGACGTCAAGTCGCACCGTCAATTGGCCGATGAAGAGAGACTGGCGCTGCTCGGGATGCACACGGGTGATGAGAAGCGGCATCCCCCACGCGCAGCGGGAGGAGGTCACGATGAATACCGGCTCGATCAAGCGGAAACTCCAGGCGTGCCGACGCTGCGACTACCTTTGCACGAGTTGCCCCCACGCCTTGCCCTGCACCCGGCAAGGCCAGCGGGTCCGGCCCACCGAGTGTTACATGTGCTGGCATAACGAAGGCACGCTCCTGCCCAAGGACTGCCGGGTCCGCCACGCGGCTGCCCACGCACCGGCGCGGACACGACAATACTGAACCCGGGGTATCATCACCATCTGGGGAAAACGCCCGGCGAACCCGCATTCCGGGCGCAGTGAGAGTCTGCGTGTGACTGCATCCCGCGGAGCACACCTCTACCGCCCACGAGGACCATCGCTTTGGGCATGTCGACGTCACTGCGGCAAGTGCAGTAACGGAGCAATCTCAAGTCGTGGGATTGAAATTGCTTCGCGGCCCTGGCAATGACCCGCGGGACATTTGCCGCACCTCTGGCGTGCACCTCAACCGCCGTGACCGGCCCGAAATCCTTCGCGTTGGTCCGCCCTTATGATACGATAGGGATTCATGAAACGTCGTGGCGTGCGGAGACCCGCACGCATCGAAATGGGCCGCGAAATCCTCGCTATCCGGGAGGAGTTGGCAGTGACAAGTCGAATTCCGTTCCTCGTCTCGGGACTGTTGTGTTATCTGTTCGCCGGCGTTGCCTTGGGCCAGGAGTGGACGCAGTTCCGGGGCCCCAACGGCCAGGGCATCAGCCGCGCCAAGTCCATTCCCATCACCTGGACGGATCAGGACTACAACTGGAAGATCAAGTTGCCCGGGCCAGGCCACAGCTCGCCGGTAGTCTGGGCGGACCGGGTGTTTGTGACCTGTGCGGAGGCGCAGCCGCCGGGAGGAATCGTGCTGGCCGTTGATGTCCGCGCCGGCAAGGTGCTGTGGCAGCAGCGTTACGGCCTGACCGCCTACCAGCATCATGGCGACAACAGCTACGCCGCCGCGACGCCGGTGGTGGACGCGGAGGCCGTCTACCTCCTCTGGCAAACGGCCCGGGAAACGATCGTCACAGCGCTCGACCATGCGGGACGAGGACTGTGGCGGCGGGACCTGCCGGGCGTCGAGTCCCGCTTCGGGCCCGGGGCCTCGCCGATCGTCGTGGGCGATCTCGTCGTCTTCACCCATGAGCAGGAAGGCGACAAGTTGGCCAGCCGGTGGCTGGCCCTCGACCGCAGGACCGGCCAAACACGCTGGACCGTGGCGCGGGAGAACACGGAGATTTCCTGCTCGACGCCCTGTGTCTTCCGTCCCGGGAGTGGCAAGCCGCAACTGATCTTCACCAGCGAGACCCACGGCTTCACGGGCGTCGATCCCGAGACCGGCTCCGTGCTCTGGGAATCGCGGTCCGCCCTGCCGGCCCGCGTCGTCGGCTCCCCCGTCCTCGCGGGCGATATCGTCATCAGCGGCTGCGGCAAAGGCAGCACCGGCAATCAGTTGGCCGCGGTTCGCATCCCCGCCGACAGCACCGGGCAGCCTGCCGTCGTATACACCTTGAAGGGCCGGCTGATCCCCTACGTCCCGACGCCCCTGGTCAAGGATGGCCTGCTCTACGCGTTCCACGACCAGGGTACGATCCGCTGCCTCCGGGTCGAGACGGGAGAAGAGATCTGGAGCCACAAGCCCGCCGGGACGTTCTACGGCTCGCCCATCTGGGTCAACGGCCTGCTCTACGCCATCGACCGCCAAGGCAAGGTCGTCGTCCTGCGGGCCGGCCCGACGTATGAACTCCTGGCGACCCACCCCCTGGGCGAGAAGAGCCACGCCACCCCCGCCATCGCGGACGGCGTCCTGTACCTGCGGACCTACTCGCACCTGTTCTCCCTCGGCGGCACGAAGCCATGAGGGTGACGCCTGCGTCGCCCCTACTGTTGGGTGGCACGGCCAAACCCGGCTGACCGTGCCCCCATGCCACGGAAGACACGCTCACATCCGTAGGCTGCATACCGCCACCCCTTTCAAGGTAGCGCGTAAGCTGTTCTGTATTGCAGACTTATGATGGGTGGCAGTCAGAGCGCCAGGCCGCCAACTTTTGAGATATGGCGCTCTGACGGTCTGAGCTTGGCTCTGTGAATCGCCCGGCGCGCGTCAGAGCGCCAGGCCGCCAACTTTTGCGATATGGCGCTCTGACGGCCTGAGCTTGGCTCTCTGATACCGATCACTCTTGAGAGCTTCGCAGCCCGGGTGGCATCGTCAAGCGGAGCTTGGCGATGGCGGATTGTCTGTGCCCCGGACCATTCCCAAGGCCTTCGGCCCCCTGCCACCCGAAAGGTGGCCTGGAATGCGGAAGACTCAATCGCAATCGGTATGAGAGACTCAGTCTGCGAAAGCCGGCTGCGGCTCGGGCTCCCCCCGGACGGGGTCGGGCCAGCACCAGTGCCAGCCCCGGGCGGTCTGACCGGAACGAATACCCAGCCGTTCCTTGGCTCTTTGCACGGTCCGCCAGCCGATCCCATCGTTCCGCGCCCGGCGGACGATGTGCTGGGCCGGTACGGGCCCATTGGCGAGGACCAGGGCCAGCCACTTGGCGGCTTCCGCGACGGCGCTGCGGTCGTCGGCGCGGGCGGACTCCTGGCGCACGGCTTCGTCCGCGGTCAGGACCACCGGGTCGGGCTCCCACCGCAGCGTTGCCGGCGTCCCGGCAATGGTGAAGGCCAGACCGGCGCCCCCGGCAGCCAGGTTGTTCTTGCCGGGCACCAGGAACCGCCGGGCCGCGTTGTGAACGTCCCGCGTCACGTGCCAGACGGCCCGGGCGACCCCGGTGAACGCCCGGCTGCCCATCGTCAGGTCGTCGGCCGCACTGGCTTTGCTCTTGCGGCGGTGGGCCACGACCAGGACCGCCACGCCGTAGGCCTCCGCCAACTGGAGCACGGGCATCAGGACCGCCCGCACGTCGCCCTCCCGGTAGCTGTCGGTGTCGCGACCCAGGAACGAGCCGATCGGGTCCACGATCACCAGCCGGCAATCCCGCTGCGCCTCCAAGGCCTGCTCCAGAACCGATGGATCGGCCAGGGAGAACTGTGACTCGTCGCGGCGGCCCCAGCCCTCGTCCCGGCGGACCGTCGCGAGCAGGTGCACCCGCCGCGCGTCGGCCCCCTGGGCGTCGAGCCGCGGGCGAATCGTATCGGCCGCCCCATCCTCGACACAGATCAGGAGCACGGACCCCTGGGGCTGCAGCCGCCGTCCGGCCAGGGTGCCCCGGCCGTAACGCGGGCCGCCAGGTCCAGCGCCAAAAAGCTCTTGCCCGCGCCCGGCCGGCCCACCAGCACCGTGATCCGCCCCAGGGCCACCCGCTCCGGCCACAGCCACGGGACCGCCTGCGGGGCCACGTCCGCGAGACAATGGAGCACGGGCTCCCCATCCTGACACACTCCTGATTGCGGATTGCCGATTGCCGGAACGGCACCGGGCAACGAGGCGTCATCGGATTGCGAATCGCCGTTTTCCCGACCGGCAAGGGGCAGAGCGACATTGTCGGATGGCGAAGCGGCGGGGAGCACCGGGGCCTGGCCCGGCGTGGGAGCGGCCTCGGCAGCCCGGTTCGTTCCGGCCTTGGCGGGCTCCAGCGCAACCGTGGCAAGGGCGTCCCGCCTTGGGCCTTCCGCCGTCGGACGTGTGCCCTTGGCCCCCTGCCCCCCGCCGCCCACCGCTTCCTGGCCGCCATCGCCCGCCTCCCGTTCCGGTGGCGGCGGGACTTGGCCATCCGTCGGCCCCCGCCCCTCCGGCCGCGTCCCGCCAGCGGGCATCAGGTCGGCCAGGGTCAGACCGAGGGCGCGGGCGATGGCTTCCCGCCGGCATCCGGCCTCGCAATGCAGCAACACCTGTCCGCCCACAAGGACACTGACGCACAGGTCAGGCTGGATGCCCCCGTGCACGGGACAGGGGGCCCTCCAAGCGGTCTCGGCCTGGTTCAGCGGCCGGGCCGCCGGCACCCGCGCCAGGACCCGTGCGAAAGAGGGGTACAGATGCCGTGCCGGTACGCCGAAGGGAACGAAACGACTCATGCTCCAACCTCCTTTTCTCCGCCGGGACCGTCCCGCGCCGGCCGCCGGTCCCCAAACCTATGGAAATGGTAGTTTGACGATATTAATGCCATTTTAACTCCACGCCCGCCAAGGTCAAGTATTTTGTTGGATTTTTTTAGAACATTCTTACACCCCTATCTCTAACCCAATGTCAACACCACAGTTGCAGAAAGGGGCCGAGAGAAGAATGGCCTGGTTCACGACCGGGTGACACCCCTGGGTGGCATCGTCAAGGGGTCCCCAAGGCGATGAATCGCGTTTGAAAACCCACTCCGAACGGCCGGGACTGTAATGAGCAGCGAGTTGCCCCCAGGCCCCCCGAGGGAAGGAGAAGAGGCGGTTCAGGGGAGTAGACGGTACGCACGTTCCCACCGCAGCTCCCGGGATCTAACCACGTTCCGTCCCCTTCCGACGGTGTCCGGAGGCGGTTCATCGGCGCAACCCTTCTCGAAGAGCGCCGATAAGCGGAGTCCTTCGGAAAAGACACAGTTGATCGGCTTGGCCTTCTTGATTCCGGGTTTCGTCCGCTGGTGCCCGGTCTCTTGTGGTGCCGGGCACGGTGTTCTTGGTTCTTGCGGACCTTGCGGCCGGACCCCAACGTCCGCAGCCCATGGACCCCGGGAGCAGAAACAACCGCTACCCCACGCCCCTGAGCCGCGTCTTCTCCTTCTTCCCCTTCGGACTGACCCCATTTCCTTGGGAACTGCCAACCGATGTCACCGTGTCAGGATGAGAAGAAGATGGTGTGAAAGAAGAACGCGGGCCGCCCCTTGTGGGGCTCCCCTTCACATGATAACGTGATTGCCGGCCTTGGCGATCGCGTTTCCGCGGGATACGCGTGACGTTGTGGAGGCCCAACGAGGCGACGTGACATGTTGGAAGGGAGAACATCATGCGCGAAGAACAGAGCCCAGATGGAGTGTACACTTCCGGTTCCGCCCAGAGGAGATCACCCCTGGTGTGCCCCGGGAGCCCCCGGGTCGTGGCGAGGAGGAGAATCTTGGGGCCCGCGTTGTGCCTCGCCGCCTTGGCGTTGTCCGCGACCGGGTGTTCGATGGGGTCATACGTGGCCTATCGGGTTCGTCCGGACTACCCGAAGGACAAGACCGCAACCCTGGACATGCCCGGGTTTCGGGCCGCCGTTTACGTCCACTTCGACACGTTCGGCGTCCCGCACGTCGAGGCCGAAAATGAACCCGACCTGCTGCGTGCGGCGGGGTTCCTGCACGGCCGGGCGCGGTTCTTCCAAATGGACATCATGCGTCGCTATGCCCGCGGCCGTCTCTCCGAACTCGTCGGCGCGCAGCAGGCGATGTTCGGATCCACCGTGGCGTTCGATGCAACCATGCGGGGCTGGGGTTTTGACGAAGCCACGAATGCGGAGGTCGCTCACCTTGATGCGGAGGTGAAACAATTCATGACCGCGTACGTGGAAGGCGTCAACGCGGCCCTGGCGCGCTACGAGCCGGTCGAGTACAGACTCCTCCGCGTCCGGCCGGAGCCCTGGACCATCGCGGACTCCCTGGCCGTGGGCCACCTGGTCGCCTGGGGGATCACGCACAACTGGCAGCAGGAACTCTGCCGCCTCCTGCTGGCGCTGCACGGCGGTCATGAGCGGGCGGAGCGGATTCTCCCCGCGCGAGCCTGGCCCGGAGACGCGAGCCTTACGGGGGACGCAGCGCCGCGCGCGCTCCCACCGTCCGTCGCCCCGGAACTCGAAGACTTGTTCCCGGCACGTCCGTGGTCCGGCGCGAGCGCCGAGGTGGCGCACGCCCGGGCGACCGCCCCGCCGTCGATATGCCTGCCGGTGCTGGAGGGCGGCAGCAACGGGTGGGTCCTGGGCGGCGCGCTGTCGCGTTCGGGAATGCCGTTGCTCGCGGGCGACCCACATCTGCCGCACACGCTGCCCTCCATCGCCTTCCAGCAGCACCTGCGCTGCCCCGAGCTGAACGTGATCGGCACCACGGTGCCGGGCATCCCGTACGTGATCTTCGGGCACACCGAGAACGTGGCTTGGACGATCACGGCGGCCATGGCCGATGTGCTGGATCTTTACGTCGAGCGCCCGGACCCGAACCGCAGCGATCGGGTTCTGGGGCCGGACGGCCCGGAGCCCCTGGTCACCGAGCCGGTAGTCGTCCGGATCCGGGAGGGCTCGAAGTACCGCGCGCACACCGTGCCGATCCGCCGCTCCGGCCGGGGGCCCCTGATCAACGACATGTACCCGAATCTGGTGCCCGCCCAAGCCCCGCTGA
>JALORE010000309.1 GCA_025459125.1 Planctomycetota bacterium | reverse complement strand
TGGCTGCGACTCAGGACCTGCCCCGGACGTTTGGCCAGGGTACGGAGGATGTCGAACTCGGTTCGTGTCAACTCCACCTTTCGATTCTTGACCCGGACTCCGCGGCGGGCCGGGTCGATCGTCAGGTCCTGGCGGTCGGGACCGGCGATCAGGCCCTGGCCGTGGCCCGCTCCCGCCTGCCCGTGCTGATCATCCTGGACCTGCTGCTTCCGGGGCTCCAGGGTCTGGACATCTGTAGGATTCTCAAGGCGGATCAGAAGACCCACGCCATTCCTATCATCATTCTCTCGGCCAAGAGCGAGGAGAGTGACATCGTCACGGGTTTGGAATTGGGGGCCGATGACTACATCACCAAGCCCTTCAGCTCGAAGGTGCTCGCCGCCAGGCTGCGCCGCATCCTGCGCCAAGGCAGGGAACAGAATCTGGATCGCAGTGTCATCCGCATCCACAATCTGGTGATCGACCCCGGCCGCTGCGAGGCTCTGCTAGACGACCGGCCTCTCGCGCTGACCTTGTCGGAGTTCAACCTCCTGTACGTACTGGCGCGCCGCCCCGGCATCGTGTTGAGCCGTTATCAGATCGTCGATTCGCTCCACGGGGGCGATTACGTCGTTACCGACCGGGCCATCGACGTTCAGATCACCTACTTGCGGAAGAAACTCGGCCCCTGCCGGGATTACATTGAGACCGTCCGGGGAGTCGGCTATCGGTTCAAAGACAGCCGACAGGTACCGCGGCAGGGGCAGTGTGGCCCGGAAGTGAGCGTGAAACGGTAGATGGTGGGTCTACCAACTGTGGTTGCAGGGTTGTCTGTGTCTCTCAACCCTGCTGGGATCAAAGTACTGCCTTCTTGGATGTGCCGTGCGAATCGAGAGCCACTTCAATGTGGAAACTACAGGTCTGGCCGAGGCGAGCCTATCGGAAACGACGGCTGCGTACTCTTGAGCGTGCACAGCCCCGGCCGCTTTTTCATAGACAAGTTGCCTGAGCCCTGCTGCCCCCGCCAGCGGAAGATGGCTCTCCTCAGGCCACCACCATACGGTTGGGCCGTGGGCCATTGTCGGTCCAATTGAAGACACCGACACGGCCGTCCGGCGAGATTCTCAGGAAGTTGCTGCTCGCTCCCGTCCAGGACCCGCTGTTGACATACCAGTCGCCGAACGTACCAGCCTTGTGTGTGTGGCCTACGACGGCCACGTCGTACAGACCTTCTGTCTTGTCGCCATAATACCGGGCCAGCATGCGCTGAGTGCGAATCCGGCGGGTCAAGAACCTCATTCCACCGCCCGGCAGGATGCTGCGGCTCCCACGCAGAGCCGCCCTGACGCCAGCCCTCAGCCACGTCCAGGCGTGCAACAGTTGCTCCCCTGTCTCCTCCAGCAGACCGATGATGGTGTCGTTGGAGAGAAGACAAACACCCTGCCGCAGTTCACAGAGATAGGCCAGGCGGCCGATCATGCGTCCCAGGTTCTGAGTATGTGCATTTGCCAGGGGATCGACCTCATGCCCGTGCATGAATTTGAAACGTCTGTCGCCTATATGCTGCACGAAGGCAGGCGATATACGCGCGAACAGGGGATGGGACGGATTTGCTGTGCCTGCCAACCGCATCACGTCTTCATCGTGGTTGCCGGGGACATATATTGTGTCCATGTCGGCCAAACGGTCCAGGAGACTCCGGCGTCTGGTGATGATGCGGTCCAGCGGATACCGAAGCAATTCGAGAAAGTCGCCAATGATGACCAACCGCCCCTTCTGATGCTCGACGTGCCGGAGGAACGAGTCGAGCAGTGATTCACGGTTGGCTCGGCACAGATTGTCGCCGGGGGATCGGTCCCCAATATGCAGATCGCTGATGACGAAGACCGGTTGGTTCTTATTGATATGGCTGCCTCCATTAGTTTTGCATAAGATGACTGGCGTGCCCCAAGCCCCTGTCGGGGTCGGACATTGCCACGGAAGCAGGATCGTCGAAGTCGTCGGCGGTCGAGGGCACTGGCTCCAGGGCGTGCGTCAGCAGATGGATGTGACGATCCTCTTCGCTGATGGCGTTGTCGATCATCATGCGGGCGTCCGGGCCGCGCGTGAATTCCTTCAGACCGTGGTAGAAGATGATGATGCCCTGCGATCTGCGAATGGCATCTTGGACGATCTGCTCCTTCGTTTCGTATCTGGCGATCCGACGAGGACCGTACAGATCGGTTCCAGGCCCGGCGAGGCCGGCCATGACCTGGGGGTTGGAGAGCACGTAATTGCTGGGATCGAACGTCCCAAATTCCCCGGTCCGCTCGGTGTACCGGCGTCGGATGCACCTCCAGGTGTCTCGATGCTCCGTTCGCCAGCCGGCCAGACTACGGCAGACGTTGCGCCGTTCTGCATCGGCGAACTGCTCGGCCGCGTGCAGATAGAACTTGGCCGCCTTGCTCTCGACCTTCTCGGCAATCTGCAAGATCTCGAAGACGTTGAATTGCGTATCCATTGTGCACCTCCGACACACCTTCCTTCCCCCGTGCCTTTGCCGCTCCCCATGGTCGCGTTCGATGGACATAACTGCTCCTTTTCCCCAACCTCGTTTCGCGGCCTACGAACGTGGCGCGTTCATACCAGAGCATACGAGTCCACTGCTAAGTCCACGTTAGAAGCGTGTTAGTTCTCGATGAATTGCTGATCTGCCACGTGAGGGTGCCTGATGGCGTAAGAAGCGTGTCAGGCCGGCAGGTGGAGGGCGAAGGTGCTGCCTGAGCCGGGCGTGCTTTCCACGGTGACGCGACCGCCGTGAGCCTGGGCGATGTGCTTGACGATGGCCAGGCCCAGACCGGTGCCGCCGAGCTTGCGGCTGCGGCTCTTATCGACGACGTAGAACCGCTCGAAGATGCGCGGCAGGTGCTCGGCCGCAATCCCATAGCCTTCATCCGCCACGGCAATCGTGACCTCCCGGTCGCCGGCAGCGGCCTCGACGCGGATGCGGCTGCCTTCCGGACTGTACTTGACGGCGTTGTCGATGAGATTCATCACGGCCTGCTCCAGCAGCGGGGGATTGATCCGGGCTTCCACGTCCGGGGCGCAGGTCAGAGCGACGGTCATTTTCTTCTCCTGGGCTTTGATGCCGGACAGGCGGATCGCCTCCTCCAACACCGGTTGAATCGGGCCGACGCCGAAGGTCAGCGTCCGGCGTTCCCCGGCCTCTTCCAGACGCGACAGGGCCAGCAGGTCGTCAATGATCGCATTGAGTCGGGTGGCCTGGCGACTGATGATGTCCAGGTAACGCTCGACTTGGGTCGGGTCTTTGACCCCGCCGTCGGTGAGCGCCTCGACGAATCCCTGGATGGAGGTGACCGGCGTCTTGAGCTCATGGGAGACGTTGGCGACGAAATCCCGCCGGACGGTCTCCAATCGGCGAATCCGGGTCATGTCGTTCAGCACGATGACGGCGCCGCTGGGCCGGCCGCGGGCGTCCGTCAGGGCTGCCCCCTGGAGGCTCAGATCGCGTCCGTCGGGCAGCGGCAGGGAGATGTCCGATTCTGCCGGCTGCACGCCGGCGAGCGTCTGGCGGACGAACTGCTGCAGGTCGACGTTCCGAATCACCTCTTCCAGCAGGCGTCCCTGCGCCCGGACCGGATCGACCCCGAGCAACCCGGAGGCGGCCGGATTCACACTGACGATCCGGCTCCTGTCGTCCACTGCGAAGACGCCCTCCGCCATGCTGGACAGGACCGCATCCAGCTTGTTTCTCTGCTCCGTAATCGTGGCGATCCGTTCGCCCAGTTGGGCGGCCATCTGGTTGAGCGACCTGGCGAGAGCCGCCAGTTCCGCCGACGGGGGCATGGGCACGCGCAGATCGAGCTGGCCGCCGGCGAAACGCTCCGCGACCTGCTGGATCGCGACGATGGGCCGGCTGATGCCGCGGGAGATCCACAGACTCAGCAGTGCGGCGGCCACGGCAACGATGGCGCCCGCCCATACCATGTGGAGGTACATGCCGCGCAGCACATGGTCGATCTCCGTCAAGGGACTCGCCACGCGCACGACGGCGACGGGGGTATCCTGTTCCTTGACCGCCACGGCTACGTACATCATCTGCGTTTCCAGGGTGGGACTGAAGCGAATCGAAGAGCCGCCCCCGTTCTGCCGCGCCTCTCGGATCTCGGGTCGGCCGGCGTGATTCTCCATGCTGGCAGGGTCTTCATGAGAGTCGCCCAGGACGCGGCCGGTCGGGTCGATGATGCTCAGCCGGATCTGATCGCCGCCCGGGCGGCCGAGCTGCTTGCACAGTCTGTCCAGCCGGTCCGCGCCGTCCGCGGCCAGGATCAGGTGGACTTCATCGGCCGCGAACTCCGCCAGGCGGCTCAACTCGTCCCGGACCTGACCGTAATGCGCCCGGCGAAAGTAGTGCGAACAGTAGGCGGTCACCGCGATCATCCCCACGAGGGGGACGACCAGGAACCCAGGATAGAGCTGCCAGATGAGCTTCTTCGGAACCATGGATAATTGATGATGGATGATGGATGATTGGCGGAAGTACGGGTTTCTCCTGTGCCAATCATCCATCATCCACCATCCTTAATCAATCCTTGAACCGGTATCCGACCCCGCGGACGGTTTCAATGTACCGGCCGCCGGGGCCGAGCTTCTTGCGCAATGAGACGATCTGGACATCGACCGCTCGGTCGGTGACCGGGTAGTCGCTGCCGTGCACCGCGTCCACGATCTGGTAGCGGCTCAGAACCAGGCCCGGGCGCCGGGCCAGGATACGGAGAATCTCGAACTCGGTGTGCGTCAGGTCCACCTTCATCTCTCCGACCCAGACGGCATGGCGGGCGGGATCAATCACCAGATCATCAACCCGGATGACGTCCTGCTCGTGGGCCGGCTCGGGCGTCTTACGGAGCAGCCGCCGGACGCGGGCGGCCAGGACTTTTCCGCTGAAGGGCTTCGTCACGTAATCGTCGGCGCCGAGCTCCAGGCCGGTGACGACGTCGGACTCCTCCCCTTTGGCGGTGAGCATGACGACGGGAACGTGGCGAGTCTGCGGGTCAGCCTTGAGCCGCCGACAGACCTCCAGGCCGTCCATGCCCGGCAGCATCAGGTCCAGAACCATCAGATCGGGGGCCTTCGACTTCGCCAGCGCCAGGGCCTCCTCGCCGGTCTCGCAGTCGAGAACATCGAAACCTTCGCGCGCGAGGTTCAGCCGCACCAGTTCGCGGATGTCCGCTTCGTCGTCAACGACCAGGATTCTTGTTCGGGCCATCGCTCTCCAATATGCGCACAAACCTCCCGAGAAGGCAAGAGGTGAAGGCGAAAACCGCCCGGCCGTGTGCGACTACATTTCGTGGGGCGTCTTCGCTATTTGTCCTACTGAGCGTCAGCGAAGCATCTGGGGGAAGAGGGCAACCAACGCCTGTTCTCACCCAGACCCAGATCCTTCGCTGCCGCTCAGAGCCTGCCCTGAGCAAAGCCAAAGGCATGACAGAACAAGCCCACGGAGATCGGCCCCACACGCCCGGCCACAGAAATCGCAGGCAGCCGGAATCGCTCCGCTCACTCGTTGGGCTCCGCGGGCGGGAAGACCTTGTCCCAGATGTGGGTTTTGAGTGTCTCGACATAATCGTTGATACCCCACATCATGGTCTGGAAGATATTGGAGTAATCATCCGTCCAGACGCCGACGCGGGCGTCCGGAGTCGGCGTCCGCCAGCGGTCATCCGCGTTGAATAACACGAGGTCAGCGGCATCGCGTGCCACCACGACCCACGTGGAGGCGGATGCGTTCACCGATTCCTCATCCTCACTATCCGGGTCGTAGTCCTGGATCAGGGCAATCCCGCCGGCGTCGGTCGCAAGATTCGCCACGACCGGCTCCAGGTCCAGGAAACGGTTCGAGATGTGAAACAGCACGAGCCCGCTCGGGGTCAGTTTCTGGAAGTAGATCGCCAGCGCCTCGCGCGTCATCAGGTGGACCGGGATGGCGTCGGAGCTGAAGGCGTCGAGGATCAGCAGGTTGAATGTCCCGTCCGGCATCCGGCTCAGGCTCTGGCGTCCATCGCCCAGGATCACCTTCACGTCCGGCCCGCAAAGCTCGAGATAGCGGAACAGCCTCGGGTTGCGGGCGATCCGCTCGATGGTGGGATCGACCTCGAAGAACGTCATGGCTTGGCCGGCCTGCTGGTAGCAGGTTGTGCAGCCGGTGCCCAGGCCCATCACGCCCACGTGGTCGAGCTTGCGTACGGCCCGCATCGTCTCGAAGACCTGTGCCAGGGGACCTCGGGGATCGTAATAAGTCCGGGCCCTTTGGGGATCGTCCATGTCCTGGTCGCCGTGCAGGGTGGTGCCGTGATGAAGCTCGTGGACGTTCCCCTCGTCGTTCGTGACGACCGTGTAGACGCCGAAGAAACTGCGGTCGCGGAAGATCCTGTTCTCGATTTCATCGAGGTAGATGGCATGGAACAGCAGCACGCTGAACGCCAGTGTGAAACGCAGCGGACGCTTGCGGAAAGCAAACAGGATAGCGCCGATCCCGAGACAGAACAGGGTCGGGCTCCAGTTGAGGATGTCCCACAGCTTCTCGTTCTTGTACTCGTACTCGCGTGCGAAGAAGTACAGTCCGACGAACGCCGCGGGTAACGCAAGATCGAGCACGTAGCGGTACCGTCCCCGGCCGGACGAGGGCAACAGCAGGCCGCTCAGGGCCAGCACCAGCGGATACTCGAAGACGGAGTTGAAGACAACCGGCGCGATCATCGCGCAAAAGACGCCACCGAGCAGGCCGCCCACGGACAGCCAGAGGTAGAACTCGGTCAGGTGCTCGACGGTGGGCCGGCGTCGGACCAATTCGCCGTGGAAGACCATGGCGGCCACGAACAGCACCAGCAGGTGCAGCGTCAGAACGAACCAGAAGTCGCCGCCCTCCGTGAAGTACAGGGCCGCGAAGGCGTACGCCCAGGGTTGGAGCCACAGGACCCATTTGTGCTTCAGAATCGGCCGCCGGGCGAAGACCAGGATGAAGCTCAGCGAGTACAGCAGCAGCGGCGCCACCCACAGGAAGGGGGCCGCCGCCACGTCCGTGCTGATGTGCAGCGTCACCGCCAGCAGCAGGGCGGAGGGGACGGAGGCCAGGGCCACCCAGCGGGCCCGCATTGCCCACGTCACGCGGGTAAGGGTGTCGGAGAGGGTGATCGCGTCGGCGCTGGCCGCGATGTCCGCAAACTCGCTCCTGGCCTGGCGGCGCTGCACCGTCCACAGGCCGGCCGCATACAGGACGATCAGTAACGCCAGCAGGGCGTAGCCGGCGGTCCAAAGACGGCTCTGCAACGTCAGGCCGAAGCGCGGCTCGACGAGGACCGGGTAGATCAACAGCGCGATCATGCCCCCAAGATTGCTGGCGACGTACAAAAAGTACGGGTCCGACGCATGCCGGTGGCCACTGTGGGAGAACCATTTCTGCAGCAGGGGGGCCGTGGCGGAGATGGCAAAGAACGGCACGCCGATCGAGACTGTCAGCAGAACGATGAGCCACAGCACGGGGTGGGCGCTGGCGGTCGGGCTCCAGGCCAGTCCCACGTGGACGGGCAGGAAGAGCAGCCCCGCGGCCAGCACCGCGCCGTGGATGAGCGCCTGCTTGCCCAGCCCGCGCACCTGCGACAGCAGGTGCGCATACAGGTAGCCCGCCAGCAGCACCCCCTGAAAGAACATGACCGCGGTGTTCCAAACCGCCGGC
>JALORE010000308.1 GCA_025459125.1 Planctomycetota bacterium | reverse complement strand
CAGCCTTGACGTGACAGCGTGACAACGGCGCGCAGGGCCGGTCCTCCCGGCCGCTGTGCCGTTGCCCCTCCGCGGATTGGAACCCGCGGGAGACATATCCGATGGCCCCGGCATTCGCTGGCCGGGGCCATCGCCTTTCCCGGGGGGAGGAATCGATACGAGACTGTCTCAAGACACCGGATCTGCTTGCGGGGAGCGCCGCGAGCCTGTCCCCGCGGAGGCGGGGGAAGCAATCTCCTGCCGCTTACATTTGAGAATTTCGTAGGCCGGGTGGCATCGTCAAGCGGAGCCGGGACCCCAATCGCGATACCTCGCGATTGGGAAGGGCTCCCAAGTGCGAAATATCGCATGTGGGGACCCGAACCCTCTGCGGAGCTTGGCGATGGCGGATTGCCTGTGCCCTGGACCATCCCCAAGGCCTTCGCCTTGAGGCTGCCACCCAGGCTACGAAACTCTCAGGCGTAATCCACAGGAGACAGTCTCCAAGTAGTCGGACGCTCATTCCGGGGGAGGTATCGCGCGAAACTCGCCCGCGTCCCAGGTTTCCAGGGGGGGAATCTCGCCGGCGGCCGGTTCGGCGGGCAGCCCGGCGGCATCCGACGGTGTGGAGACACCCTCGGCGATGGATGCCTGCAGATAGGTGGCGAGATTCGCCTTGCGGTTCCGCAGGCCCAGTTTCTGCCGGATGTTCTCCCGGTGGCGGCGGACCGTGGCCGCCGAGATGCAGCGCAATTGGGCGATCTCCTTGGTGGACAGGCCGTTGCGGATCATGGTGCCGATCGCGATCTCCACGGGCGTCAGTTGCACGTGGTCCCGCGCGATGTGCGTCAGAAAGGGCGACGCGATCTCCTGCAGACTGCGGCGCAGCAGCGTCACATACGAGCGCTGCCGGCCGGTGACCTCCAGCTCCAGCTCGAAGACGGTGGGCATGATCACCTTCTGGATATTAGCGGCAATGGCGGCCTTGATTCCCTGCTTTTCCTCCTCCAGGCGGGCCAGGACCGTCCGCAGGGCGATATTGGCCTCCTGGAGGGCCTGGTGCTCCTGCTGAATGGCCCGGTGGGCGGCCCGGAGGTCCGACAGGGCTTTCAGGTGCATCATGACACTGCCGACGCGTTCGGCCACGGCCCGCAGCAGGGCGTACTCCTCCTTGAGAAACGGCCCGGTCGCCGTGGTGGGGACAACCTTGCGGTAGAAGACCTCCACGACCCCGGCGGGCCGGCCGTCGGCGACGATGTCCGAGGCCATCCGCCACTTGCCCTCGGCGAATCCCTCGGTGATGTACTGGCGGCCGCCGTAAACGATCCGGGCGCAGCAGTGCTCCGGAAACTGCCAGCTCCGCGGCAGGCAGTCGGTGACGCTCTGGAGGAAGCGGTCCGGCGCCTGGAAATGGACCTCCCGCAAAGTCGAGATCGTGTACAGGCAATCCAGCTCCTTGATCCGCTCCCGCAGGGCGATCTCCAGTTCCGATTGCGGGCGGTTGCCGCCGGAACCGTGTTCCAGGGCGGCGAGGTGCTGGCGCAAGGTGGCGATCTCTTTTATGAACTCGGCGCGCGTGGGTGTTTTGTCCATGGCGAATACCCATCTAATACACAGACATTGGCGAAGCAGTCCATCCGATACGTCTATGATGCCGACTTTTCCGCCTCCATGCAAGCCCTCTGTTACTCTTTATAAGAAAAACTGCAAGTTCCGAGACTGCCGCAGGTTACATTGCCTCTATTGTATCACGGCGCGGGCAGGCGTTCAAGTGGTCTTGGGAGAATATGGGTATTATGTGCGCAGTATATACCACACGTGGAATGGGCCTCACGTGTGTAGTTTGCAGGGGAACTGGATCGCGGCACCGGGGGGTACAATGCGCGCGTTGTGTTCGCTGAGAAGAGGTCCAGCCCGCCCTGCGGGCCGCGGCCGAAGCCATGACCAAGGAGATCGCCATGTCCATGGAACTGCGGCGTAGAAGCGGTGCCGATCCGACAGTCAGTACGCAACCTCCGGTCGTGCCGATCACGGCCATGGTCCAGTTGGAGCATCTGTTGAAGGTGGCCGGCTCGATCGCTCAGGATGCCAACCAGACCTGGGCCCAGATCTGGGGCGAGTTCAAGAAGCTGACGACGGGCGGCGGGATGATCGTACCGGAGGCCAAGGACGGCTTTGTGCCGGCGTGTGGCTGGCCGGAGTTTCTGGAAAAGTTCTGGCTGTTGAAGCACTATCTGGATTCCATCCAGCGGATGTGTGAGCGGAAGAATTAGCGTGTCGCCGGCGGGCGAAGGCGGCCGACAGGCGCGATCCCCGCGAGCGAACTCACGAGAGCGTTAACCAAGGGGAATGCAAGAGGACAGATTATGACTATCTCAGTGCCGGAAAGTATCGGAGGCCAGGCGGCGCTCCAGCAACACGTGGATGACTTCATGATGCGCGTGGCGGCGCAGTCACCCGGGGAGACGGAGTTCCACCAGGCCGTGCGCGAGGTGGTCGATTCGGTCATGCCTCTCGTGCTGAGCAAGCGCGTGTATCGCGAGGCCAAGGTCCTGGAGCGTCTGGTGGTGCCCGAGCGGGTCATCATGTTCCGGGTCGTCTGGACGGATGATACCGGGCAGGTCCAGATCAATCGCGGGTACCGGGTGCAGATGAATGGTCTGCTCGGCCCCTACAAGGGCGGTCTGCGGTTCCATCCCTCCGTCACCCTCGGCGTTCTGAAGTTCCTGGCCTTCGAGCAGATCTTCAAGAACTGTCTGACGACGCTGCCCATGGGCGGCGCCAAGGGCGGGTCCGACTTCGACCCGAAGGGCCGTAGCGACCAGGAGGTCATGCGCTTCTGCCAGGCCTTCATGTCGGAGTTGTGCCGGTACATCGGGCCGGACATCGACGTGCCCGCCGGGGACATCGGCGTCGGTGGCCGCGAGATCGGGTTCCTCTTCGGCCAGTACCGCCGCCTGACGCAGCGGTTCAACGGGACCCTGACCGGCAAGAACGTCAACTGGGGCGGCTCGAACCTTCGCCCGGAGGCGACCGGGTACGGCGCGGTGTATTTCGCCAGCGAGATGCTGAGCACCCGCGGCGAGAGCGTCAAGGGCAAGACGGCCACCGTGTCCGGCTCGGGCAACGTCGCCCAGTACACGGTTGAGAAGCTCAATACCCTGGGGGCCAAGGTCGTCACCCTCTCGGATTCCGACGGCACGATCGTCGATCAGGACGGGATCACCGCGGAGAAGCTCGCGTGGGTCATGGAGTTGAAGAACGTGCGGCGCGGCCGGATCCGGGAGTACGCGGACCACTTCAAGGGCACCAAGTACCTGGCCGGCAAGCGGCCCTGGAGCGTGCCCTGCGACCTGGCGTTCCCCAGTGCCACGCAGAACGAGATTGACGAGGACGATGCCCGCCTGCTGGTGCGCAACGGCTGCTACTGCGTCTCCGAGGGCGCCAACATGCCGTCGCGGCCCGAAGCCGTGGACGTGTTCCTCGATGCCAAGATCCTTTACGGACCGGGCAAGGCGGCCAACGCCGGCGGTGTCGCCGTTTCGGGCCTGGAAATGAACCAGAACTCCGGCTGCATGCGACGCTCGCGCGAAGACGTCGACGCCCAACTGTGCACCATCATGCACAGCATTCATGAGGGTTGCGTGAAGTTCGGGCAGGAAGACGGGTTCGTCAACTACGTGCGCGGCGCGAACTGTGCGGCATTCGTCCGGATCGCCGACGCCATGGTGCAGCAAGGCTGCATCTGAGCCGGTTCCGTAGTCTCCGCAAGCACCCGTGGCCCGCCCGGCGGCGGGCACCGGCGGGGCCCTCGTTTCAACGAATCTCTCGGGCTGTAGCAGATTCATTGGCGGAAAACGAGGGCCTCGCCTTTTTGGGGACCGCGGGCCTCGTTAGCGCCAGGCGCCCCAGGAGAATTTGCGGGTACCGCCGTAGCCGGTGATTTCGAAGCCGTGCCGGCTGCCCCAGGCCCGCGCGCCGGATTTCAGTCCCTCGTGGCCGCAGTTCAGGTAGCTCTCCGCCAGTTTCTTGTCCCCGTGCTCTTCCAGGGCGTGGGCCAAGGCCTCCACGGCGGGCGGGTCGGCAAACATGCCACCAGACATAGCGATCCCCCCATTTCTCTCACGGTCAATGCGCTGCGATCGGCAAGAGAATGTGCGACGGGTGGCCGGCGTTCATGTAGATCGTGTTGGTCGCTACTTCCGTCGGCGCCTCCGTGCCGGACGGTTTTCCGGTATTGGGGTTGGGCTCGAAACGCGGCGCGTTGCTCGACGAGATCGCGATGCGGAGGCGGTGGCCCGGACTCAGGACCAGGCTGGTGGACCACAGGTCGATCGCGAACTCGTAGATCTTGCCCGGCTCCAGGGGCTCGGTCTTCTCCAGGGAGGCGCGGTGACTAGCCCGGATGATCCCGTCCAGGACGATCATACTCCGGCCATCGGGATAAACGTCGCACAGCTTGGCCGTGAAGTCGGTGTCCTGGGCCGTTGAGGAAGCCCAGAGCCGGACCTGGACCGGTCCGGTGATCTCAATGTACCGGTCGAGGACCGGAGACGTAAAGAGCAGGACATCCGGACGGTTCTCCACGGGACGCTGGTCCTTGGGCCCCTTGGTGCCGGTCAGGTTGGCACCCCCCAGCGTGGGAACCGGGTTCTTGGGATCGTACTTGTACGAGAGCGCGCCGAACACTTCCTGCGGTGCTTCGAGCCGGAGCTTGTTATCGGTGTGGAAATAGGTCTTCACGACCTCGGCGGGCACCGGCCAGTCCTCGGCGGTCCGCCACTTGTTGCCGGGCGTGTTGGGATCCGCCGGGTCCCCCATGACGAAGTACTGCACGGCGGGAATCTGCTCGATCCCTTTGCCGTCGTTCTTCAGCCACACGTCGAACCAATTCCACGCGTCCGCTGTCTTCGGGTGACCGGTGTTGGGGAAGACCAGGTCCTCGCAACGGCCGTGGCCATACGGCTCCATCACCAGCCGACACATGCCGCGGGCGCCCGCGTCGCCCTGCTTGTTGATCGTGACGAAACTGTTGCTCGTGCCGGCGGTGAAGATGTCGTACCAGCCTCCCAGGAACAGGGTTGGGACGTTCACGCGCGCCACGACGGTCTCGGTGTCCAGGGCCTTCCAGAACTCGTCGTAGTTGGGATGCGCCCGGATCAGCTCAAGGTTTTTCGGATGGAACTTGTTCTGCGCCAGCCACTCTTCGAGCAGCGCCTTGCGAAAGGCCCCGCCCTGGTAGGCGGACTGAGCGTACATGTTGGAGAACGCGACCCCGACGTAACTGCAGACCAAGTGCGGCGGCCGGCTGGGGGCGGTCATGTTCAGGGCAATGCCGGGAGCGCTGAGGCCCCAGCCGCCGACCTTGCCGTTGGACCAGCGCTGCTTGGCGATCCACTCGACGGTGTCATAACCGTCCTGGTGCTTGCCCCACCCGCAACTCGCGAACACGGGATAATCGACGCCCTCGGAGTCATGTCGCCCCCGGAAGTCCTGCGCCACGAGGGCATAACCACGCTTGCCGGCCTCACCGGCGACTCCTTCGACGGATTTCCGCCCATACGGCGTCATTACCAGAATCGTCGGCCAGGGACCTTCGCCCGCGGGCAGGTGGATGTCCGTGGCGAGCTTGACGCCATCCCGCATCGGGACCCTCTCCGTCTGCTTCGCCTGGACACAATCGGGCGCTCCGAGGAATACCGGGAGAGTGACGATCCATGCGGCAAGGGTGATGGTCTCAAGGGATGCTACCGGTTTCATCAAACATCTCCGATCATCTGGTAGGCTGTGCACAACATACTGGCAAGCGCCCGACACGGGCTCCATTCTATGGACGCAGGTACAGACGTGCAACCCCCACGCGCATATTGCACCCGAAAAGACCGGCGCGGATCTTGGCCCGGCCGACACGCGAGGACTTTTTGTTGCCACCGGGCCGCGCGGTGGGTATTCTGGCGCACCCGGATGGGAGGGCGCACGGCGGCTCGCGGCCGGGAGCCGGCGCGACGGGAGATGGCCTGGGCAGCGGAGCAGACATGATACGAGTCATCGGGATGATGGCATTGTTGCTGACGACCGGGTCGGGCCCGGCGGCGAGCCCCAGGCCTCTGCCCTGGGCGCACGCTCACAATGACTACCTGCATTCGCAGCCGCTGCGGGAGGCCCTCGCACACGGGTACACGAGCGTCGAGGCGGACGTCTTCCTCCAGGGTGATCGGCTCTGCGTGGCCCACGAGGCCAATCGGATCGTGCCCGAGCGGACCCTGCAGGCCCTCTATCTCGATCCATTGCGGCAGCGCGTACAGGAGAAGGGCGGACGCGTGCACCCGCAGGCGGCGAGATTCCTGCTTCTGATTGACATCAAGACCGCCGCCGACCCCACCTACCGCAGACTTCACGATGTCCTGGCGCAGTACCAGGACATGCTCACCACCTTCGGACCCCAGGGACGAAAGGACAAGGCTGTCCTGGTCGTCGTCTCGGGGAATCGGCCCCTGGAGCTCATGCGGACCCAGACGATTCGCTACGCGAGTTACGATGGTCGTCTCACCGATCTCGATTCCGATCTTCCCGCGGATCTGATGCCCCTGATCAGCGACTCCTGGGTGAGACATTTCACTTGGCGTGGAAGCGGACCCATACCGGAGGCCGAAGCCCGGAAGCTCGATGGGGTCGTCCGCGCTGCTCACGCCAAAGGCCGGCTCGTCCGGTTCTGGCAGACGCCGGATGCGCCATCCCGGGAACGGGAGGCTGTCTGGCGCCAGTTACTGGCGGCGGGGGTCGATCTCATCAGTACCGACGACCTGAAAGGACTGCAGGAGTTTCTGCTTCAGCATGGACGTTGACGCCTTCATTGAAGCTCAGGATTTGAGCAAGGTATACACGTTCGGCACGGTGGAAGTGGCCGCGCTCCGAGGCGTGAGTCTGTCCGTGGCGCGGGGACGTCTCGTGGGCGTGACCGGGGCCTCCGGCTCGGGCAAGTCCACGCTCGTGAACCTGCTGGGCGGCCTGGACCGGCCTTCCTCCGGCAGCATCCGCGTCGAAGGCCGGGTGGTCTCCGAGTTGAACAAGAGGGAGCTGGCGCTATACCGTCGTCACACGGTCGGCATGATCTTCCAGTCGTTCAATCTGGTGAACGCCTACACGGCCCTGGACAACGTGGCCTTTCCGCTGCTGTTCGCAGGCGTAGCGAGGAAAGACCGGCTGCATCGTGCCGAGGAGCTGCTGCACGCCGTCGGCCTGGAGACACGTCGGGACCACCGCCCCACCGAGCTCTCCGGCGGCGAGCAGCAGCGAGTCGCGATCGCCCGGGCCCTCGTCAACCGGCCGCTCATCCTGCTGGCCGACGAGCCCACCGGCAATCTGGATAGTAAGACCGCCCGGCAGATCGTGGAAATCCTGGCCCAGCTGAACCGGTCCCAGGGCCTGACGATCGTCATGATTTCGCACGAGCAGGACCTGCTGCGGGAGTACGCCCATGAAGTCATCCGCCTGCATGACGGCATGGTCCTCGCCCGCGAAGCGACCGGGAGTGTGCGGTGACTGTGGGAACGTGCGCATGAACCATCCGGTTTCCCGGTTTCTTGTTTCATGGATTGGGAGTATGATCAAGGAATGACTGTAACCACGCATAAGACAGATGATGCCGGCGACGCGCAGGCCGTCAAGGTATTTCGCGAGTGCGTCCATGCGATCCGCACCAGGAAGCTGATCCGCCGGGAAAGCAGCCAGGACAAGGAGTTTCATTTTCAGAA
>JALORE010000520.1 GCA_025459125.1 Planctomycetota bacterium | reverse complement strand
TGTGGTCAATCGGGGAGCGGCTTACAGTAACGGCAAGATAATCTTCAACACGCTGGACAATCACACGGTCGCCGTCGACGCAAAGGACGGCAAGAAGATCTGGCACACCAAGCTTGGAGAAATAAACCTCGGCGAGACGATGACGATGGCGCCACTGGTTGTGAAGAACAAGGTGCTCGTCGGAAATAGCGGTGGTGAGATGGGAGTGCGCGGCTGGATTACCGCGCTCGATATAGACACCGGGAAGATCGCGTGGCGGGCTTATCACACGGGTTCAGACGAGGACGTGCGCATCGGGCCCGACTTCAAACCGCATTATGCCTGGATGCAGGGAGAGAATCTGGGCATCAAAACGTGGCCATCGGAACATTGGAAGCAAGGCGGCGGGACCGTGTGGGGTTGGATCTCGTACGATCCGGAGCTCGACCTGATCTACTATGGCACGGGCAATCCCGGACCCTGGAACCCCAATCAGCGGCCGGGTGACAATCTTTGGACAACCACGATTTTCGCGCGCGAGCCCGACACTGGCATGGCTCGCTGGGCCTATCAGACATCGCCGCATGACCTATGGGACCATGATGGGGTAAACGAACTGGTTCTGCTCGATCTGGACATTGACGGGCAGGCGCGCAAGGTGCTCGTGAGGCCAGGACGAACAGGCTTCATGTACGTCATCGACCGGATCACTGGCGAGGTGCTCTCCGCCGATGCATTCGACACTGTGACGGCCTATGAGGGGGTCGATCTCAAGACCGGGCGCATCATACATAATCAGGAGAAGAAGCCAGAGACTGGCAAGCTCGTCACCAATATCTGCCCAGCCGCGCCCGGCGCGAAAGACTGGCAACCGACTGCGTGGTCGCCCCGTACAGAGTATCTGTACGTGCCTCACCAGCACCTGTGCATGAGCTTCAAGGCCAGCGAGGTCGGCTACATTGCTGGCACCCCTTACGTTGGTGCCACCGTGGACATGTACGCGGCGCCTGGTGACGGCCATCGTGGCGTGTTTCAGGCATGGGACGTCAAGAGCCGCAAGACTGTGTGGAAGATCAAGGAAAAGTTTCCAGTCTGGAGCGGCACGGTCGTCACCGCTGGAGATGTCGCGTTCTATGGCACGATGGATCGCTGGTTGAAGGCGGTCGACGCGCGCTCCGGCGACGTTCTTTGGACCTTCAGAGCGCCCTCCGGCATCATTGGGCAGCCCGTCACGTATCAGGGCTGCCATTCTCTCCGGCGTCGGCGGCTGGTCGGGTGCTATTGCAAATGCGGAACTGGACCCGCGCATGCGCAACGGAGCTCTGGGCTTTATCGGGGCAACACAGGATCTTCCGGCTTATACCCTGGGCGGCAGTACGCTGCTGGTGTTTGCAATTCCCCATAACGACCTCCGGCAGGCCCAAGGACAGGCCGACGGCAGTCCTCAGGCTGTGAGGAATGAACGACCCGGTTCCATCCGAGAGACAGACGCGCCCGTTCCGGCGGGAACGGGCCGATGAAGGCATCTCGATATACTCTGCGCACGGTGGCAGGCATTGCGGTTGTTTCGTTGGCGTTTTCGCACGTAGCTGCGTTCGCAGGCGAAGACCCACCGGCTGGCACACTTCGCGTCTGTGCCGATCCGAACAATATGCCGTTTTCAAATAATAGAGGGGAGGGGTTCGAGAACAAGATAGCTGCGATTCTGGCGCAGGACCTCGGCTGGACTCTCGTCTACACATGGCGGGCGCAGAGGCGCGGATTTATCCGCAGCACGCTCAATAGCGGCAGCTGTGATGTAATCATCGGTACGCCGGCACTCGATATGCTGCAGGTAACGCAGCCCTACTATCGGTCTGGGTATGTCTTCGTCAGCCGGGCGAGTGATAATCATCGGTTACGCTCATTCTCTGCGCCTGAATTGAGGGCATTGCGCGTCGGCGTCCAGCTTATCGGCGATGACGGCTTCAACACGCCTCCCGCCCATGCACTGGGCAATCTGAACATCACCGGCAACGTGGTCGGCTTTCCCGTTTACGGCGACTATCGAAGTGAAAGTCCACCAAGCACGATCGTGCAAGCGCTCTGCGATCATGTCATCGATGTCGCTGCTGTCTGGGGGCCGACCGCCGGATATTATGCGAAGCAGGCGAGAGTACCCCTCCGCGTCGCGCGAATCGAGGGAACCGATGCCTTCCGCCCCCTCGTGTTTGAGTTTGCAATAGGGATGGGCGTTCGCAAGGATGACGACGCAATGAGAGCGCGGCTCGAGAGTTTCATCGAGCGCAGAGGAGAAGACATCGAACGGATACTCAACGCTTACGGAGTTCCTTTGTTTCGAGATCCGGAGGAGGCGCAGCATGACTAGCTCGCAAGTGCAAAGCGCATTACTGGCAATCGCAGCCATCGTCGCCGGCACTGCCGCGACAGCGCAAGGCCAGGATTCTCGCACTTCAGCCGCGGCGCTCCTGAATACTCCGGTGACGGCACAACGCATCGCAGGCGGTGCCGCGCCGGAAGACGTGAAGCCGCCCTTCGATTTGAATGACCCGGAAGCAGCGCAGCTCGGCATGCAGTACTTCAATCAGTTCAACTGCGCGGGCTGCCATGCGCCCAACGGGGCGGGTGGCATGGGGCCCTCGCTCAGCAATCGCAGCTTTATTTACGGGCGGGAGCCCGCCAACATTTTCCTGACGATCCAGCAAGGGCGGCCGAAAGGCATGCCTGCTTGGGGCGAATTGCTGACAGATGATGTAATCTGGCGAATTGTGGCCTACGTGCGCAACATCTCCAAGGCGCCGGAAACAGGATGGGGACGAACGATATCGCCCGCCGGGTTCGAATTGGAGCAGGTTCCGGCTCAGCGGCTCGAAAGCACGACCCCTTGGCAGAACACGCAGCCCTTCAGCTACGGGCAACCTCCCTTTGAGAGAACGCAAGGAACGCCGCCGAATACGATGCCGGAGACGGCCGTTGAGTGACGTCGGGCACTCGGGGCGGGCCACCATCCGACCGGTCAGAACGTGCGTTTGCGGCTCCGGCGCTCATCTCGGCGTTCGTAGATGATGATCCATGCAAGGACGATGAACATCGGGTGGGTGAGCCCGCCGGAGAAGATGATCGCCGGCACCCAAATCAGGAAGACGACGAACGCGAGTAGAGGCCTCCCTGTGAGGAGTATCGATAGCGGCGGCAGGAAAAGAGCGAGTACATAGTTCATGCCTTTAATGTAGGGAACTGGCGTTCTCTTCCCAATACCTCTGTTGCCCGTAGTTGGACCCCGCTCGACGTCTCAAGGCGAGGGGACGTGTTTGCAAGCCCGGACCGGGGTCAGCTGACGGAATTGGGAGGTCGTGAAGGCACCGGTCCCGTGGTTTGATCAGAGGTACGGGGTGCGCCGCCCCACGTACAGAAACCCTGAGGCGGCACATCCAACGCCGCATTGAATTTGGACGACAGGTTCTGAAATGCGATTAAG
>JALORE010000519.1 GCA_025459125.1 Planctomycetota bacterium | reverse complement strand
CACGACAAGGAAGGCACAGCCCCGGCGGGCGATGTCATCCGGGCGTTTCTGCCCACGGATCGGCCCGCACTGATTCTCATGGATGAGCTGATGAACTATGTGAGCAGAAGCCGCAAGAGCGGCCTGTCGGCCCAGTTCTACGACTTTCTGCACAACCTGTCAGAGACGGCGCGCGGGCAGCGCAATGTCGTCCTGGTGGCGTCCATTCCGGCCTCCGAGCTGGAGATAACGGCGGAAGACCAGTCGGACTACGACCGCTTCAAGAAGATGCTGGACCGGCTGGGTAAGCCGGTGGTGATGTCGGCCGAGGCGGAGACCTCCGAGATCATCCGGCGACGACTCTTCGAGTGGGATCTGCGGGCGGTCTCCCAGGACGGGCGGGTGATGCTGACCAAGGACGCCATTGCCACCTGCATCGACTATGCGGACTGGCTATTGGATCATCGCCAGATGATCCCCGCCGAGTTTCCCGTGGACGATGGGCGCAGGCAGTTCGCCGCCACATACCCGTTCCATCCTGTCGTGCTTTCGGTATTCGAGCGTAAGTGGCAAACGCTGCCCCGCTTCCAGCAGACCCGCCTACCAGAGCGGATTCAAGGGCGCCCACCGGGACGGCCTGATCGGTCTGGGTACGGCACCGCTCGATGACCCGCTGTTTCGCCGGGCGGTGTTCGAGCAGCTCGGTGAGGACCGGCTGGAGGGCGCTATCACCACGGACATCATCGGCAAGCCGGACTCCTTCGCCACACGGCTGGACAGCGCCGCGGTGGACACCATCAAGAAGGCGCGCCTGCACCGGAAGGTCGCCACCAGCATCTTCTTCGAGTCGAGTGGGGGGCAGCAGCACAAGGAGGCGAGCCTTGCGGAGATCCGCCTCGCGGTCTCGGAGCCCAATCTGGACATGGGCAATGTTGAGACCGTACTGGAGGAGCTGCAGACCAACTGCTACTTCCTCATTACCCAGAATAACCGCTATCGCTTCAGCCTGACGCCGAATCTCAACAAACTCCTGTCTGACCGTCGCGCCAACATCAAGCAGCCCCGCATTGAGGAGCGGGTGAGGGCTGAGGTCCAGAAGGTCTTCGCGCACCAGGCGGGCGTCGAGCGGGTCTATTTTCCCGAGCGCAGCAATCAGGTCCCGGACAGGCCGGTGATCAGTCTGATCGTGATGGCGCCAGATCAAGGGGTTGCAGAGGCGGAGACTTTGGCCTTTGTCGAACAAGTGACGCGCGAATGTGGGAACTCCGGCCGGACCTACAAGAGCGGGCTGATCTGGTCCATCCCTGATAGTGCCGCTGGTCTCTATGACGAGGCGCGGAAGCTCCTGGCATGGGAGGACATCGACAACGAGGAGTCCGACCGTCTGGACGAGACCCAGAAGCATCAACTCGCCCAGAGCATGAAGAAATCCGCACGAGACCTCCGCGAGGCCGTTTGGCGCACCTACAAGAACATTGGCCTTCTGGGGCGGAACAACGCCATACGGACCATTGACCTGGGGCTGGTACATTCCAGCGCTGCGGACAGCTTGGCTGGGCTCATTCTGGGGCGCTTGCGCCAGGACGACGAGGCCGTGGACAGCGTGAACGCCAACTTCCTGGTTCGCAACTGGCCACCCGCCTTGACGGAGTGGAGCACCAAGGCCGTTCGGGATGCGTTCTTCGCGTCGCCCAGGTTCCCGCGGTTGTTGGTCGTTGAGAAGCTCAAGGAGACCATCGCCCGTGGTGTGACAAACGGTGTCCTCGCCTACGTCGGCAAGACCCCGGATGGTCGCTGCGATCCCTTCTTCTTCGAAGACGATATCGACTCGACGGAGGTCGAGTTTAGCGATGACATGTTCATCATCACGGCCGAGCAGGCAAAAAAGTGCATCGAGCCGCCCGCGCTGAAGTACATCGAAGTTCGCCCCGACCACGATATCGTCGAGCCGGGCAAGAGCCTGGCGTTCACCGCCAAAGGATTGGACCAGCATGGCCAGGAGTATCCGCTCGGGACGTTGCGTTGGTCGGCCACTGGCGGCGAGATGAGCGACGACGGTGTGTTCCGCGCGGGGGAGGGGGAGGGAGATTACACGGTCTCTGTTGCGTCAGGACTCACGAAGGCAACCGTCCGTATCGGGGTCAAGGGCAAAGAAACCGGCCTGGTTGACAAGCCGGAGCCACCTCCTGTGAACCCTGGCATCAAGTGGTCCGGGCAGGTTCCACCACAGAAGTGGATGAACTTCTACACCAAGGTGTTGGCCAAGTTCGTCAACTCAGGTTCGTTGACGTTGCGCGTCCATGTTGATGTCAATCCGCAGGGTGGTCTCACGCCACAACAGATCGAAGAGTTCAAGTCAGCCCTGCGAGAACTGGGCCTCGACTCGAAAGTAGATGTGTAGTCCGACGGGTTTCGAAGCCACTTGGTGCGCAACGCCACCTCGCACGATCTGTTGGCCGCGGACCTCAGTCGGTGCCGGGAAGGCCTGGATGGTAACCAAGTGGGCCGCGGTGTGTCAGGTGGAGGACGGGCAGCACTGACGCTGCCCGCTGCCCGGAATCGGCCAGCTCCGAACACTGGTGGGTCTCAGGCTGGGGTCCGCAGTCGAGTGGGTAGCGGACACAGTCCATCGCCGATGTGGCCACCGAGGTGGCCCCTTAGCAGCGACCTCGGGGTGTACGTACAATTTCCTGTACATGCCAGACCACCAGGGGAAGCCAATGGATGCCATCACCTACACTGCCGCCCGCGCCAACCTCGCCCGCACCATGGCCCGGGTCTGCGAAGACCACGACCCCATCATCATCACACGCAACTCGGAGCAGGCCGTGGTCATG
>JALORE010000307.1 GCA_025459125.1 Planctomycetota bacterium | reverse complement strand
CGGCTTCCACGCCCGCGAGGCTCCGGGCGCCGGGCAGATAGGTCGCCCCGAGATTCCAGTGCGTCACCCAGCGGTCGCCCAGCTCCAGGCTCAGCGGCAGATTGCCTTGTACGCCCCAGGTGTCATTCCCCAATCCCTCCCGGTGGTTTCCGGTGGGCATGATCAGAGAGACGCGCGGAGAGAACGCGACCGGGCCCTGCAATACGGCCTGGTAACGGTAGTTGAGAAGGACATCGCCGAAGCCGGTCTGCGCCTGGGGCTCGTCCAGGTGCAGGTATGGGATGGTGTAGGAGAACTGATGCTTCTGAGTCGGCACCGGCCACTCCTGGGTGAAGGAGTAGAACCAGTCCCCTGCTTCCACGTGTTGGAACGTCTGGGTGTGCTGGACTACGCCGTCTTCCTGGTTATATGCTTCTTCGAGGAGAAACGAATTGTCCTGGATCTTCCGGACTTCCGGGGCGCCGCCCAACACAGCCCCTGGCACGACCAGAATCACAAGGGCAACCTTCCATGGCGTGTTGTTCATATGTACTCCCTTCAACGATGAGACGGATGCGGACCGATTCGTCGCTCACATCCAGATTCGGCCCACCTGGTATACGATCAAGGTAATCCCATAGGCCAAAACCGTCAGGCCGACGAACTGGAAGACGACCCACCGCCAGGAACCGGCCTCCTGCCGGGTCATGGCCAGGGTCGACACGCAGGGCGCGGAAATCAGGCAAAAGAGCATAATGCAGAACCCCACCAACGGGGTGTAGTTGGCCCGGAGCCGCTCTCGCAGCACGTCGGCGTTGTCCTCGGAGTGTACCGCGTAGACTATGCTCAACTGCGAGACGAACACCTCCTTGGCAGCCAACGAGCCGATCAGGGCCGTGCCAACCTTCCAGTCAAAACCCAGCGGCCGAATCGCCGGCTCGAGGACGTGTCCCACGCGGCCCATGAGGGAGTGCTCCAGGGCCACCTGCCGGGCCTGCGCTTCGTCCAGACCGCTGCGGTGCTCGGCCTCGGGCCGCGGGAAAGTCGCCAGAACCCAAAGGATGATGGAGATTCCCAGGATCACCGTGCCGGCCTTCTTGAGAAACAGCCAGCCGCGCTGCCACATGTGTATCAGGATCGAGCGCGGCGTAGGCATACGGTACGGCGGCAGTTCCATCACGAAGGGCATGGTCTCGCCCTGGAAAATGGTCAGACGCAGCAGCTTGGCACAGACCACCGCCAGGATGATCCCGATCAGGTAGATGGACCACATTACCGGTCCGCGCCAGTGCGGCGCGAAGAAGGCCGGGATAATCAGGGAGTAGATCGTCAGACGGGCGCCGCAACTCATCAGCGGGATCACCAGAATCGTCGTCAGGCGGTTGCGCCGGTTCTCCAGAATACGCGTCGCCATGATCGCCGGCACGGAGCAGCCGAAGCCGATCAGCATGGGGATGAAGCTCTTGCCGTGCAGACCGATCTTGTGCATGAGCCGATCCATCACGAACGCGGCTCGCGCCATGTAACCCGTATCCTCCAGCAGTGCGATCGCCAGGAACAGCAGCAGAATGTTCGGCAAGAAAACCACGACCCCGCCCACGCCGGCGATGATGCCGTCGACCGCCAGGGAGCGCAGCCAGCTCTCGCTGCCGGCCGGCCACAGGCCCGAGACCGCCGCCGCGAGCCAGCCGAAGAGCCATTCCAGCCCCCGCATCGGGTACTCGCCCAAGGCGAACGTCGACCAGAAGACCGCGTACATGAGCAGCAGAAAGACCGGCAAGCCCAGCACGCGATTCGTGACCAAGGCGTCGATCGTGTCGCTCGCATCATGGCGGCGTTCGACGGAATTCCGGATCGTCTCCTGGCACGCGCCGGAGATGAAGCCGTAGCGCCGGTCCGCCATCACGATCTCGGGCTCGTCCCGGAACAGGCCCCGCAGGCGGCGCACGCCCTTGTCCACGACATCCAGCACCTCGCGCTGACCTACCTTGGCGACGATCTGGTCATCCTGCTCCAGCAGCTTCACCGCGAGCCACCGTGTGCCGTACTGGTGGACCAGCTCGCCATCCGACCGGGAGAGGGCTTCCTCGATCCGGGCCAGTTCCTCCTCGATTTCACCGCCGTACCGCACGATGTGGGTGCGCGGCCCGCGCCCCTCCCGGGCGGTCTGCACGATCGCCTCCAGCAACGCTGTGCGGCCCTCGCCCTTGTTGCCCACGGTCGGCACGATCCGCGCCTCCAGCAGCCGCGACAACTGCTCCAGGTCGAACGTCAGGCCGCGCCGTTGAGCCAGATCCGCCATATTGAAGGCGAACACCAGCGGCGGGGCCATCTCGATAAGCTGCGTGCCCAGGTACAGGTTCCGCTCGATATTGGAGGCGTCCACCACGTCCACCACGACATCGGGCTTCTCCTCCTGGATGAAGTTGCGGGCGATCAGCTCTTCCATCGAGTAGGCGGTCAGGCTGTACGTGCCGGGCAGATCGACCACCCGGATTTCGTAATCCCGGTACCGGCAGTACCCCTCTTTCCGCTCGATGGTCACGCCGGGATAGTTCGCCACATGCTGATGGGCGCCGGTGAGCAGGTTGAAGAGGCTGCTCTTGCCGCTGTTGGGATTACCGGCCAGGGCTACAACGATTCGTTCCATATGGTCGAAGCAATCCTCGGCGCCAGCGCCGGGAGGAAAAGTTAGGCGGGCCGAACTTTCGCGGCTAAAAAAAAACGCCGCCCGCACGGTCACTGCACCATGATTTTATGGGCCACACCGCGGCCCAGGGCCAGCTTGACGTCCTTGATGACCACGACAAACGGCCCCGGATGGCCGTTGCTCACCACCGTGATTTCCGCGTCGCGCACGAATCCCAGCGCCGCCAGTCGATTGTTCAACCCGCGTCCGGCGTCGACACGGACCAGCCGGGCCTTCGCGCCGGTCTTGATCAGGGACAACGGCCGGATCGGGCTTTGTGCCGCCACCATCTTGTCGACCACAGTTCTACTCCTTCGACCGGGCCGGCCGCCGTCGGCAGAACTGCCGGAACTCGTGGGCCACGTCCCAGCCGTTCTGATGGCTGGCCGCCACATAGTCGATGAAATCCACCAGCTTGCCGATGATCTCCGTCCCCAGGGCATGTTCCGCCCGGCAGGCGGCTTGCTGCGCCCGGTCTTTCTTGATGCCCAGCACGTCCTGGAAAAAGGAGGCCAGGACTTCGTGCTTGCGCACCACCGCCCGGGCCGCGGCCTGCCCCTGCGGCGTCAACGTGATGCCCCCGTAGGGCTCGTGATCGGCAAGTCCTTTCTCACGCAGCAGTTGCAGCGCACCCGTCACGGACGACCGCGCCACGCCCAGCTTGGCGGCGACATCCTTGCTCCGCGCACAGCCCGCCTCGTCCGCCAGGTTGAGGATGGCTTCAATGTAGTCTTCCACAGAGGCGCTGAGCTGGTAGCTCTTCTTCATACGCGTCCTACACACCTTCACGAGACCCGTGGTCAGTATAGTTAGGCGCCCCTAACTTTGTCAAGCCCCGCGCGCAGATTTTGGGCCCGGCCGCCGGCCCCCTGCCCGTCAGTTCACAACTGGACTTCATCCCCGCGCGAATTCCGAAAAAAAAGCACTTGCCCTGGCAGCACCGTGGGGCTACAATGACGCACGGTTTTTCGGGGCGTGGCGCAGTTTGGCTAGCGCGCTTGCATGGGGTGCAAGAGGTCGGTGGTTCAAGTCCACTCGCCCCGATTATGGCGTCCATCATCGTCACCTCGGGGGAACAAACGGGTGAGTTTCTGCCCCTGGGACGGCGTACCAGCGTGATCGGGCGGGGCGAGGCCCTGCCCTTGCAGGTCCTGGACGACTTCGTCTCCCGGCGGCACCTGCGGATCCGATTCGACGAGACTGCGGAGGGGTACTACGCCGAGGACATGGTCAGCAAGCACGGGACGTTTGTCAATCAACGCCGGATCACCACGAGCGTCCCGCTGTCCGACGGGGACGTCATCCGCATCGGGCAGACCACGCTGCTGTTTACCAACGAGGACTTCGACGACCGCGAGAGCGCCCTGGAGCACTACAAGAAGTTCGGCGAGAAGGCACGCACCACGCGCAAACAATGAAGGCGATGGAGTAATAGGATGATGGAACACCGGGGGACGACGATCCCCATTGTTCCAGTATTCCACTATTCCACCACTCCCATCTCTCAGTAATCCTCCCCAGTGCAGATCATCGACAGGGGCAGGGACAGGTGTTCCAAACCCTCTTCTCCATACTCGCGGACAGGTTCATCCCGGACGGGCCCGCTGCTCCAGGAGGGGATTTCCACCAGCACCGGCTTGAAGAGCGGCGGATAATCCAGGCACGCGCCGTTCCTCAGATCCCCGGCCGGCAGCGACGTTGGTAAGGAGAAGCCTGCGGCGTAGATTGTTCCGCTCGAACTCCTCGTGGCGTACTCCGCCAGGTCGCTGATGTAATCCATACCCTCGATCGAGACTCTGCGAACCTGCACGAAATTCAGCGCGTTCAAGACAAGGAGCGAGACGGCCTTGTCGGCGCTGTTGCCGAGGTAGATCCGGTCATCCCGCCGGGAGACATGAAACGCGGTGGCCCGCACATCCGAGGGAACCGTCCAGGTCGAGCGTTGGCCGGTTCCGCGATCATAGCGATGCAAGAGGCTGTTATTCCAATTGTGTTTGTCCAGGAGGTACACAAACTGATCGTCTACCTCGACTTCGTGGACGCCGGTGGCAAAGAGGTGCGGGTCCTCGTACAACCGCAGGAGCTGGTTCCCGGACAGGCTGGACCCCAGGCGAATCTTGGCCGCGGCCCGATAGCTGGCGCCCCCCCACCGGGGAGAGACCAGGACCGGAACGACGTACAGGTCCCCGAACTCGTCGAACGCGGCATCCTGAAGGGGCGGCGATTGATACCTCTGAATCCAGCCGATATGCACGTCGTTTCCGCCGGACTGCCAGGTGCGACAATCCAGCACGACACGATCGTCCGACAGCCGGACCAGGCCCTGTTCGACGTTCAGTTGGTACAGCCTCCCCTGCGGGTCCTTCACCAGACGCGCGTTGAGGGGACGGCCGTTCCGCCAGAAGACTTCGCCCGTCGCGCGACGCTGGAGATCGAAACCGAAGACCCGGTCGGACCAGAAATTGTGCGTCGCATTGGACGGATTGCACGAATAGGCCTTGCCGGCCACCAGCAACGACGCGGTCAGACTGCCCCCGGCAGCCTGGACCGCGGCCGTAGACACCGGCAGACTCGGCGACGCCACACTTTGCAGACCGGCGGAACACAGGTTCAGACCGGCGCCCACCCACGCGACGAACTCGGTGTCCTCGACACTCCCGTACTGATCCCGCGTGAAGATGCCCTCCACACAGAACTGGTTGGAAGGAATCAGGCTGCTGCCATAGTAGGCACTCGCAAGGTAATCCTCCTGCCCCACCAGCCAGTCGCCACCCACGATATCGCCACACACGCTGGTGCACTCGACGTCGTCCGCAGGTACGACCTTGATCGTGACCCATTGGACGGTGGAGGAAGGCGGGAGCACCGCCTCCACGCTGAGGTCGTTGATCAGCACACTCGTGCCGGTCGGGCCCCGCAATTCCAGGACGACATGGAGATCCGGATGAGTCGCGATGTTATAGGGCAGGTAGATCGTCCGGGAGCAGTCCGCCCAGGTCGAGCCGCTGCTGCTCCCGGGCGATCCGGATTCGGGGGCCACCACGCTGTTGGCAAAGCGATCGCCCCCTTCGTTCGAGGCCCACACCCGCAGGGTGCCTGCTTTCGACCGGAAGAGGTACTTGAACTGAACCGCGACGGTCACGCTCTGGGCAACCCGCTGTGGCTCGTTCGGGTAGCACAAACGCTCGCTGAAAGTACACGTGGCCAAGGCGGGAACAATCTGGTTGTTGGCGGCATCTTTGAGGTTCAGCAGGCGCAACATGCCCGCATAATCCGGCGGCTGCCCGACGAGGCGCTGAACCGGAAGAGACGCCCAATCCGTGTAGGTGTGTTCGCTGTTGTTGGTAGCGATGCGCGTCATGTCATCCGGGCTGTCGAACGTGAACCGATAACTATGCTTGCTCTGGCAATCCGGAACCGGCGGGCCCCCGGACACGCGACGCGGATCGGCGTTGTCCGAACCGCTCGTCCGGCCGAGATAGCCGTCGCAGCCGTGGCCGGAGCGGTCAGCGACCACCTGCCCCGTCGCCTCGTCGAAGGACCAGTACGCGACGAGGGCACTGTCCGTCGTCGAAGGCCGCGTCGCCATGGCCGTCTGGATCTCCTGGGTGGACAAGCCACGACGGTAGAGATACACCTCGTCGATCCGGCCCTGGAAGTACCAGCCGTTCTCGTTGCTGCAATACTTGCCCACCAGCAGGTCCTGGCCGCTGTCCCGGATCTTCAGGGCGTCGTTCACGTACCCTCCCTGGACGCCATCGACGTAGAGGTAGGCATTGCCCTGGCGGATGACACCGGCCACGTGATGCCACTCGGTGTCCGTGTGGCTCGCATAGGTCCAGATGGCGTCGTACTGGTACCCGGAGCCGAGTCCCGGGCCAATAAGGAAGCACAGGTCGTTATCGTCGTACCGGAACAGGCCATAGCCGCTGTAGGAGGAGCCCACGCCGTTCCACACCATCTTGGCCACAATGCCCATCTTCGTGCCCGAATTACCGCCGGCCAGCTTGTACCAGGCGCAGAGCGACATGTCGCCGCTGAACTGGTAGCTGGGACGATTGCCGAGCGTGACGTAGTCATCGACGCCGTCGAACTCCAGGGCCCCCGCCCCGCCGACCTGGGGATAGCCGGCCCACCCCGCGGTGCCGGCCAGCGACAGAGGCAGCAGGCACACCAGAACCCCGTACAACACGCAACGGCCTGGAAAAGACCCGATCATGACTCCACCTCCGAGAGAACGATTGATTCCGGTTCAGGGCTGAAGTTTCTTTTCGCACTTGCACAATTCGTGTCGTTGGAGTTCCCGAATGCGCGGATCGGCCTCCCGGTGCGGCTGCATGCGGTAGCTGCCGTCGACATCGTACATCCCGCGGATGATCTCCGTGAACGCGACATGCCCATCGAAGAACGCGACGTTGTGATAGTGGCGGCGGCCATGCCAGCCCGTGCACCGGGTGCTGAGCGGGTCCAACTGCACCGTCCAGAAGAAGTCGCCGATCCACGCCAGCCGCTGGGGTTGAAAAACACGATCCCGCTCGGGGCGCCCATAGGCCAGGATCTCCTGATTGATCGCCCCCCAGCGCTCTGGCAGGCTGGTCAGGAGCCGGTCGGGGGCAACGACGATCAGGCTGGCCTGATAGCTGTTGCCCCGATCGCGGTAGTAGCTTCCGTCGCGGGTCCCGAGCGCATCGCGGTCGGCGGGGCACCGGAAAACCGTGGCCTGTCCCTCGCCGGCATCGTCGCTCGGCAGGCCAAGGGAACCATTGACCGGTCGATGCGCCACTTTGCTCACGGTGCCCGCCCAGCCGCCGAACGTGGAATTGGGGTTCGGGACCCCGGCAGCGCCGTAGAACTGTCCGCCCCAGTCCTCGAGATAGCACAGGTAGCCCAAAGCGATCTGCTTGAGATGGCCCTGGCAAGTCAGGCACTTGGCCCGCGTGCGTGCCCCTGCCAGCGCCGGCAGGAGGAGCGCCAGCAGCACGGACAGGACCGCCACGACCACCAGCAGCTCGATGAGCGTGAAGGCGTGGAGCCTTGGCCCGTGATGGGCCTCCCTCGTGGGGGTGCGGCCGGAATCACGTGG
>JALORE010000064.1 GCA_025459125.1 Planctomycetota bacterium | reverse complement strand
TCGTCTGATCGAATGTGAGCTTCTGCGGCGTAAGGAACGCGATGTCGCACAGGACATCGCCGTTTTGCGTCGTGATGTTCTCCTGGTCGCGGACGTCGAACTTGTTGATGGCGTGCAGCCAGTACTCATACGTGGACGGCTCGGTCGCTTTCAGGCGGTCGTAGATGATAACCAGATCGGGCTTCACGAAGAGAATCGCCCGTTTGAACTGCTCGACCGGTGGCTCGTATGACCGGCTCGCATCGCCGATCACGGCATCGACCTGCGGGGTCGTCAGGAAGGCCGTGATCTGGCCCTGGGCCTGGACGGTGTGCTTCTTCTGGCTCTGACCGTTGACGGTGATGCAGTTGGTCGAGCGGGTGGTCCACATCCAATTCTGATGATGGTCGCTGCCGTAGATGTCGCGGTAGCCGGAGTAGATCAGCAGGCGCTGCCCATAGGCCCAGAGCAGGAAGGAGTTGTTGGACTCGTAGCCGTGGGACTGGGTGCCGAAGGGACTGGCCTTCAGGACGACTTGGACGCTCTTCGTGGCGTCGGTGATGCTGCCATTGAGGTAGGCCTGTCCGGTCCCGGCGCAGAGCCGCGACGCCGGCAGGTTGTCCGGAGCCTGGGCCCGGACCTTCGGCAGTTGGCCGCGCAGGAAACCGATGTAGCCGCCGGTGGGCACCGGGCCGCCCAGCTCTTCCACGTACCACTGCCAGTGCGGGTTCTGGGCCTGGGCCGCCAGAATGCTCATCAGGGGGACATTGGCTTGGGCGGTCCTTCCGGCCGCCAGATCGCCGAAGCCGCCGCCGTTATTGCCGGGCGGCATCAGGTACATCGCGTAGTAGCCGATCTTTGAGAAATAGGGCTTGCGGTAGGCATCGATCCCCAGCGCCTCGCGCATCACATCCGCCCACCACGTGAACCGGCTGATGTAGCTGGACCAATAGGAGGCTCCTTCATGCCAGCCGCCGTCCTCATCACTCCAGACGGGGTAAACGTTGAAAAAGACGTTGGTCGCAAACCACACCCAATCCTCAGCGCCCTCGACCTCGCCGAGAAAGGCGATCCCGATCTCGCCGAGTTTGTGCCAGGCCCGGTTCGAGTGGCTGGCGTAGGGTTGCCACAGGTGACGCGGGCACAGGTGGGCATACATCTCGTCGCCGCGAATCTTCATCACTGTGCGGCAGATGTTCCTTTCTTCTTCCGTCAGGAGCTCGTGTACGAAGGTGTAGGTCCGGGAGAACAGGTAATTGTACGGCATGCCGGCTTCATCGTTGTACCGGTAGCCCGTGCTACCCTTGGGGTCCCACTTGGCACACTCCAGGAGAATCCGCTTGGCCTCGTGCCCGTACTTCTCGGGGCCGCCGAGCAGACGGGTGAAGGCGAGAGTGGCAGCGCCGTTGAGGACCTTGATCGTGTATTCCCGGTTGCCCCACCAGATGACGCGCCATTCCTCGCTCTTGGTGCTGGTGCCGGGCGGGTACTTCGGCGGCTCCTGCGTCGCGGGTGGTTTGGCCAGAATGTGGTCGCACTCCTTTACGAGAGCCTGGTACTCGCTCTTCATCTCTCCGCGTGCCAGCTCGCGCAGCCGATCCAGGTTCTCCGGGCGCAGGAACAGACGCGGGTGCGTGCCGGGGATTCTGCCGATCAGCTCCCGGCGCTCGGGCATGGGCATCGGCACGGCGTCAGCAGCAATCGTGAACGCCCGCGCCTGACTCCACCCGGTGGATCGGCCTTGCTTGTCCTGGCCGCGGTACCGCCAGACGAAACTGCCGGAGCCGAACGTCCGCGGCGGACAATGCACGTTGAACCCGATGTCCGTGGCCCGGTAGACAACGTTGGTGAAACCCGCATCGCGGGCGCACTCGATCTCCCACGTCAATCCGGTCTGCGGTCGCCAACTGAAGCTCGGGGGGTCGGTTTGGGATACCGACCCGGCCTCGGGCCGAGAGCCCCACGTGCCGGGCTCGGCGGGACGCTCATCCAACCGCGGCGTCTGTGCCCCGGCGGAACACGCAAGTATCAGCATGAAAATGACCGGTAGGGTGGGCTGTGCCCAACAACTCCGGCAAACATGGGTGAAATGGCGGGCACAGCCTGCCTTACGATCGGCCGACGGGCCGTCCTTACTGTTTCTTGTCGAGTGCATGTTGCAGCATGGCCTCATAGAGGGTCAGTTGGATGTCCAGGATCTCTTCGAGCGTGGCTTGACAGTAGCCTTGAACCCCGTGCGGGCTCTCGAAAGTGAAACTGTCCGCGCCGCTCGCATGGTACAGGGCGCTGGTCAGATTGAAGGAGGCAGGGCTCTTCCCGCCCTCAGGACCGGCGGTGAAGAGGCTTCCGTACGGCAGGCGGCGCTCGGCGAGCAGGGCGTAGCACTTCTCGCCCAGACTGCGGATGTCCTGCTGGACCTCCATCGGCACATACGCCGGGCGCAGGACCGCCGGCTTCGACCCGTGGCTGTGGAGCGATACGGCCAGGTCGGGCCCCTCCAGGCTCGCCACCTTGAGGATAGCCGGCGCCTCCGGACCCATCGGCGCGAACCACTCATCGTGCATCGGATTGATGCCGGCGTCGTTAAAATAGCAGCCGAGAAAATGGATATCGCGGCCCACCATCGGATGGCGCCGCTTGCATTGCGGCCAATCGCAGAAGCTGTCGTCCCACCACGTACCCTGGCCCCAGAACCGGAGGTCGTCGCCACCCATCCCCTGCAGGGCCCTGGGCTCGAAACGGGCGGTGCCGTCCGGGTTGCCCGCCGGAACGATCAGGAGCCGGCAACGCTCGCCAAGCTGCTGCAACCCGGTCTGGGTGCGGCCGCGCAGATCCTTGCCGGTTTCCATGATCTCGATCAGGTTGACCAGTCCCGTGAGTCCCTCGACTTCATGGCCGTGCACCGGGCCGACGAACAGGATGACCGGCTTCGTCCGCGCCGCCTTGTCCATGTAGGCGGACGCCTGCTGCCCGCCGATCGCCGAGTTGAAGTTCGCGTGGTGGGAGACCGTCTCCCGGTCGCCAAACGTGACCAAGTGGATCGGCCGCCCGCCGGGTGTGACGCCGAGGACTGCGGTTCGGCCCCGCTCCAGGCGCTCGCAGCGGGACGTCAACCCTTTTACATCGCCGATCCAGAAGTCCGGCAACCCCCGGTCCGGAATCCTGGCTCTCGCCTCGGCATAGGTCATGCGGTTCACGCGGCTGGTCGCCGGATCGGTTTGAGCCAAGCTCGTGGAAAGCAGCAGCGAAGGGAGCACAAGGGTCCGCCAGAAGACGGCTGTAACCATTCTTACCTCCAAGCAGAAACGGCACGCGCAGCCGTTTCCCCATCCCTGGGATTGAGATTGCTTCCCCCGCCTCCGCGGGGGCAGGCTCGTGGCACTCCGCGCCAGGACATGCGAAGGCCCACTCTATCAGAGGCGCTTAGCCCAGCAGCTTCTTTTCCCACCACCTGAGGTATTCCTCGTCGGAAACGTGGGGCGACAGACCTCTCTTTTCCATCTGCTCCCGGAACAACTTGGCCATCTCCTCCTGCCAGTAGGCCACGACTTTGGGGTCTTCGGGTTGTTCACCCTGGTCGCCGGTGGCTTTGATCCACTGGTCCAGTTCCCGGCTGTGCTCGCGCAGGATGCTCCGGGATTGACGCTCGTCGGCGAGGTTGTGCAACTCGTGAGGATCGTTCTGCAGGTCGTACAACTCCTCCGCGGGCCGGGTTGGGGCCATGAACTGGGCCTGTTCCGGGGTGAGCTTGCCCTGGCCGTGCAGGACCTGCATCAGCGTGAGCACGGGATAGGCCTCTTTCTTGTAGGCGTTGAATTGGGTGTACGGCCGGTCCGGGTAGTAGTTGCGGATGTACTTGTAGCGCTGGGAGCGCACGCACCGGATGCGGTCGGCGGTCTCATCGCAGCGATCCCGGGCGGCGAGGAGGTACTGCCGGGTCTTCTTCTCCGGGCCCAGGAAGGTGTGTCCCTGCAAATGCTCCGGCGGCGTGATGCCGGCGGCCGACAGGAAGGTCGGAGCAAAGTCGATCGTGCTGACCAGATCGTCCACGACCGTGCCCGGCTGGATATGGTCGGGCCAGCGGATGATCATGGGGATATGGATCCCGCCTTCGTAGAGCCACTGCTTGCCCCGCACGTGGCACTGGCCGTTGTCGCCGAAGTACATCACCATGGTATTCCTGGCCATGCCCTCCTTCTCGAGCCACTGCAAAGCAACTCCGATCTCCGTGTCGAGAAGCTGGATCGATTCGAGGTAGTCTGCCCAGTCCCGGCGGGCGATCGGGTGATCGGGGTAAGAGGGAGGCAACTCGACCTTCGCGGGGTCGATCGGGCTCTTCTTGTCCCGCACGAACGCGCGGTGGGTATGACTGAAGTTGATCTGGGCAAAGAACGGCTGGCCCGACGCCCGCTGGGACCAGTCGGTGCCGTCAAAGGCCCGGGCATTGGGCGTGAAGTTCCAGTCGGTCTTACCCGGCCTCTTGTAGCTGAGTCCCGCACTGTTGCAGGTATAATACCCGGCCCGGCGGAAGAACTCCGTGATGACGGCCAGCGGCGGGCGCAGGACGTGACCGTCGCTGCGGTGGCTGCGGTGGTGGTGGGCGCCGATGCTGGTCTGATACATCCCGGTCATGAACGCCGAGCGCGAGGCCGAGCAGACCGGCGCGGTGGTGAACGCGTGGGTGTAGCGAGCCCCTTCGCTGGCCAGCTTGTCGAGATTCGGCGTCTTGACCAGCGGATGGCCGTAGCAGGCCAGGTCCGGGGACGTATCCTCGGAAATGAGCCACAGGATATTGGGCCGATTTCGCAACTGCAGCAGCCGCTGCCGCGCGGCCTCACGCGTAGCCCGCTTGGGGTCGGTCGCGCAGCCGGAGAGCAGCGCCGCCGCCGCACCAACGCTCGTCTTCAAGAACTCACGGCGTTTCATGGTACCTTCCCTGGAATTGATGGTGTTCTGTGTACGGTTGCCTGTCAGCGCCGCAAGAGGGACAATGGAATACTGGATTAATGGAATGGTGGAATACTCGGTCGCCGGTCGGTCCTTCATCCATCGTTCCAATATTCCAGTATTCCATCATTCCAATGTCCCAAGGTCTTCCTACCGGAGCGAGCCGACGAGATCGGCGATCCGGGCCACCTGGTGTCTGGCACAATAATCTGCGATGCCGTCGATGATCTGCACGGCACTATCCGGCCGGCTGAAGCTGGCCGTGCCGATCGCCACCGCAGAGGCCCCGGCGAGCATGAACTCGATGGCGTCGGAGGCGGTGCGGATACCGCCGAGTCCGAGCAGGGGAATACCCGCTTTCTTCGCCACGTCGTTGTACACCTTATTCACGAGATAGACGGCGATGGGCTTGACGGCCGGTCCGGACAGGCCCCCGGTGCGGTTGGCCAGCGCGGGCGTACGCGTCTCGATGTCGATGACCATGGCCGTGAACGTGTTGATGAGGCTCAGGGCGTCCGCCCCCGCCTGGACCGCGGCGCGGGCGATGACGCTGATATCCGTCACGCAGGGCGAGAGCTTGACCATGAGGACCTTGCGGCCGGCGGCCCGACGGACGGCCGCGGTGATGCCGGCGACCTGTTCCGGATCGCGTCCGAAGCTGATACCGCCCTTGGCCACGTTGGGACAACTGATGTTCAACTCGAAGCCGGCGATGGCCGGCTCGCCGGCCAGCCGCTCGGTCACTGCCACGTAGTCCTCGATCCGCTCGCCCGCCACGTTCACGAAGACCGGCACCGACATCTGCGCGATGACCGGCAGCTTCTCCGCGACGAAACGATCCAGCCCCACGTTGGCCAGGCCGATGGCGTTGAGCATGCCGGCGTCGGTTTCCACAATCCGCGGCGTCGGGTTGCCCTGGCGCGGCCGGCGGGTGATGCTCTTGGTGATGAACCCGCCCAGGCGGTTGACGTCCATGAAGTCCGCCAACTCCTCGGCATAGCCGCATGTCCCCGACGCGGTAAACACCGGGTTCGCCAGCCGCAGCCCCGCAAAATCCACGGAGAGGATTGAGGATTGAGGATTGATGATTGGCGATTTCATGGAAACGTCCGCCGGTCCTCTTCAATAATCAATGATCCATCATCCATAATCAATCGTCAAAGACCACCGTCCGCGCGTCGAAGACCGGGCCGTCCTGGCAGCAGAGCCGATAGGCGGTCTCGTCGGACCCTTCGACGCGGCACTCGATGGCGCAGCTCTGGCAGACGCCGATGCCGCAGGCCATGCGCCGCTCGGTGCTGACCTGGCAATCGATGTTTCGCTCGACCGCGAGCCGCGCGGTCGCCGCCAGCATCGGCTCCGGGCCGCAGGCGTAAATGATCGTCTGCTCCGGCAGCCAATCACGCTGCTCGTCCAGCCACTGGGCCAGCCGCTCCGTGACGAAGCCGCGACGGCCCGCGGAGCCGTCATCCGTGGTCACCGCGGAGGCAATCCCGTATTTCGCGAACGCCGGAATGAAGGAATCGATCCGCTCCGGCATCCCGTCGAACTCGCCCGCGAACGGCAGGGAAGCGGCCGTCTTGGCGCCGATGAAGGCAATGACGTGCGTGCCGGCATACTCGGTGCGCAGGAGCTTGGCCAGGCACTGGATCGGCGGGGCACCCATGCCGCCGACGACCAGCAGGGCCAGCCGTTTGCCCGGCGGCACCCGGAACCCGTGGCCGAGCGGCCCGAGAACGCTGAGGGAATCACCCCGGCTCAGGGTGGTCAGGCGGACCGAGGCCGGTCCGAGCACGCAATACAGCAGCTCCGCCGTCGTCCGGTTCGTCTCGACCGTCACATCGGCAAAGCTGAACGGGCGGCGGAGCAGGATGTTCCGCCGGACGGCGTCCCGCAGTTCCGGTGCAATCAACTCCTCCGGCGGCAGACCCAGGTTCGAGACATCCACCTCCACAAACTGCCCCGGCTGAAATCTCGCATAGGCCTGTGCGCCGACGCCGGTGAACTCCAGGTCCATCGTCCAGAAGCACGCGCGAATCCGCCGGTTGGACGTGACCTTCGCGCTGAAAACACCCTGAGATTTATGATCTGTCATTCCTGAATCACAAATCGTAAATCATAAATCGTAAACCTCAAAGCACGCCCGGATAGGTCCGGACGCCGTCCACGACCTTGCAGACGTGGGCGGCGTACTTGTCTTGGTAGGCCGGCCGGCTGCGCGGGTAGGCGGCCTCGACGGCCTGCTTGACCGCTTCGACGCTCTCCGCCCGGACCAGGGCCCCGGAGGCCCCCTTGTCGCCGCCGCCCAGCATCCGTTCGCCCAGCACGCCCGGCACAGTCCGGACCGCGTCGCACATCGTCTCCAATTCCGGACCGGAGATCTTGTAGTCGTCCCGCAGGCCCAGCCCATCCTGTCGGAAGATCGCGCCGACCGTCTCGATCCGGCCTGCCCGCCAGGCGTCCATCATCTGGTAGAAACGCTGTTGGGCGTGGTAGATGTAGTTGAGCCGGTCGCTATGGTTCGGGTGGCTGCGGCCAAATTGATCCATGATCCGGTGGTAGAGGGCCTCATCCTTCACGTCGGCCAGGCAAGTGATTGCGAACCCGGCTTTCTGGAGAATGCCGACGAACTCCTCGCACTCGCGCCGCCGGACCGCATACGTCGCTTTCTCCAGGCCCGGCCGATCCGTGCCGGTGTCGAGGACAACAATACGGAAGTCCGTGGCCCCTGAGCCGATGGGCACGTACTCGATCGAGCGGTCCTTGGGGTTGTAGTAGGTCCCCATGCCTTCCCTGGCGAACAGGACCATGGTCTGATCGAGCTTGCCGCAGGGCGAGCCGATGTAGTCGTTCTCGACCGCCTGGGCCAGATCGACGATCTGCACCTGCTTCTCGACCCGGAGGCCGTTCACGTCGAACAGCGACAGGATGAGGTTGATGCACAGCGATGCCGAGCGGCTCATGCCGCCGCCGGGGATATTGCCGAAGAGCACGGCGTCGATGCCCTGCTTGAGCTTGAATCCCTCGCGTTTGAGGATGTAGTCGATCCCGTAGGGGAACCGGCCCCACGTCTCGGCGATGGCCGCCGACTTCGGGGCGGGCACGTTGCCGATCGTGTACTCGATTCGCCCGTCCTGGGGGAAGTTGCCGCTGAAGAGCCGGACCTTGTTCGTGCCGTTGGGCCGGTAGCCCATCCAGATGAACCGGTCGGTTCCGACACCGAACAGCTCCGTGCCGTTGTAGTCGCCATGCTCGACGCCCAGGCAGAACCGGGAGGAGGTCCGCCGCAGCGTGCCGCCGGCGATCCTGATGCCGTTCTCCCCCGCCAGTTGCCCCAGCTTCTCCAACGCGACTTGGTCTTCCTTCGTCAGCTCCATCCCAACCTCGGTCAGGGGCCCCCGGCCATCCTGCACGGCCTTCCGGCGCCTCGGGAAAAGGGTTCCTATCGACCAATCTGCCAGCGACGCCCCCGAATATACCGGCTTGGACGGGATCCGGCAAGGGCGGTGTGGATTCGAGGGCCTGGCGATCTTGTGCTGGGACGGCACCCTCATTCTTGGGCCAAAAACGGAAGATCGTCAAGATCGCCGAAGTTTTTCTTTGACGATCTTCGGGAGCTTGGCGATCTTGCGGATCTTGACTACCCCGGGCCCCCGAGGACCGGTTGGGGCGGGCCTTCGAACCGCGGAGTGCCCTCTTGCCTGTCACGGCGGCTTGTGTTAAAGAGGGAGCCCAAGGTGCTGAGCCAGGGATACGTGGACTTGCAGGAGACGGCGTTATGTGGAACAGGATGGGGATTGCGCGTCGGCGGGGGGTACTGGTGGCGGTAGCATGGTTGATTCTGAGCATCGCGATGCTCACAGGGGCCCGCAACGCCGCGGACGCTCAGGCCGGCGTGTTCGATATCCGCGATTTCGGAGCGGTCGGCGATGGCAAGACGCTCGATACCGCCGCCATCAACAAGGCGATCGAGGCCTGCGCCCAGGCCGGGGGCGGGCAGGTGCGGCTGCCGCCCGGGCGGTACCTGTCGGCGACCGTGCATCTCAAGAGCCGGGTCACGCTGTACTTGGAGGCGGGGGCCCGGTTGATCGGTGCAGAAGATCCCAATTTGTACGAGCATCCGACGCCGCCAGGCTTCCTGCCCGAGGCCAGATGGGGCAAATGGCACCGGGCGCTGATCCTGGCTGATGGCGCGGAGGATATCGAAATCGCCGGCGCCGGGGTCATCGACGGCAACAAGGTCTTCGATCCGACCGGCGAAGAGAAGATGCGCGGGCCGCATACGTTCGTCTTCGTCAACTGCCGCAACGTGACGGTGCAGGATATCTCGTTCGTGGATTCGGCCAATTACGCCATCTTCTTCCTGATCAGCGATCACGTGGACATCCGCAACGTCAAGTTCACCGGCGGCTGGGACGGTGTGCACTTCCGTGGGGCGCCCCAGCGGGCCTGCAAGGATGTCAGCATCGTCGGCTGCCGCTTCTACACGGGCGACGACTCGATCGCCGGCCGGTATTGGGAGAACGTCGTCATCTCCGACTGCATCGTCAACTCGTCGTGCAACGGCATCCGCCTGATCGGTCCCGCCCGGCACCTGATCGTGCGGGACTGCCTCTTCTACGGTCCCGGCGTCCGGCCGCATCGCACGTCGGACCGCTACAACATGCTGGCGGGCATCAACCTCCAGCCGGGCGCGTGGGACAAGACCACCGGCGACTTGGACGACGTGCTCATCAGTGACATCACGATGCAGAACGTCAGCACGCCGTTCCATATCCTGCTCAAGCCCGGCAACACGGCCAACCGCATCCTCGTCACCCGCGTGACCGCCACCGGCGTCTACCGCGCCGCCTGCTCGGTCGAAAGCTGGGCCGAGGCACCCTTCAAAAGCGTGACCTTCCGCAATGTGGACATCGAGTTTAATGGCGGCGGATCTCCCGACAAGGTCCCGGCCGTCATCAAAGCCCCCGGCGTCGATGCCCGTCCCCTGCCGGCCTGGGGTCTCTACGCCCGCAATGTAGAGAATCTGACCTTCGAAGATTTCCGCCTGACCTGCACGAAACCGGACCGCCGGCCGGTCCTGATCTGCGACGACGTGAACCAGCTCACCCTGGAGGGTTTCAAGTTCACCCGGTGCCGGGACGTCAACGAGCCGGTGATACTGAACCGCGTCAGGACTGTCACCGGCGCCGTCGACGGTCTCTTGCCACCGCCATGAACAGAAACCGCATGGGCTTCAGCCCATGCGGAAATGCGGCACGTAGCGGTGATATGCACAGCATGCCGCATGTAGGATGGGCTTCAGCCCATGCGGTAGAATGTACCTGCAGGAGGGAGGCATCGGATGACAGACTACAGGCGGGCGACCGTTGAAGGCGGGTGCTACTTCTTCACCGTCGTGATGGTTGGCTGGCGTACGTTTCTGACGGTACCTCCGGCAGCGCAAAAACGGCCCCGGGTTATGGAAGAGGGGGGCCGCTTGTGAAGTGGTTCCCTTTTACATCGGCCGTCAACCGGTCTTCGCATCACCGCGATTTTGGATTTTCTCTCACTTGGCCAGCCCGATCGGACTGAAGATCACATAGAAGGCCAACGTGATGAGGACAATGAGGATCCCGGCGACCAGTGCCCCGCGCGAAGACGCCAGGTTCAAGTTTGACTGCTTCTTGAACTCGATGGGCTGCGGCAGCGGCCGGGCCATCGTGATGATCCACATGACGACCAGGCACAGGGCGAAACAAATGGCCATGCGGTTGAGGAACTGGATGTCGGGACCGATCTTGTAACGCCCGGCCAGGTACATGCCGCCGTAGGTCACGATGTTCGTCAGCAGGCCGGCCACACCCGCGATCGGCGGAGCCTTTCGCACGATCAAACCGAACGCAAAGACCGCCAGGATGCCCGGCGAAATCAGGCCCTGGCTCTCCTGGATGATGGTGAAGATGCTGTTGCTGATCTTCGGATTGCCGAGCTGGGGCGCCAGCAGAACCGCGACCGCGGTGAACACGAGCACGGAAGCCCGTCCGAGGAAGACGACGGTCTTCTGTCCGGCGTTGGGACTGATGTACTTCTTATAGATATCCATCGTGAAGATCGTGGAGGCGGCGTTGAGCATGGCGGCCAGCGAGCTGACGACCGCCCCGAGCAGCGCGGCCAGCACGAAACCCACTAGGCCCGTCCGCTGGGGCAGCACACTGCTGAGCAGTTGGCCCAGGGCGGTATCGTACTTGTAGGCGATGAACTTCTCCGTGTGGAGCGTGGCCTTCGCGGCCGCGGCGGCCTCTGCGGCTTTCTGATTGTAGACCTGCAGCTCGGCCGCCAGCTTCGGGAACACCTCGTCCCACGTCTTGTCATCGGATTCGAAGACCGTGTACGGCTCGACCGTGACCGCCGCGAAGTCCGTCTGCGTCAAGGGCAGGACGAACGGGTTTTCCGCGAGGGCGGCCCGCAGCGACTCGCCTTCGGGGTACACGGCGAGCAGGAAGCGGCCGGCCGGCCAGGCGGCGATCGCCTCCCGGTTGGGCGCCTGGGCCACCTCGACAAGCTGGGTATCCGGATTCGCCTTCAAATACCGCGCGATGACCACGGCGTTGTCCGTCACCGCCTGGTTCTGCATGTCGCCGGCGAACAGGTTGAACGCCATGATGCCCGGCACCACGATCACGAACGGGATCAACAGCTTCATGAAGGCGGCGAACATGATGCCCTTCTGTCCCTGGGCGAGCGACTCGGATCCCAGCGTACGCTGCGTGATGTACTGGTTCAGGCCCCAGTAGTAGAAGTTGGGAATCCACAGCCCCAGCAGCAGGGCGGTCCAGGGCAGGACCTTGTCGTTCGAAGGCAGGAACATGTTCATCCGGACGCGGTTCAATTCCATGAAGCGGTCGACCGCCCCGGTCTCCGGCGTGAAGGTCTTATACCCAACGGCCCCGGTCTGAACGTTCTCGACAAAGGCGAGCGCGCCCGTCGCGTTGCCCAGCGTCCGAAAGGCGAAGTACATGATGACCCCGCCGCCCACGATCAGGGCGCTGCCCTGGATCAGGTCGGCCCAGGCACAGGCCTTGAGGCCCCCGGCCGTGACGTAGACCATGGCGATCAGACCGATCACCAGCGACGCGGTCCAGATCGGCACCGTGTAGCCCTCGGCACCCATCTTGGACGCCATGGTGCTGATGGTCAGGGCGCCGGAGTACGTCACCGAGGCCAGCAACAGCATGTAGATGAACAGGGTCGCGACCGCCATGATGGTGCGGGCCGCCGCGTTGTAGCGAACCTCCAGGAACTCCGGCATGGTGTAGATGCCGGCGCGCAGGAAGTACGGCAGGAACCCGAACGCCACGACCACCAGCGTGATGGCGGCCATCCACTCGTAGCTGGCGATGGCCAGACCGACGTGACTGGCGGCATTACCGCTCATGCCCACGAACTGCTCCGAGGAGATGTTGGCGGCAATCAGGGAGAAGCCGATGAGCCACCACTTGAGTCCGCGCCCGGCCAGGAAGTAGTCCTCCCCTGTCTGCTCGCGACGACTCTTGAGCAAGCCGGTCGTGATGACAGCCGCAACAAAGGCGATGAATACGGCGATGTCGAGAAGGCCGAACTCCAACCTCATAGCAGGTCCTTTCCTTGGGCGGTTCTCCTGACCTTGCGTGACAGACAAACGTCCGCATTATAGTCACGGTGGGGCGCCTCGCAACTGAATCCTCCACAATCTTGCCGCGTTGACTCAGGAGCGGGTGACTGCCTGGAAGGCCGCGGGCAGAAAGTCAACAAGATCCGTGGCCATGAGACTGACTTCGCCCAGTTGCGCGGCGGCCAGGTCGCCGGCCAGACCGTGGACGTAGACGCCCAGAACTGACGCCTCGAAGCTGCTCAGGCCCTGACCCATCAGGGCGGCAATGACGCCGGTCAGGACATCGCCGGCACCGGCGGTGCCCATGCCGGGATTGCCGGTCGTATTGACGTAAACGTGCCGGTTGTCGGTGACAACCGTGCCGGCGCCCTTGAGGGCTACGGTAGCCTGGGTAAGATGGGCCACCTGCATCGCGACCTGTTGCCGATCTTGGGGCATTTCTTCGCGAAAGAGGCCCGACCAAAGCCGCGCCATCTCGCCCGGATGCGGGGTCAGGACGAGGTCGGCTTTGCGCTTGCCGGGCCAACCGGGCAGCTTGCCCAGGTTGTTCAGACCGTCGCCATCGATGAGCAAGCGCAGGCCCTCCTGCTGGATCAGCGTCTCAATGACGGTACGAAGGTCGGTGCTCTGGCCCAGGCCCGGCCCGACGGCCACCACGTCATTGCCCTCGGCCGCGGTCAGGATGGCGTTGACAGCCTTGGCGGAGATCCGCCCGGCGGTATCTTCGGGCAGGGAAAGGGTCGTGTAGCAAGGCTCGATAGAGGCGACGATGGGCAGGGCACTGCGGGCCGTCGCAACCCGCACCAGTCCGCCTCCCGCTCGCAACGCCGCCCGGCCGACCAGGGCTGCGGCGCCCGTCATTCCGATGCTGCCGGCGACCACGAGGACCCGGCCGAACGTCCCTTTGTGTCCCTCCGCCGGCCGCGGCGGCAACCTCGGTACCGCGCGTACGATCTCCATACCTTACCCCGTGCCGTCAATCTTGCGATTGATCATGGTGGCGGTGACCGCCGCCGAGAAGCCGTTGTCGATATTGACCACGCTGATGCCCGAAGCGCAGCTATTGAGCATCGTCAACAGGGCGGACAGGCCCTGGAAACTGGTCCCGTATCCGACGCTGGTGGGCACGGCAATGACCGGGCAGCTCACGAGGCCGCCCAGAACGCTCGCCAAGGCCCCCTCCATGCCGGCCACGACGATGATGACGTTCGCCTGCTGGAGCTTGGGCAGGCAGCCGAAGAGCCGGTGCAGGCCGGCCACGCCCACGTCGCACAGCAGCTCCGTCCGCTGGCCCATGATCTCGGCGGTAACCTTGGCCTCCATCGCCACCGGTATATCGGCAGTCCCCGCGGTCACGATCGGCAGGACGCTCTTCGACGCCGGCAGTTGCTGTTGCTCCAAGACAATCGCGCGGGCCGCCGCCTCATACCGGGCCTGCGGAAACTTGCCGGTCTGGGCCAGCGCCTCGAAGACCTCCGGCGCCGCCCGGGTTGCCAGGACGTTGTTGCCGCGTAACGCGAGCGATTCGAAGATGCGGACGATCTGCTCGGTCGTCTTGCCGGGGCAGAAGATGACCTCCGGAAACCCTCGGCGCAGTTGCCGATGATGATCCACCCGGGCAAACCCCAGGTCCTCGAACGGCAAATGGCGCAGTTTCTCCAACGCCTGATCGATGTCGACCTGGCCGCTCTTGACCTGCTCCAACAGTTGTCTTAGATGCTCCGGTTGAATATCCGATCTCCTGCGTCTTGTCAGCCGTTCGCGCTGGGCTCGAGCGTCAGCGGTGCGAACAGCCCGGCCTGGTGCTTGTGATACGCCAACGAAGCTACCATTACGGCGTTATCCGTGCAATAGGCTTTCGGGGCCACCAGCAGCCGCCACGGCGGCTTGCTGCGCTCGCACGTCTGCTGCATCGCCTCGCGCAGGGTACTGTTGGCCGCCACGCCGCCGCCCAGAAGCACCGTCTTGGCGCCGATCTTCTCCGCGGCGCGTTTCGTTTTCTTGATCAGCACGTCGATGACCGCCGCCTGGAACGAGGCCGCGATATCGGCGATCTCCTGCTCGCTCATGGAATCGACCCGGTCCTGACCCTGCATATCCTGACCGCGGCAGTGGTAGAGGACCGCGGTTTTGAGCCCGCTGAAGGAGAAGTCCAGCGAATCCCGGCCCAGCAGCGAACGCGGGAAGTCGACGGCCTGGGCCTTGCCCTTCCTGGCGATCTTCTCGATGTTCGGCCCACCGGGGTAGGGCAGCTTCAGGATCGTTGCCACCTTGTCGAAGGCTTCGCCGGCGGCATCGTCGATGGTCGAGCCCAGCAGCCGCAACTCCAGGGGGGAGTCCGCTTCATACAGACACGTGTGCCCGCCGGAGACGATCAACGCCACCGCCGGCAGTTCCAGTTGCTCTTCGCTCAACAGGGCCGACTGCAGGTGCGCGTGCAGATGGTTGACGGCAATCAGGGGCTTGCCCCACATGAAGCTCAGCGTCTTGGCGGCGGTGACCCCGACCACCAGCGCGATCGTCAACCCCGGTTGATTCGCCACGGCAATCGCGTCGATCTGATCCCGGCCAACTCCCGCTCGCTCCATGGCCTCGGTGATGACCGGATAGATCTTCTCGAGATGGGCCCGCGAGGCGATCTCGGGCACGACGCCGCCATACTTCTCGTGCAGCTTCGTCTGCGAGGCCACGACGGACGACCGGACCTCGCGCCCGTCGGCGACGACCGCCGCCGCCGTCTCATCGCAACTCGTCTCAAGGCCCAGGATATTGATTCGTTTCTGCTCCATTATTGCGATTTTAGCTTCGCCCGCGGATTCTGTCAATTCGCGACGAAGGCTGGCTCGCCCTGGGGTCTGCAGGGTAGCCAGGGTATACGACGGGGGTGGCAGCGGCAAGCGGAGTCTTCGCAGCTTGCCGCTGGCGTTGGCGCCTATCCCACGAGCCATCGGCAAGCTGCGCTTGCCGCTGCCACTCATCCCGGCACGGGCTAAAGCCCGAGTCTCTCGGGGATCAGGCAGCCGGAGCAGGGGCAGAAGGCCCGGATATTCGCCTCCGGCGTGCCGGGGGGAATTTCGCAGCCGGGCTGGAGGATGAAGCGTTGGCCGCCCATTTCGATGTTCCGGCGGGCGGCGTTGGCCACGTCTCGTGGTGTTCCCTGGAGCAGGATCGCGGACGGGTCGAGATTCCCCGCCAGCGTTACCTCCGCTCCGACCACGGCGCGGGCCTCATCCAGCGGGACCATCCAATCGACGTCAAGGATGTCGCAGCCGGTCTGGGCCATGAAGCGGACGGAGTTCTTGATGTCGCCGCAGATATGAAGCTTGACGGCGACGCCCATCTCGTGGATCGCGTCGAAGAGCTTCTTCTCGAACGGCAGGACGAACTGCCGATACATGGCGGGGCTGACAAGGCTGGCGACCGCATCGCCGACACCGAGCATATCCGCGCCGGCCGCCACCTGCGCCCGGGCGAAGCGGATCTGGTTCTCGATCAAGACTTCGGCCACATCCAGATACATTTGGGGCTTGTCGATCAGGTCGAGGAACATGCTCTCGACGCCCCGCAGGTCGGCGTAGAGCGCCAGGGGACCCTCCAGCCAGCCGAGGACACTGTGCGTCCGGCCGACCGCTTGGGCCATCTTCCGCACGCTCTCGATCCGCTGGGCCGGGCGCGGGGCCTGCTCGATGGGAAAGGGCCGGATTCGTGTGACATCTTCGGGCGACTGGAGCAGGACCCGCCGCGGCCGTCCCACGCCGTGCTCAGGGTAATCGAACTCCATCCCGTAGGCGGAGGCCTCACGCCAGGGGTCGCTGATGGCACTGACCTGGTCGAGGTGGAACGCCCGGACGACGGCCAATTGGGACGCGACGAGGACGTCGCCGTCCAGGTAGTAGTCCCGATACGTGCGACCGATGAACCCGGCCGCCCAGGACATGAAGATGGGCGTGACGGCCGGCCGGTCGCAGGACTCGCCCCGCAGCGTCGCTTGGATCCGTTCTTTCGGTGTCATGGAAGAAGTGTAAAGTGTGAAGTCTGAAGTTTCAAGTGGGAAGAGGCCGGCGTCCCCGTGCGTGACGGCAAACTTCCCACTTCAGGCATCATGCTCAACCCCGGTGTCACCCTCTGTTATCGGACACGCGGCCGGTTGGCTTTTTCGCGCGAAGTGCAAGAAATCGTTTGGCGACGGGGGGGGGCGTCTGGTAGAATTCCCCCTCACAGAGAAACTGGAGGCCGAGCTGTGTCAAGGTGTGGAGTTGTGGCCTGGCAAGAACGACACTTCAGGCGTGCGAGGTTTGATGATGGATCGCTGATCCGGGCAAGCTGCCACTTACTTCCAACTTCAAACTTCACACTTCCAACTTCCAGACGGGAGGTGCCGCAATGTTGAAGATAGGGATTGTCGGTTTCGGGTTCATGGGACGAATGCACTTTCGGCACTGGAAGCTGGTGCCGGATACGCGCATCGTCGCGATCTGCGATGCCAACCCGAATATCCTGGCGGATACGAAAAAAGCCGTCGGCAACATTCAGGGCGCCGAGGGCGAGATTGACCTGACGGGCGTCGGCCTGTTCAGCAGTCTCGACGAGATGATCGCCAAGGCCAAGCCGGACGCCATCTCCCTGACGCTCCCGACCTACTTGCACGCGGAATGCTCGGAAAAGGCCCTGTCCCAGGGAGTCCACGTGCTTTGCGAGAAGCCGATGGCGCTGACGGTGACCGATTGCGACCGCATGATCCAAGCGGCCCGCCAGAGCGGCAAGACCCTCCAGATCGGGCATTGCGTGCGCTTCTGGCCCGAGTACGCCAAGGCCAAGGAGCTCGTCGACAGCGGCCAGTACGGCCGGGTCATGGCCGCGATGTTCCAGCGCCTGGGCGCCCCTCCCGGCTGGAGCGTGGACAATTGGTTCATCGACGAACAGCGCAGCGGCGGCGTCGCGCTCGACCTGCACATCCACGACACGGACTATGTCCAGTATCTCTTCGGCATGCCGAGGGCCGTCTGCAGCCACGGCGTTCGGAACGCGGCCGGCCAGTTGGTCCACATGGTCAGCACCTACGACTACGGCGACGAGCGTCTGGTCATCGCCGAGGGCGGCTGGGGCATGACCGGCACCTTCGGCTTCGAGATGAGCTTCAACCTGATGCTGGAGAAAGCCACCATCACCTACGATCTGACGCGTAAGCCCATGTTCCGGGTCTGCCCCAGCGCGGGGGCGGAGTTCACGCCGGAGGTGCCTGCCGGCGACGGCTATCTGCGGGAGATCCAGCACTTTGCCAAAGTGGTGCGCGGTCTGCCGGTCGAGGACGTGCTCACCCTGGAGCAGTCCCGCAACTCCGTCCGGGTGGTGGAGGCCGAGCGAAAGTCGATCAGCCGCAAAGAGAAAATCATGATCCGCTGAGAGATGGGAGAAGACGACATGAAATGCAAGAAGTGGCCGGTAGGAGTGTGCAGTTGGTCGCTGCGGACGGACGTGGCGGGGGTCGCCCAGGCCATGAAGAAGCTGGGCCTGCGGCACGTGCATCTGGGGATTCGGCCGGCGGTCGAAGACAGCAGCGGCAAAGTCCTGGACGCAATCAAAGCCCAGGACTGGACGATCACCAGCACCATGATCGACTTCCCACAGGAGGACTATTCGACGCTCGACAGCATCAAGGTCACCGGCGGCGTCGTCCCCGATGCGCACTGGCAGCAGAACCACAACCTGTTCCTGGGGGCGGTCATCGCGACCGCCAAGCTCGGCGTCAAGTACCTCTCGATGCACGCCGGCTTCATCGATGAGAGCAACAAGGCCCATGCCGAGAAGGTCTTCGCCCGCATCCGGGACCTGGCGAACATCGCCTCCGACAATGGCGTCATCCTGCTCCTGGAAACCGGCCAGGAATCCGCCCAGGAGCTGCGGCACTTCCTCGAGAAGCTGGACCACCAGTCGGTCGGCGTCAACTTCGATCCGGCCAACATGATCCTCTATGATAAGGGCGACCCGATCGACGCCGTGCGGACGCTGGCGCCGTGGATTCGCCACCTGCACGTCAAAGACGCCACGCGGACGAAGCAGCCGGGCACCTGGGGCGCCGAAGTCCCCTGGGGTGACGGCCAGGTCGGCGTGCCGCGCTTCCTCGCGGTCCTGGAAGAGGTCGCCTTCGACGGCGCCATGGCCATCGAGCGCGAGGCCGGCGACAACCGCTTCGGCGACATCAAGCTGGCCATCGAGCGGCTGACCGCCGCCTGCAAGTAGAGCATCCTGCGGGTTAAGGAGATTGACATGTTCGGGATGGACACGGGGCTGTACCTCAAGCTCAGCGCGCTGATGTTCCTGGAGTTTGCCGTGTGGGGGGCGTGGTATCCCGTCCTGGCGGCGCGGCTCCTGGGCCCACTGAAGTTCACCGGCAAACAAACCGGGTGGATCTACTCGGCGATTCCGCTGGGCTGCATCTTCATGCCGCTGGTGGCCGGGCAGATCGCGGATCAATGGGTGAACACGGAGTTGATTCTGGCGGCGGCACACCTGGTCGGCGCGTTGCTGTTGTTCGTCTCGGCGTGGAAGAAGGACTTCCGTGTGCTGTTCGTGGTGATGCTGTTGTACGCCCTGTGCTATGCGGCCACCATACCGCTCGTGAATTCGTTGATGTTCTACCACTTGGCCGCGAACAAGGTGGACGTGGCGAAATCCGCGTACATCTTCATGTGGGCTCCCATCGCCTGGGCCCTGGCGGGTTACTTCCTGACCGGCCTGCGCTGGGTTGCCAGGACGGCCGAACAGGGGCGTGATTGCCTCGTTCTGGCGGCCGTCCTGTCGGTGGTCATGGCCGTGGTCAGCTCCTTCATGCCGGAGACGCCCCCCGCACGATCGGGCGAAATCCCGATGGTCAAGGCTTTGGCCATGCTCGGTAACCCGACGTTCCTGGTTTTCATCCTCATTTCCATCGCCGCGGCCGGCATGATGCAGTTCTATTTCCTCGGCACAGCCCAGTTCATGCAGGACAGCGGGATCGCCGCGAAGAACGTCCCGGCCGCTATGGCCGTGGCCCAGGCGATGCAGGCGGTCGCGACTCTGGCGGCGCTGAGCCCGCTGATTGCCAATGCCGGCTTCCGATGGACGCTGACCCTCGGGACGTTGTCTTGGCTGATCATGTACGTCATCTATGTGGCGCCCAAGCCTGCCTGGGCCATTGTCGCCGGCCAGTCGTTCCATGGTCTGGCCTACGTGTTCTTCATCATCGCCGGCCAGGTGTTCGCCGGTGCCGTGGCTCCGGAGGGGACCGCCGCTTCGACCCAGGCGTTGACGATCACCGCCCAGAGCGGCATCGGGCTGTTCCTGGGGACGTTGCTGGCGGGCCGGGTCATGGACCGCTGCCGCGTGGAGGGCCGGTTCCAGTGGCGGCAGATCTGGACGGTGCCCGGAGCCATCATGCTGGTCTGCGTGCTCGCCCTGATCCTGCTGTTCAAGGGGACCGTGTGATGCGGTCAGGTCGTGAACTTGAGGAATTCCGCGGTGATCGCTTTTGTGCCGGGGCCGGGCAGTCCGTTGCCAATGACGACGTCGTCGAACCGGACCACCGGGACGATATCTTTGGTGGTGACGGCCAAGAACAGCTCCTCCGCCGCCGCGGCTTGCTGAGGGGTCAGACAGCGTTCTTCGATGGGTAGGCCCGCATTGCGGGCCGCCTTGGTTACGAAGTGCCGGGTGATCGAGGGCAGGATATTGGCCGACAGGGGGGCGGTTTGCAGCGCCTTGCCGATGATCGCGAAGACCGCCGAACCGGCGCCTTCCGTGATGAAGCCGGCCTCATCAACCAGGATCGCTTCGCCGCAACCCTTCTCAGCGGCGGCCTGCTTGGCCAGGATGTTGGGCAGCAGGTTGAGGCTCTTGATGTCGCAGCGTTTCCACCGCAGATCGGGATGGGTGCAGACCGCGATTCCCCGCGCTTTTTCCTGGGGGTTGTCCACCAGCTCGCTGACCGTCAGGAAGAAGTTCGGCTTGAGACCCGGCTTCCAGGTATGGCTGCGGGGCTCCGAGCCGCGGGTCACGTGGAAATAGATTTTCGCGTTGGCAAACCCGGCGGCCTGGAAGGCCCGCAGAACGCGTTCGCGGACCACCTGGATGTCGATGCCGGTAATGCGGATGGCCGCCATGCTCGCGGCGAACCGCTGCAAATGCTCGTCCAGGGCGAAGATCTTGCCGTGGTAGCTGCGGAGGACTTCGTAGACGCCGTCGCCGAAGTACAAGCCGCGGTCGAAATGCACAGGATCGAGCTCTTCGCAGGACGTGATCCGATCGTCCACCATCGCCAACTTCATGCGGGCACTCCCAATGGGTCGCCGGCCGCGCCGACCTGACGGACATCTTCGGGTGGCCGCGGCAAGCGTCGGCTTGCCGCGGGCTCGGGTCTGGGCTTGACGCCATCGGCAAGCTCCGAAGACTTCGTTTGCCGCTGCCACCCGCCACCGTGACGGGGCCGGAGTACTACCGATATTTTCGGCAACACCTGTGCCGAAAGCATACAAAATTCGTGCAGAAAAGTCTTTACAGAGCGGCCGGCGGTCGATAGGCTATGAGTTTTTCCAAGAGTCAATCGTTTGGACCGGGAGTTTCTGAATGTACGCAGTCATCGAACAAGGCAGCAAACAATATAAAGTGGCCGAAGGCGACCAGATCGAAATCGAACTGACGGATCTGGCTCCGGATGCGAAGACCATCGAGCTGGACAAGGTCCTGTTCATCGGCGGCGACGGCGTCAACAAGATCGGCAAGCCGTATATCGAGGGCGCCAAGGTCATCGCCTCGTTCCCCTCGCCTGAGGCGGCCGTGGTCAAGGGCAAGAAGCTCTATGTGACCAGTTTCCGGCGGCGCAAGAGCAGCCAGCGCCGGATCGGCCATCGCCAGAAGCATCTGCGGCTCACGATCGACAAGATCGAGGGGTGACCGCGCGGAGCCGGAACCCGTCCCGGTCCGCCGGCCTGCACGCCTTTCACCCAGCCCGCCCATCCGCCTGCCGGCCCTGGAAGTAGCAGGCGACTTTCTGTTCGAATGAGTCTGCATCCAGGAAGACGCCGCCGTCCTGGGTGCCGTCCGCCACGTCCACCACCCGGATCACCTCTGCCCATCGGCCTGCTTTCGGTAGCAGTTGGAGCAGCCGGTTGGGGGCGTTCTCGAACCACTCCGCGCGCAGACGGTTGTCTCCCTTGCGCGGGAACAGGGCCACGTACAGCATATCCGTTTCCACCAGCTCATTGAGGAAATGCGTGCCCAGGGAGACGTCCGGCACCAGGTGCTCGTGCATGGCGACGATCTCGCAGAGAACCGCGGCCCGGTTGATCTCGGCGAAAGCGACCGGAATGCCGAGGAAGGGATCGGCGGTACCCCAGCGCCCCGGCCCCAGGATCACGGTGCCGCCCGGCCCGGCGGGGGCATCGGCCTGGTTGATCCGGCCGATCAGCCGGGCTATCTCGTAGCGGTCCTGGAGCCCCAGCCGCGCGTAGGAGGAGGGAACCACATAGACGAACCGGCCGATTCGCACGCGGCGGCTGTGGCCGATCACGGCGCCGCGGGCCTGGATCAGCAGGTCGGCTGGTACGACGGTTGTCGGCGATAAGCGGGTAGCCTCGACCCCTTTGACCGGCAGGGGGCGACATTGGACGAGGTGAATCCTGTAAGTCCGCTCGTCGACGAAGTTTAAGGTGAATTCGACGTCCACCGGATACTCATAGGCCTCCTGCAGTACCCGGAGGATCTCGCGCATATCCTGGACGAAGTTGGTCGTGGCAAGCAGGTTATCGAAGGTCGGCACCCAGGTCTTACCGCCGCCTCTGGCCGGGGCCTCGACGGATTCATCCGCAGAGGCGAACATCTCCACCGGCACATCAACATTCTCGCCGATGACATCGAGGAAATGGCTCGACATCAGACGATTGGCCTGGAGATCGAGGTAATCCACGCGCCGCTGGGCATACCGGCGGACCTCGTCGAAATTGGCTTCCGGACGCCGTTGTGGGGCATTGAGGGCCACCAGCCGGGTGTAGTCGTCATCGGAGCGGTCAACCGCCCGGGTGCCCAGGCCGAACACCAGCCGCAGGACACCCGCCTTCGGGTCGATCGTCTCGTGCCAGACGTAGGGATTGAAGGAGAACCCCACCCCGGCCGCCTGCGGATAGAAGTAGCGGCCATGCATCGCCCCGGAGACCCGCATCACCAGCAGGGCCATCTGCTCATCCTGGTTCAGCAGCCCACGCTGCTCCCGGTAGCGCAGCGCCTTCTCGCTCATCGTGCTGGCGTAGATCGTCCGCACCGCGGACAGGAAGTCCTCCAGCCGGCGCTCACGCGGGCCCTGGTTCGGGCAGAACACGCTCTCGTACTTGCCGGCGAAGGAGTTGCCGAAGTTGTCCTCCAGCAGCGAGCTGGAGCGGACGATGATCGGCGATTGCCCGAAGTAGTCCAGGATCTGTTCGAACTGCTTGAGAATGTGGTCAGGGAATTGCCCCATGAGGATCCGCTGGCGAGCCTGAACGGCGCCCTCGAGGAATGTCTCGGGATTCCGCTGTCTTTGCCGCAGCCACCAGACGCCGTTGCGGACGAGATACGTGTAGAAGACATCGGAACCGATGTAGAACGAGTCATGCTCTTCCAGCAACTCGGCCAGCCGCGGGGCGTTGTGCTGGAGGATGCGGCGTGCCACGAGCATACCGACCGTCTTGCCGCCGATGAGCCCGGACCCAACCATGCGCCGCCAGATGCCCAGCACGTCTTCGAGTGTGAGATACTGGGAGACGAGCTGGAGCATGCCGGGATCGCGGGAGATGGCCATGCGGCACAGGTGGTGCAGAATCGCCTGCGCCCGCGGCAGGGGGCAACGGCCGGCCTGCACCGCCTCCGGAACGCCCTGAGCCTCCAGGAAGGTCCGTTCCCAGTAGCCGGGACGGGCTTCCGGGTTCAGGTCCGACCAGTTGACGGAGGCAAGAATCGACGAGATCAGCACGCTGGAGGTCACCGGCCGGAACTCGTCGCCCTCCCAGGCGTGCAACGTGTTCATCGTGGGGGAATAGCGCAGTTGCACCTTAAGAGGATGGACGTACAGCGTCCCGGCGTGGCGGTACAACTCCAGGAACAACTGGGTCGTCTCGGTGATGGGCTGGATCGCCTTGGAGCTGTGGTAGTTGCGAAAAAGCGCGAAATACGCCACGGTCTCCAGGTCATAGAGATACGGACAGGTGAGCATGAAGAAGTTGCCGAGCATCGAGTCGGAGTACCAGTCGGCCGCCAGCTCCGACATGCAGTCAAAGACGTACAGGGCGCCGCGGCCGGCGCTCTCGATCACGGCATGGATCCTGGCGATGAACGTCTCGAAGCCCGCGGCCGGGTCCAGTTCGTGGATTTCGGCCCCCGCGTCCCGATCGATCACCGGCGGATGACTGGCAAACCGAAAGTAGATCAGCCGGCGTCCGGATTGCAGGCCGGCCTGGCAATACGGCGCGACCACGGCCATATAGTCGCCAATCGTATCGACCTGCCAGACGATGTTGTCACCGGGCAGAATGCCCTTGAGGACCTGGTCCAGCCCGGGCAGGCCGGTGGTCAACGCGGTGCCATGATCGTTCACGTGTCTTGCTCCTTTCTCCCCAGGAAGATCTCCATGCCGCAGGGGCCGCAGTGGAAGTGCACCTCGAATGGGTGGCCGTCCTCATCCTCCAGCCATAGTGGCGCGGCGGGTTGCGAGCGGCTGCCGGAGCACCAGCCCAACTCCTTCTGCAGGCAGTACTTGGTCGTCATGACTGTCCGACCGGACAGGTCCAGGCCCGCTTCTGCGGCCGGTGCGATGGTCTCGACACCGTGACGCCGGTAGAAAGCCGCCGCTTTGGCATTGAGCACATTCCCCAGGTAGCTCAAGTGCTTCTGGGGGAAAGGGACAGCATTTCTGTGCAGAGTGCCCGCCCGGCGAGGACGATTGGCCTGGCGGACTTGGAGCAGTCGCTCGATCAGCTCGCGTTTGGCCGCATTCAGGCGCGAAACCGGCAGGAAATACACGTCGCCGGTCTCCAGGTGTACGTCGGGACACTCGAAGATCGTGTTGCCGAGTCGGGTCAGTTGCGTGACGAGAGTCTGCCGGGCGGCGTCTTTCTTCTGCGCGGGTTGTCGCTCCGGCGCGAGCTCGACCTCCGCCTCGTTCCCATCCTCGTCCCTCCCGGACAGGATCAGGCTTTGGGCCGTCTCCTGCACGCGCAGGGTGAGGCGGACTTTGCGTTCTGCGATCCGGCCGGCGAACCGGCGCGTGAAAGCATGATCGAAGTTGCGGTAGATCTCCTGTCCGGCGTAGAGGCCCTGCATCTTCTGCGGATAGATGTGCCGACCTTCGACACGGTTGACGACCGTTCCCTCCAGGTTCCTGCGGCGATCGAAGAAGCAGATGCCGTCGGCGCTGCGCAGGTCCCGGCTATCATCGAGGACAAAAGCAAACTCCTCCACGCGCGTGACCTTTCCCAGGTATTCGCCCACGGACTTGGGCGTGTCGTGGGAGGCGATAGCGCCGCACGCTCCGGTCAGACCATAGTCCGTGAAGCCGCGATTGAAGGTCTTTTCCGGATTGGGCTCGAAGCCCAGTCGCACCGTCCCGGAGGAGCTGCGGCGCAGCCCCTTGGCGGCCAGGATGGCATCCAGCTTCCGGCGGTAATA